>CAZTVN010000001.1:0-50463 GCA_964617145.1 uncultured Candidatus Peribacteria bacterium
AAATATTCCTTTGAGCTCCTTCCGAAGGTGGTAACGATCTGTGTACCCAAGAAGTATTTGAAATATTTAACCGTTGACTTTTTTACCTTAATAAGTAAAATCTTTTAACGATATTAAGCATATCAAAATGAGTGGAATTTCAGAATTACAAGTACATCTTGAGCCAAAAACCGTCTTTACATTATTTGAAGTCATTCCCATCACTGATACTATTTTAAATATGTGGCTGGTGATGTTTATTCTCATTAGCCTTACTCTCTTCATAAGATTAAAACTTAAATATCTTCCGTCTGGTTTTCAAAATTTGGTTGAATGGAGTTTAGGCGGTTTGCATGATTTTATGGAAAATATTGGAGGGAAAGAAGCTCAAAAACATTTCGTGCCATTCATTACTTTTTTTTTGGTAATACTTTTTTCCAATTGGCTTGGTTTAAGCTTGGGGTTTATTTCCGAACATCTCAATTTACGCGCTCCAACCAGTGATCTTAACTCAACTGCTGCTCTGGCAATTTCTGCTTTTCTTTATTTTGAGTATCAAGGCGTAAAAGCTCATGGTTTTTTCGCTTATCTTGGCCATTTTATTAATATCAAGGCCGTCTTCAAAAAAGGGCCAATGGGTATTATCGATTTTTTTGTTGGAATCTTACACATTGTTTCGGAGTTGGTTCGTCCTATTGCGCTTTCACTTCGTCTTTTTGGTAATATTTTTGGTGGTGAAATCGTCCTTGCCGTTGCTTTCCTTTTAGTTAAACCACTTATTCCCATCCCTTTTATGATATTGGAATTTGTGGTAGGACTGATTCAGGCTTTTGTTTTTGCTACACTTTTTCTTACCTTTACATCATTAAATACGGCTCATACCATAGAGCAGGCACATTAATGTATTATTTTTTAACTTTTTTATCATGAACACCACCTATGTACTCAACTTATTCCTGCCTCTTGCGATCGCTATTCCTTCTATCGCCATAGGCTGGATAGGTTCTAAGGCTATGGAAGCTATTAGTCGACAACCTGAAGCAACTTCAAAAATACAGCTTAACATGATTCTCGCGATTGTTTTCGCTGAAGGACTTGGTATTCTAAGCTTTGTTTTATCCCTCATCATGATTAATAAATAATTTTTTAATCTCATGAATTTTTGGATTAAAACCGCAAAAGCGGAAAATTTGGAAACGATTGCTCTAACTCAAGCTCAACCTGAAGCTTCGTCTCGTGCTCAATCTCAAGGCTTGAGCTTAGATCCTTCCATTGTTGCTTTTCAGGCTTTGAATTTTATTGTACTGCTTTTTCTTTTAAATAAAATTCTTTACAAACCCCTTTTAAAATTGTTGAAGGATCGTGAAAAAAAAATAAAAGAAGGAGTTGAGAATGCTGAAAAAGCCGATTTTTTATTAAAAGAATCAAGCGCAACGCGAGAAAATATGCTTAAAGAAGCGCGTATCGAAAGTCAGTCCATGATTGAGACGGCACGTAAAAATGGTGAACAGGTTCGTTTTGACCTTCTTTCTAAAGCCCAGGACGAAGTTACTCACTTCATTGCTGCTGGGAAAAATGCTTTGGAAGCAGAAGAAGCGAAGGCATTTGAAGAAGTAAAAGTTAAAGCGGTAGATTTGATTATCCTTTCAGCGGAAAAATTTTTAAAAGGGAAAATTGATCAGGATAAAGATGCCAAATTGATTAAGGAATATTTAGATATTTATGCTAAATCATAAAAAAAAATTGATAATTCCTTTTGCGAAAGCTTTACTTGCTATTTCTCGCAAAAACGAAAATTCAAAAAGAATTTTTGCTGAACTTGTCAGTCTTAAAGAACTTTTCGCGGAAAAAGATTTTCAGGAAGCGCTTTTGAGATTTTCTCATCTTACTTTAGCCGAAATGCATTTGGTTTTGGAAAAAACTTTGGGAAAACATTTTGCTCCGGAAATTTTCAATTTTTTAAGTTTATTGGTAGCTTATGATCTTATCCTACAATTTCCCAAAATCGTCGATGCTTATCAAAAATTTTATTTTGATTCGGAAAATATTAGTCATTTAAAAATTGTTTCCGCGAGAGTCCTTCCTGAGTCTGAACAGACTAAAATTGCTGATCAATTCAGTCAAAAAAAATATCATCAATATTATTTTTCTTTTGAAGTAGACCACCATTTAATCGGGGGTATTCAAATGTATGAAAATGATCTCCTCGCAGATTATTCAGTCAAAAATTATCTTAACCATTTGCGTGTTACATTTTTAAGCTTTTCTTATGAAAATTGATGCTAAACAAATTATCGATCATTTGCAGAAACAATTAGAAAATCTTGATTTTAAACCAGAAACCGTTGACACAGGGCGTATTCTTTTGGTCGGTGATGGGGTAGCACTCGTTAATGGACTCAGTAATGTTCAAATGGGTGAAATGATTGAGTTTCCTGGACCTACTTATGGTATGGCGATTAACCTGGCCCAAGAAAGTGTTGGCTGTATTTTATTTGGTGAGGATAAAAATCTTAAAGAAGGCGATATTGTCAAAAGTACAGGAAAAATCATGGAAGTTCCCACAGGAGACGAGCTTACTGGTAGAGTGCTTAATGCCCTTGGCCAAGCTATTGATGGTAAGGGGCCTCTTCATTTTAAAAAACTTCGTCCTATTGAACATAAGGCTGAAGGTGTTATTCATCGTAGACCAGTTTCTGTACCTCTACAAACCGGTATTAAAGCTATTGATGCCATGATCCCGATTGGTAGAGGCCAAAGAGAACTCATTATCAGTGATCGTCAAATTGGTAAAACAGCTATCGCCATAGATACCATTATCAATCAGAAAGGCCAGAATGTTCATTGTTTTTATGTTGCTATTGGCCAGAAACAATCAACAGTTGCTAATGTAGTGAGAAAATTGGAAGAAACTGGTGCCATGGAATATACAACGGTCATTGTTGCAGGGGCTTCTGATCCAGCTGCTTTGAATTTTATCGCTCCTTACTGCGGTTGCGCTATGGCTGAGGCGGTTATGTATGAAGGTAAAGACGCTTTAATTATTTATGATGATCTTTCCAAGCATGCTTGGGCTTACCGTGAAGTTTCTTTGCTTCTCCGTCGTCCCCCCGGTCGCGAAGCCTATCCTGGGGATATTTTTTATCTTCATTCTCGTTTATTGGAAAGAGCTTCCAGGCTTTCTGACGATATGGGAGGTGGTTCGATCACGGCTTTGCCAATTATTGAAACTCAGGCTAATGATATTTCTGCTTATATCCCAACTAATGTCATTTCCATTACTGATGGGCAAATCTTTTTGGAGCCGGAACTTTTCTATGCCGGTAAACGTCCTGCCATTAATGCCGGTATTTCTGTCTCTCGTGTTGGAGGATCTGCTCAAATTCCAGTAATGAAAAAGGTGGCGGGGAATCTTCGTTTAAATTTGGCTAAATTTCGCGAATTGGAAGCTTTTGCCCAGGTCGGTTCTGATCTTGATGCTCAAACCAAATCACAACTTGAGCGTGGGCAAAGAGCGGTGGAAGTATTAAAACAGCCTCAGTACTCACCGCTTCCGGTTGCTAAGCAAATTGCTATTATTTATGCGCTCAATAGTGGGCTACTTGATGATATTGAGATAAAAGACATTTCATCGTTTGAACAAAAATTTTATCAGTTCCTTGATGATAATTATAAAAATTTACAGGAATCTCTTTCCACAGCTCGTAAATTTACAGAGGAGTTGGAAATGGAGTTGAAAACGGTTATTGAAAAATTCAAAATAAACTGGAATGTCATCACTTCGTGATTTAAAACTCAGAATTCGTTCTATCAAATCCACCCAAAAAATTACCCGGGCTATGGAGATGATTGCTGCATCTAAAATGAAAAAAGCTCAACAACAGGCTTTAAAAGGTCGTCCTTATCTCAACAAACTTTCAGAAATGATTGCGGTTCTCATCACTTCCAGTGAGCCAAAGTTGACTCATAAACTTTTAGAAAAAAATAATCACAGCAACAATATTGCCTATATTATTATCACGGCTGACCGTGGCCTTTGTGGAGCTTTTAATACTAATATTGCTAAAATCAGTCTTGAAAATTTTTCCGTTCGTCAGGATAAAGGACGAAAAATTGTAGCAGTAGGTAGAAAAATTCGCCAAACCATGCAGAGACTTGGCCAAAGCATTGTTGCTGATTTTGAACAAATGGCCAATGCTCCTGAATTTTTAGACACTCTTGGTATTGCCAGAATCGTTTTAGATGAATATTTGGCAGGTTCTGTTGATGAAGCATATTTAATTTATAATCATTTTTATTCAACGATTAATCAAAAGCCAGTTGTCCAGAAATTGTTACCGATTGAACCTGAAACTATTTTTATTGCTGAATCGTCTGCCAATGAAGCGTCAGGTAAAATTGATTATATTTTTGAAGGAGAAAAAAATATTCTTTTAGACGAACTTTTGCATAGATTGGTCAACATTAAAGTTTATCAGGCGGTGATGGAATCAGCAGCCTCTGAACATTCTGCGCGCATGATTTCTATGCATCAGGCTTCTGATAACGCTAAAGAGATTGTTTTGAATTTGACTTTGGAGTACAACAAGACCCGTCAGTCTAAAATTACGACTCAAATTTTGGAAATTATTGGCGCCGTACAGTAGAAAGGCCTTTAGATTTATCATTTATTTATTATTTATATGCACAAAGGAAAAGTTACTCAAATTATCGGACCGGTGGTAGATTTTGAATTTGCTAAAAGTGAATTACCTAAAATTTTGGAGATGGTTGAAGTCGAATTGGGAAATAGAAAATTGATTATAGAAATTCAGCAACAATTGGGTGATAGTCAGGTGAGGGGGGTTGCCATGGATTCAACCGATGGTATGTATCGCGGGATGGAGGCTTCCGCTACTGGTAAGTCAATTGAGGTTCCGGTTGGTGAAAAAGTTTTAGGACGTATTTTTAACGTGGTTGGCGATGCCATTGATGGTCTTGGAGTTGTTCAAACCGATCAAAAATGGCAAATTCATCGACAAAGACCAGAATTTGTCGACCAATCTTCCAAAATTGAAATTTTTGAAACAGGTTTAAAAGTAATTGATCTCATTTGTCCCTTTGCCAAAGGCGGCAAGGTTGGACTTTTTGGAGGAGCTGGCGTGGGAAAAACCGTACTTATTCAAGAGCTCATTCGTAATATAGCGACAGAACATGGTGGATATTCTGTTTTTGTGGGTGTAGGAGAAAGAACCCGTGAAGGAAATGATTTATGGCTGGACATGAAAGAGTCAGGCGTTATTAACAAAACTGCTTTGGTTTTCGGCCAAATGAATGAACCGCCTGGCGCGCGTCTTCGAGTAGCTCTTTCTGGACTGACCATGGCTGAATATTTTCGTGATGAGGAGAAAAGAGATATTTTGTTATTTATTGATAATATTTTCCGTTTCTCACAGGCTGGTTCAGAAGTGTCAGCATTACTTGGGCGTATGCCTTCTGCCGTAGGTTATCAACCCAATCTGGCAACGGAAATGGGTGCGTTACAGGAAAGGATTACTTCCACTAAAGATGGGGCAATCACTTCAGTGCAGGCCGTATATGTTCCTGCGGATGATCTTACCGATCCAGCTCCTGCCACGACTTTTTCGCATTTGGATTCAACCATTGTGCTTTCGCGCAGTTTAACCGAGAAAGGTATTTATCCGGCGGTTGATCCTCTTGATTCAACCTCGCGTCAGCTTGATGCTAATGTTGTAGGCGTCGATCACTATAAGGTCGCTCGTGGAGTGCAAATGGTCTTGCAGCGTTATAAAGATTTACAAGATATTATCGCTATTTTGGGTATTGATGAACTCTCTGAGGAAGACAAAATCATTGTCACTCGGGCAAGAAAAATTCAAAATTTTCTTTCCCAGCCTTTTTTTGTGGCTGAACAATTTACTAATATTGTCGGCCAATACGTGAAATTAAAAGATACCATCAAAAGTTTTCGGGAAATTCTTGATGGCAAATACGATCATTTGAATGAAACTGATTTTTATATGGTTGGTACTATTGAGCAAGCTTTGGAAAAACATGAAAAAGCTCAGGGGGCTTTGAAGAAATAAATGTAATAGTTCATTTCGTTACAGTTCATACTCATGTTCGACTTAAATATCATTACGGTAGAAAAAAATATTTTTACTGGTAGGGTTTCCTCCGTTATTGTCCCAACAGTAACCGGTGAAATCGGTATCTTGACCGACCATCATCCTTTAATCGCGAAATTGGATATTGGTGCTATTAAAATAATTTTAGAAGATAATTCTGAACGAACGATTTTTATGGCTGGAGGGTTTTTAGAAGTGCATAAAAATAAAGTTGCAATACTGGCAGATTTGGCAGAGAATCTTGAAAACATTGCTTTGGAAGAAGCCAGTGCCGCCCGTAAAAAGGCTGAAACAATGGTGACTGAAGCAAAAGATGCGGTAACAGCTGAGAAACTTAAAGAGGAACTGCGCATTGTAATGATGAGAGAAAAGCTCGCCCAAATGTCTAAATATAAAAAATAGGGATCTCTCTTTTTTAATAAGTCTTGCTTTTTTATCAATATTGTTTAGAATCTGTAAAAATCGGGCATAGTCTTATCTAATGTATGGCTTTCCTCAAACTTCTTCATAAACTTTTTTTCAATAGGTCGGTAACGGAAAATAAGAGTAAGTTTCTCGATTTACCGGATGAAAGGCTGAGGTCGGAGGAAGGGGATTTTACGACTCAAGATAAAAAGTCGGACTTACGCGATGAAAAATTAGAGAAAGCCTGTAAAGAATTAAAACAAATAATTGATCAGCTCTATGGCGGTCGTTCTTTGCGTATCCGTGCTGTAGATGGTGGTTCGTGCAATGGAGAAGAAATCGAATTAACAGCCTTGAATAATGCTTATTATGATATTGAACGTTTTGGTCTTTCCTTTGTCGCTTCGCCGAGGCATGCCGATATTTTGTTTGTCACAGGTCCTGTTACCCGAAATCTGGAAAGAGCCGTTCTGACTACTTATGAGGCTGCTCCGGAGCCTTGTATTGTCGTTGCGATAGGCGATGGTGCTTGCACTGGAGGAATTTGGAAAGATTCCTATGCCGTAGTTGGCCCAGTTGAAAAAATCATTCCAGTACATTATAAAATTTATGGCAATCCGCCTACTCCAACTCAAATTTTACAAGGCATGTTACATATACTTAAAGATCACGTTCAATCATGAGCACTGAATTATTCATTCGAATTTGTATTTATATTTGCTTGGTTTTGACCTTGTCAGGTGGAGTTTTTGCACTATTCAGTAAAAAAGATTTTATTCAGCGTATCGCCCAAATCATTATGTTGACTGCTCTCGTTTGTGGCATTTTAGCTTCGGGAATATTTTTAGTAAAAGATCTTCCAGTTTTATCTCTCTTGGTCACCGATTTTTCTTTCCCCGGAACATTCATGATGGATAAACTATCGGCAATTTTCTTTTTTTTGGTCAATACGGTTGGTTTCCTGACTGTACTTTATGGCTTCAGATATATATTCAATGAAAAATCACATTATAATATATCTTATCTTCAATTTTTAAGTGCGTTATTTATTTTAGGGATGCAGATGGTGGTTCTCTCTACTACGCCACTATTTTTTATTTTCGCATGGGAAATTATGTCTTTTTCCAGTTTTTTGTTAGTAATGGCAGATCTTAAAATCCAATCTGTCAGACCAGCGCTTTTTTATTTGATCATGACTCATTTGGGGGCTTCAGCCATACTTGCAGGATTTCTCCTTTTGTCCAAGGGCGTTTTCAATCTCAATTTTAACCAGTTGGGATTATCAGCTTCGGGGCTTCCTGCCAAAACTATTCTGACCGCTTTTTTACTTTTTTTCTTTGGGTTTGGCTCAAAAGCTGGTTTATTCCCTTTTCATGGTTGGCTCCCCGAAGCCCATCCTCAGGCTCCGAGTCATATTTCTGCTTTGATGTCAGGCATTATGCTTAAAGTTGCCGTATATGGATTTTTGAGAGTTATTTTATATATGCTGCCCATTCTTCCTCTTTGGGTAGGTTTTTTGGTAGTAATCGTTGGGCTTTTTTCAGCTATTTTTGGAGTGTTTTATTCAGTGATCGAAACAGATATTAAGCGTATTTTGGCTTTTAGTAGCATAGAAAATCTTGGTCTTATTTTTTCTATCATTGGGATTTATCTTATTGCCCAAAATCAGCAGATGGTTTTGCTTGCGCAGTTTAGTATGATTGCTGTTTTGTATCAATCGATTTCTCATGCTTTCTTCAAGTCAGGTCTTTTTCTTGTTGCCGGTATTGCAGGACAAGCCTTTCATACACGCAATATTGAAAAAATGGGTGGTATGGCTAGAAAAATGAGGATTTTTTCTTTTGCCGCCTTATTGCTTTCTCTCACTGCTGCAGCTTTGCCGCCTTCTGGAGCATTTGTCGGAGAATGGCTCGTAATTCAATCGATTATTAACACTGTTTTTTCCGGTATTTTTTCGGTCAAGATTTTATTACTCGGGACATTGATTTCTTTTGGTTTGGTTGCAGGAATTGCTGTTTTTTCAATGGTTAGATTTTTTGGTATTGGTTTTTTGGCAGAATCTCGAAGTCCCAACGCTGAAATCTCTCATGAGCCAGGAGTAGAAATGCTTTTCCCTGTAGCGTTTTTGAGTTTTGTAGCTTTCCTCCTTGGAGCTTTCTCTAAGCCAATAATCGATATAATTGGAGAAGATTCGTCTTTCATTCCTTTAACTTTTAATCCAATGATTTTATTGGTGATTTTGCTTGGATTATTTTTATTTGCTTTATTATTTAGACGCAGTGGATCAACCATGAAAAATGAAAGGCTGTATCATACATGGGACTGTGGTCAGCCGATTAATGCTTCCATGGAATATACCGCCACTACTTTTTCCGCTCCAATCCGTTTTTTCTTTAGAACTATTTTGAGGGCAAATAAAAAAATTACGGCATATCCAATAATCGATACCAATCCATGGTTGGTTAAAAAGAGCATTCATCTTGAAATCAACCCAATCTGGGATCAGTATTTTTATAACCCTCTTGTCTGTTCTATTACTTTCCTTTCCTCTACGGTTCGTCGATTACAAAATGGAAATATTCAATTTTATATTACGTTGATCCTTATTTCTCTTGTTATCACCGCAATAGTAACTTTATGAATTTTTTTGTTTCAATCTATCAATTCATACTTATCTTGCTTATCGCCCCATTTGCGGCAGGAATAGTTAAGTTTTTTAAGGCTAGACTTCAGGGAAGAAAAGGAGCTTCTCCCATTTTGCCATATTTCACGATATTGACCTTGATGAAAAAGCAAATGGTCATTTCTAAAAGTACTTCATGGGTTTTCCGGCTGGCTCCATTTGTTGTTTTGGGTACTTCATTATTTATGGTTTTAATATTGCCGCTGGTTTCTATAGATCGATATTTATCGGCATATAGCAATTTTGTTATTATCGCTGGAATACTCATGCTTGGAACCATCTTTTTAATTTTCGGAGGACTTGAATCGGCTTCAGCGTTTGGTGGCATGGGCTCAAGTCGTGAAATGACTATTGCTTCTTTAGTTGAGCCAACTATGATCTTGATTTTTGGTGCACTGGCTTTAAATAGTGGTAGTTCAGAAATTAGCAGGATGGTCTCAGACCTTAATATAACGACGCAACCTTTTATCATACCGAGTCTGTTGGCGCTGGTTCTCCTGGCGCTCGCGGAAAATGCTCGTTATCCTGTCGATAATCCTGCTACACATCTGGAGTTAACCATGGTACACGAAGCAATGATCCTTGAATATTCTGGTCCTTTTTTGGCTTTGATAGAATATGCTTCGTTTCTTAAACTTACCCTGTTTTCTGTTTTGTTGATGAACTTGATTTATCCGATTGGTTTATTGGAAAGCTCTTCAGATCTTTTGTCTTATCTTTTGTCTCCTTTATTTCTTATCGCCAAAGTTATTGTCATGATGTTTTTGCTCGCTTTTTTAGAAAGTTCTATCGTGAAAATGCGTTTTTATAGAGTGCATGAGTTTTTGGCTGTTGCATTTTTTTTAAGCCTCGGTGGTATTTTTTTGACACTTGTTAATACGATTTTATGATCTCCATTCACGTCATAATAGATTTTTTTGCAGGGGGATTGCTTCTGACTACATTCCTTATGATGGGGAAAATACGCCTCATACCGATGTTAAGATACTTTGCAGTCAGTTCCTTTTTTTTGGCAGGCCTTGGGGCAAGCATGTCTCTTTTGAAAGAAGAAAAAGATTTTTTTATAGCTCCTTTGGCAACCATTTTGTTTAAGGTAGTATTTATACCATTGATTATCAATTTTACTGCCAAAAAACTACCTTCTTCCAATCAACTCAAAATGTATTTTAGGCCTGCAACAACTTCTTTTATGTTTTTATTTGTGTTGATTTTAAGTGGAATAATTGTTAGGAATTTTCCGGTCACTTTTGATGGTACTTTCGATAATCCTTTTTTCTTCAAGAGTTTATTGTTTATTTCAATCAGCCTGATCCTTTCAGGGATTTTATTGACTGTAATCAGAAAAGATTTGTTTTCACAGGTTTTGGGTTTGCTTACCATGGAAAATGGAATTGCTGCCTTTGGTCTCGTTACACTTGATGGTATCCCTATTTTTTTAGAAATGGGAATTTCTTTTGTAATTATTATAAGTACGGTAATTTTAGCGGTTTTGATTGATAGAGTTCATGAAGTTTATACGATTGGCGACACTGAAAATTTAAAAGAATTAATTGATTAACTTATTATAATGGCGATTGTAATTTTTATTTTTTTCCCGGTAACCGCGCTCCTGCCTCTTTTTTTTAAACAGGTTAAGCAGGTACGTCTGATGGCTCTTGTCATGGGTATAGTCAGTTCGTTGATAACCTTTTTGTTCCTGATAAAACCGCTATTCTCCAAGCAGGCTTTCATCCTTGGAAATGTACTCCGGATAGATCGCTTTTCGGCTTTTATGGGAATTTTGATCATTTTGCTTTATTTTTTCACGGTTATCGTCAGTCATAGATATATTAAAGAAGAAAATCATGAAAAAATTCTCGATTTAAAACAAATCAGATTGTATTTTTTATTATTGCCTATTTTTGCTCTCGCGATGCTCACCGTGGTGATGGTTGATAATTTAGGTTTGCTCTGGTTGGCTTTGGAAATAACAACTTTAGCCACCACTCCTTTAGTAGCTCTTTATAGAAAAGATGGCTCACTCGAGGCAGCATGGAAATATATTATTCTTTGTTCTTTGGGAATAAGCTTGGGTTTATTAGCTGTTTTATTTATCAGTTACGCTGGTATCAATAGCAATTTAAGTCCTTTTGATTCATTTTCTTTGAGAATGCTTACGATGAACGCTTTAAAGATGCCGCCAGCTATTATGCAATGGGCTTTTCTCTTTGCTTTTATTGGTCTTGGCACCAAAATTGGATTTTTTCCTATGCACACATGGCTTCCTGATGCTCATGGACGCACTCCGTCTCCCATTTCGGCTATGCTTTCTGGAATACTGCTCAATGTAGCTTTTTATTCTTTAATGAGAATCAAATTTATTACTGACATAGCGCTTCGTTCATCAGAGTGGACTAATAATCTCTTTTTGGCATTTGGTGTTATTTCTCTCGTAGCAAGTGCTTTTTTTCTCTATATTCAACATAATTATAAAAGAATGTTGGCCTATTCCAGCATGGAGCATATGGGGATATTGGCAATAGCCGTGGGACTCGGACCACTTGGAATGGTTCCTGCATTGATGCATATGTTTGCCCATACATTGTCCAAATCATTACTTTTTTTTGGTTCAGGTGAAATCTTATTAGCCACTAAAACGGCTAAAATTCATAATGTAAAAAATTTGATTCATACTATTCCTGTTACCGGCACTCTTTTTATTTTGGGTATGTTTTCTCTTCTTGCTGTTCCACCTTTTGCTGCTTTTTCTAGTGAAATATTGATACTTGCTGCAATAGTTAACAAGGGGCATCTGGTTATTTTCTTTTTGATGTTATTGGCTCTGGCGCTTGTTTGTGTAAGTTTGTTTAGACATACTTTTAGGATGTTTTGTCTTCATCAAACTGATGATAATCATCAAGGGGATGATTACCAAATTGAAAAAAAATTTACTGAAAAATTTAATTTGACCCATCTTGTCATGGTTGTAGAAATTGTGCTTTTGGCTATTTCTGGAATTTTCATGTTAACCCCAGAAGGTTTTAACTTTTTTTCAGGCATTGCTCAATCAATATTTTTATAATTATGGAAACTAAAAGTCATCTCAGTATTGACGGTGTGTTTCAAGAACAGATGAGTCATAATCAAAAGAATTTGCGAATTTTTAAGACAGATTCTGAAAATTTTACCAGAGTTGTAGCTTCTCTCGTTTCTCAGAATTATCGACTGGCTTGGTTGTTTGGGACCGATGATAGAGCAGAACATAAGACTTTTGGAGTCCATGCCGTACTCGCCATGGGAGGTAAAAATGAATGGTTGCAGATCTCAGCCGCTCTTTCCGAAGCAAATCCAGAGTATCCTGCGTTGACGAAAACTATTATGGCAGCTATTTGGTATGAAAAATACCTTATGGATATGTTTGGAATAGTGGCTAAAGGTCACCCTGATCCACGTCGTTTGGTTCATCATGAGAATGTTCCGCGTGACATTCATCCTTTAAGAAAAGATTTTGAATGGAATACTGTTATGGAAAAAGATGATGTTCCTTATCCGATGCTCCATGTCGGAGGCAATGGTATTTATGAGATTCCAGTTGGGCCCATTCATGCCGGAATTATTGAGCCGGGACATTTTCGTTTTAATGTTGCGGGCGAAAGGATTGTTAATCTTGAAGGTAAATTGTTTTTTACCCATAAGGGTGTGGAGAAATTATTGGAAGGGAAATCTGTTTTTGCCGCATTGCCCTATGTCGAGAGAATTTCTGATGATTCTGCGGCTTCACATGTTTTGACTTTTGTACAGACTTTGGAATTGATCGCGGGTGTACATATTTCAGAAAGGGCTAGTCTTTTAAGGACATTGATTGCTGAACTAGAGAGATTAACCATGCACATTCATGATATTTCAAATATTGCCGGAATGGGAACAGGCTATACTATTATGGCTGCCCATGGCTTTCGGATCAAAGAAAATTTGGTAAGACTTTCTGAAAAAATTTTTGGAAATCGTTTTTGGAGAGGGTTTATTATTCCAGGAGGAGTGGTTCGTGATTTGTCTGAAGCCGAGCTCGATTTGATCTCTCAAACAGTTCAGGAGATTATGGCTGACATGCATGGGCTACTTAATATTGGTCTTAAATCAGACGGTCTTTTGGAAAGAATGATAACTGCCGGTGTTCTTACTTTGGATGCAGCCAAAGCTTATGGTGCTGTTGGAATTGCCGTTCGCGCCATTGATCAAAAAATGGACACCAGGATAGATCATCCTTATGTTTCTTATGATAGATTGAAATTTCAGGTAGTGACCAAAACAGGTGGTGATGTTTTTGCCAGATTTATGGTTCGCGTCGGTGAATTGGATGTTTCTTCTCAAATGATCGAAGAACTTTGCACATTGCTTCGTACTGTGAAGGGCGAAACGAAGGTTGTTTTGGTTTTGCATTCAGGAGAAGCTTTGTCGGCGGTGGAGGGTTTTCGAGGTGAAATCCTTCACTTTGTACGCCTCAATGATAAAGGATTCATTGAACGCATGGCAGTTCGCGATCCATCATTTTGTAACTGGCCACTCTTTGGAGAAATTGGACCAGGCAATATCGTGCCAGATTTTCCACTCTGTAATAAATCGCTCAATTTAAGTTATTCAGGGAATGACTTATGAGCTTTCTTAAGAGGATCTGAACAATTATGCTGAAGTGTCTTAAGAAAAATCAATGGTGAAATTTTTTGGAAAAATTTTTAGAACTTTTGGCAATTTCTCAAAACGCGAGTCTAGAATATATATTTTCTTATTTTCGCTATTTTCTTGAGTAAAGTCATATATGATCCTTTTTAATCGAAGTACTACCAGTGGAATCGAAAAATCTTCAAAAATGTTTTTGAAGATTTTTGTTTTTTCTTGTATGAGATGATCGCTTAAAATTTCGAACGGTAAGCGATGTATGATGAGAGTTTGAATAATGTTTTCGCTTTTTCCATCTCTCAATATTTCTCCCAGGAAGTATTGATTCCCTATTATGAGAGATTTTTGGGGTTCTTTTAAGAAAAGTGAAATAATTTTTCCTGTACCACCAGAAATTTTTTGACTTAATATCGTTTTCCCTTGTATGCGTTCGATGAGCTCTTTATGAAGGACATCTGTGGTGTTTTGAGAAGTTGTTAAAAGAAAATGAGAGCCGTTGTGTTTTTCGATAATTTGTTTCAAGATGTCCAGAGTTTCATTAAAATTTCCCGGAGCAAAAGGAGGTTTGAGATTTTTTGCTATTATTATTTGTGGCGTTTGTGGTTTTTGTTGTTTTTGTGGCCTTTGTGTCGAGATTTTTTCTTCTGATTTTATTTGAAGCGTTTTTATGTCGTCGTTTAAGTTTAAAAGTTTTTGAAAAAAATCAAATTTGTCCTCTATGGTGAGGTTTTCGGAAATAAAAATAACATTTTTGAAAGCTTTTAGGGCTTCTTTCAGATTGTTTTCTGGATTTTTAGGTGTGGTGTAGAGTCTAGTTTCATCGTTTTTTTCAAATGTCCAACTTACGGTGTTTTCGTCTTCTTTTTGAATTTTTTCATCATGATTTATTTTTTTTGAGGTAGTGAGTATTTTTCGAAGCTGGTCGTAAAAGACATCTCCTTTATCGATAATGAGGATTTTATCTGAAAAAAGGTCTAATTTTTTGAAAATAAGCGAATACGGTATAACTATGCAATTTTCTTTTAAGGCTCGTGAAAGGGCTTTTTTATAAAAACAAATATCTTCTGTACAATTTAGGCAGTCGGATTCGTTGCCGCAGAGGGTATTCCAAACCTCATACTCTTTTCCTGAAGGTTCGATTTCTTCTTGAGAACCTTCCTTTAATGTTTTTTCTTTGAGCAAAATTTTTATAAGCAGAGTAATTTCCTGTTGTTCGAAATATTCTTTCTCTTTTAATTTTTTGAGTTTTTGCAGGCAAAGATAGTAATCGGCGTTAAAAAGCGTTATGAAATTTTCGGTTAAAAGCGAGGAAGATTGAGATACCGCGATAATAATTTTTTCTTTTTTAAGATTTTGAATAAGATTTTTGAGATCGTATTTTGGTATTTCGATCAAGCTTACAGTTTTTTGTTTGATATTTTCCTTGATGAATATTTCTCCTTCATAAGGAAACAGTGTAGTTTCCTGTTTTTCTTTTTTTACTTTTTCTTTGGCGGAGGTGTCCAATTTTTGTGATGCAACGACGTTTTTTAGCATGTTCTTAGATTTTTTGCAAAAAAGATTTTGTAATGGCCATGTGCTTTTTTTGCTGAGTGTTATTATATTTTCACGTATTTCTTCGGGGATTTCTTCAATTTTTCCCAAGAGATAGTCAAAGAGTTTTTTTGACGCGAGTGCATCAAAAAGCGCACGATGTTTTGTTTCATGATCGATTTCAAGGATTTCCGTGAGAATTTCTAAACTGTATGAAGTTTGATTTGGAAGAAGGATTTTTGCCAGATCCAAAGTGCAGTATTCTTTATTCGTGATTGGGATATTTTTTGCACGGAGAAAATTTGTATCGAAGGAAATATTGTGTCCGATAATCGGTATATCTTCAATAAAAGATAAAAATTCGTTTTTTATTTCATCGAGTAGGGGCGCGTTTTTGAGGTCTTCATTCGTTATCCCTGTTATTTGACTTATGTTTATCGGTATTCCTTTTTCGATTCGGATGAGAGAAGAAAAGGTTTGATGTATTTTTTTATGATCAAATTTGACCGCAGCGATTTCTATCGGTTCGTCTTTTTTCGGATCAAAACCTGTTGTTTCAATATCGAGACTTATGAATAGGCACATTGTTTTGGCGTGTTTTCAAAGGGTTTTAGATGATTTCTACAAATTTATCGAAAATAAAGTTTGTATCTATGGGGCCAGGCGTTGATTCGGGATGAAATTGAACTGCCATGAAAGGCAGGGAAGCGTGTTTAATTCCTTCTACTGTCTGATCATTGGCGTTTTCAAACCATACTTTCCAATCTTTTAGCAGTGTTTTTTTATCGATCGCAAAGCCGTGATTTTGTGAGGTTATATAGCAACGACCAGTTTCAAGATCGGTTACTGGTTGATTTTGTGAACGATGGCCGTATTTGAGTTTATAGGTTTTTGCGCCTGAGGCTATGCCTAAAACTTGAGCGCCAAGACAAATCCCGAGGGTTGGAATTTTATGCTCCATTGATTTTTTTACGAGTGCATGTGTTTCCTTGATAACACATGGATCTCCCGGGCCGTTCGTAATGAATACCGCATCGAACTTGAGTTTGTTTTTGAAAAAGTCGTAATTCCAAGGAACTCGATGTACGGTAATGTTTCTTTTTAGAAAATTTCTTAGAATATTGTTTTTCATTCCACAATCGATGATAATGATGGATTTTTGACCTCTTTTATAGGTGATTGGTTTTTTAATACTTACTTTGGATACGATGTTTTCTTTATTAGGATCATAAAAGTTGATGGTTACCGGATCGATATTTTCTGGAATAATTTTCCCAAGCATAGTTCCTTTTTCTCGCAGTTTTTGAGTTAAGGCGCGGGTATCGATTCCTGTGATTGCTGGAATATTGTTTTCTTTCAGCCAGTCGTTGAGACTTTTTTTTGCATACCAATGGCTATAATTTCCCGAATATTCCGAAACAATTAATCCTTTTATTTGTATTTTTTCACTTTCAAAATTTTTGTTAATTTTGTCTTTTTCATGCGTATTTTCAGGAACCCCATAATTACCAATGAGCGGATAAGTGAGGACAAGAATTTGTCCAAAATATGAGGAATCTGTTAAGGTTTCAGGATAGCCTACCATCCCTGTATTAAAGACTACTTCTCCACTTTCAGGAATTTTGGCCCCAAATGAAATTCCTTCAAAGATGGATCCGTCTTCCAGAATGAGTTTTGCTTGTTTTTTATCCATAATAACGAATGATGTTCTTTATAATTTTTCCGTCCTTATTATAGAGGATAATTTATCCTTTTCCATACGTGCTTTCCTTTCTCCTACAATGAATGATGATTTTTGATATAATCATTTTGGCATATCCGCAAATTTTTATTTTATGTCTTTTTTCCTTCCTCTTATCCTCACCGTGACAGGATTAACGCTCTTTGAGATTATTAGCAGTGTGGATAATGCCATTATTAATGCCGAGGTGCTTTCTACTATGCAGGAAAAGGCTCGAAAATGGTTTCTTTTTTGGGGGCTTCTTTTTGCCGTTTTTATTATTCGTGGCCTTTTGCCTTGGCTTATTGTCTGGGCGACTGTTCCTTCTCTTGGGCCACTTGAGGCTCTAACTGCAACTTTTAGCAGTGATCCAAGAATTCATGAATCTATAGAATCATCCGCTCCTATTCTTCTTATTGGCGGTGGCACTTTTCTTCTTTTTCTTTTTTTTCATTGGCTTTTTTTGGAGCCCAAAAATTTTGGCCTTATAGGTGAAAGATTTTTTTATTCACAAGGTGTTTGGTTTTTTGCCGTTATTTCTCTGCTTTTAGCTATTATTGTATGGTATGCTATTCATCGTAATCCTTTGATGGCTTTTGGAGCGATAGTTGGTTCTACGGCTTTTTTTATTACCCATGGATTTAAACAAAATGCTGAACTTAAGGAGGCGCAGCTTTTGAAAAAAGGACTTTCCGATGTGAGTAAAATTTTTTATCTAGAGATTATCGATATGACCTTTTCTATTGATGGAGTTTTGGGAGCCTTTGCTTTTACTCTTTCAGTACCACTTATCCTTTTCGGTAATGGTGTTGGCGCTTTTGTTGTTCGACAGCTTACCATGAGCAATATTGAACGTATTAAACAATATATTTACATTAAAAATGGTGCGATGTATTCCATCCTTTTTCTTGGACTTATTATGATTTTAGACAGTTTTGGTTTTTATATTCCCAGTTTCGTTTCGCCAGTTACCACTTTTGGTGTTGTGGGGTATTTTTTTATAAAATCTCGGCGAGAGCGTAAAGGAAGAATGGTTTGAAAAATAAATAAAAACCTTCTAAACTACATTAAACGGCTGATATTGAATACATTTATGGAGTATACTAACGCCAATATTCTTTCCTCAAAGCAGTTTGATTCAAGGAGTCTCGAACAGCTTTTTAAAGTTGCCAAAGAGTTAGAGCCTATTGCTCAAAAGAAACTTCCTTCTGATCTCCTTCGAGGGAAGGTTCTTGCTAGTGTTTTTCTTGAACCTTCAACTCGTACTCGTTTTTCGTTTGAAACGGCTATGAATCGTCTCGGAGGGCGTGTCGTAACCATAGCCGATCTTCATCAATCTTCTTTAACCAAAGGGGAAACGCTTCAAGACATGGCTCATACTATTTCTTTTTTTAGCGATGTTACTGTTATGAGGCATCCACAGGCTTTCTCTGTTTCTGTTTTTTCTGAAGGTTCTTTAGTTCCTGTCATTAACGCAGGAGATGGTTCAAATGAGCATCCTACTCAAGCTATTGCGGATATTTATACGCTTCATAAAGAGAAGGGTTCTATTGATGGGTTGACGATTGCTTTTCTTGGAGATTTGAAATATTCGAGGGTGGTTCATTCTCTTTCGAGTCTTCTTTGCCATTTTAGTGTGAAATTTATTTTTGTTTCACCTCAGGCACTTCGTATGCCTGAAAGTGAACGACAGTTTCTTCATGAAAAAGGTGTTTATTTTGAGGAGACGGAAAATTTAGAGGATGCTATTAAAAAATCTGAGGCTATTTATGTCACACGTATTCAGCGTGAACGTTTTGAAAATCAAGATGAATATGAAAGACTTTATGGCGTTTATATTATTAGTAAATCTTTGATTGAACGTTGTAACAGTGATGTTCTTATCATGTCTCCTCTTCCTCGATGTGGCGAAATTACTCAAGATACGGATCAACTTGATGGCGCTTGTTATTTTCGGCAGGTTTCCAATGGTGTTTCTGTACGAATGGCGCTTTTAAGTTTGGTTTTGGGAAAGATTTAAAAATATGCCTTCTGGCTGTTTTTTTCATGTAAGTCGCTCATGTTTGATACCGTTATAAAGAATGCTCGAATTGTTTCTCATGAACCAGGTATTCGACAGGGTGATATTGTTATAAGTGGTGGAAAAATTGTTGATATTATTGATGCTTTTGATGGCGAAGCTTCTTTTATTTATGATGTTTCAGGAAAATATGTGCTGCCTGGGATCATTGATGCTCATGTTCATTTTCGTGATCCGGGTTTGACGAAGAAAGAAGATTTTGTGAGTGGGTCTCGCGCTGCTGTGAGTGGCGGCATTACGACGGTTTTTGATATGCCTAATACCGATCCTCCAAATGTGAGCTTATCTGCTCTTATTGATAAGCGTCGGCGTATTTTGGGTCGCAGTTTTTGTCATTATGGATTTTATTTTGGCGCTACGGCTCATAATCTTCATGATCTTGAGAAGGTGAGCAATGTCGCTGGGATTAAATATTACATTTCTCATTCGACTGGAGGACTTGGTGTTCCTGACATGAGCGTTTTGGAGCGTATTTTTGAGCATACGAATAAGCTTGTTGCGGTTCATGCTGAAGATGAATCGATTATTCAGAGAAATTTTCAATTGTATGAGGATGAAGTTATTGGGATAGGGGATCATGGCAAAATTCGAAGCCGAGAAGCTGCGTATGAGGCTACTTTGCAAGCTCTTACTTTAGCTCAAAAATATAAGCATCGACTGCATGTATGTCATGTGACGACTCAGGATGAAGTTGATCTTATTTTAAGATATCGTTCTCAAGGTGTTTTGGTTACTTTTGAGATTACCCCTCATCATCTTTTTTTGACTGAAGAAGAAGGGGAAAAACAGGGATTTTTTGTTAAAGTTAATCCTCCTCTTCGAACGCATAAAGATACTGTTTCGCTTTGGAAGGCGCTTGAAAGCGGTGATCTTGACATGATTGCTACGGATCATGCGCCTCATTTAAAGTCTGAAAAACATGCTGCGTATAAAGATGCTCCTTCTGGCGTACCTGGAGTTGAAACGATGCTTCCTCTTTTACTTCATGCTATGAATAAGCGTCGATCTTTTGCTTTACATGATATTGTGAGGCTTATGTCGTATAATCCTGCTCGGATTTTTGGACTTCATTCCAAAGGAGCTGTGATTGTTGGATATGATGCGGATTTGGTCGTTTGCGATCTTGAACTTGAACGAGTTGTTGAGAATGAGTCATTGTATACTAAGTGTGGATGGTCTCCGTTTCATGGTTGGAAGCTTCGTGGTTGGCCAGTTATGACTTTTGTTAGCGGGATGCCTGTGTATCGCGATGGTAAAGTCGATGAAAATTTTCGATGCGGGAAAGAGGTTGAATTTCATGCATCTTAAGATTGCCGATAGAGGCTAAACCGTGTTTTAATAGATTTATCTTCTTTTTAAGATGTAAACATGGATACTTCAGTCGATTTTTGTGGCGTAAAGTTTCCAAATCCTACGGTTTTAGCTTCTGGTATTTTGGGCGTGACTGGGGCGAGTTTGCTTCGGGTAGTGAAAAATGGTGCTGGCGGGATTACCACTAAATCTGTTTGGTATAAGGCTCATAAAGGCCATCCGAATCCTGTGATTATTGCGAATGAGCATTTTATGCTCAATGCCGTTGGCCTTCCTGATGCAGGAATTGAAAAAGCCCGTGAAGAGATTCCTAAAGTTTTAGAAAAGTCTTCTGTACCTGTTATTGTGAATATTGTTGAGCGAAGTTTTGAAGATTTTGAACGTGTTGCGGAGCAGGTGGCTGAAATGAAACCGTCTCTTATTGAGGTTAATATTTCTTGTCCTAATGTTGATAATGAGTTTGGGAAGCCTTTTTCCTGTTCAACGAAGGATGCCCATGAGCTGACACGAAGGGTGAAAAAAAGAGTTGGCAAGATTCCTATTATTTTGAAACTTACTCCAAATGTGACTTCTATCTCTGAAATAGCTAAAGCTGTTGAATCTGCTGGAGCTGATGCGATTTGTGCTATTAATACGATGCCAGGTTTTATGTACGATATTGATATGAGGGCGCCGGTTTTGCATAACGGATTTAGTGGTATTTCCGGGCCTGCGATAAAGCCGCTTTCTGTTCGATGTGTGTATGAAATTGCTCGAAGCGTGAAGATCCCCATTATTGGGACTGGTGGTATTTTGACTGGACGTGATGCTCTTGAAATGATGATGGTTGGTGCGACGCTTGTTGGAGTGGGAACAGGAGTACATTATCGTGGTATAAGTGTGTTCAAGAAAATTGTTCAAGAAATGAGTGAGTGGTGTGAGAAAAATAAGGTGAAACGATTTCAAAATTTAATAGGTGTGGCGCATGAAAAGTCTTTTCGTCTTAAATAATTTTTTGAGCTAATTTTTTCTTCTTTTATTATGTCCGATCAAATCCCTCAAACATTTACGATTAAAAAAATTATTCAAGAGAATGCTGCGGTCAAAACTTACATCTTTGATCGATCTGTTTGCGGGAAACCCGGACAGTTTGTGAATGTTTGGATTCCTCGGATGGACGAGAAGCCTATGAGTATTGCTTATGATGATTCCAAATCTCTTTCTCTTACTATTTGTGAGGTTGGTTCGTTTTCTCGTGCTATAGCTTCGAAAAAGGTTGGTGATAAGCTTGGTATACGTGGTCCTTATGGAAAACCTTTTCATTGGCAAAAAAAACAACATCTTATTATGGTAGCAGGTGGTTATGGTGCGGCGCCTTTGTTTTTTGCATCGAAAATGGCCATTCAAGATGGCTGTACAATAGATTTTATTCTTGGAGCTCGGACGAAAAATCATCTTCTTTATCTTAAAAGATTAGGGCTTGTCAAAGGGCTAAAACTGCATATTTCAACGGACGATGGAAGTTGTGGGCATAAAGGATATAATATCGATATTTTAACGAAAATTTTAGGTGAAACCCGAATGAAAACGTTGCAATTACCCGGTGCTCATTTTTTGAAGAAAAAAGCTGACTGGGTTTTTACTTGCGGTCCGGAAATGATGATGAAGCGAGTCTCTGATATTTGTTTTGAGAAAAATATTAAAGCTCAGGTGAGCGTCGAACGTTACATGAAGTGCGGTTTTGGTATTTGTGGGCAGTGTTGCGTTGATGAATCAGGAATGCCTGTGTGTATTGAAGGTCCTGTTATGGATAATGATACAGCCCGAATGATCGAAGAATTTGGGAAATATCATCGCGACAGTGAGGGGAGGAAGGTTTATTTTTAGAGCGTGGGGTACAATTTTTATTTCAAGAAGCTTCTTAGGGCCTGTGCACACAAAGTTTTTACAGATGGAAGAGACATATTTTGTTCAGTTCAAGAAACGACGACGAAGGTGTGCCCAAAGGCACATCGAGGAGGAGTAACGCAGAAATGGGCAAAATATGTCTCTTCCCTTCGGGTTGAACAGGAACCTGTCAGGTCTTCTTTGTTGCTCGTCGCTTGTGGAGCGCAATGGCGAAACAGCGCTCCTCGCGCCGCGAATCCGACCACGTTCCTGTTCAACCATCGCAAAAACTTTGTGTGCACAGGCCCTAGGAGAGAATTTTTAATTCGTCAGTTTCCGAAAGATAAAATTTTCGTTTTCGACCTGACAGGTTATTTGATCTCCTTCTTTTAGTTGTTTACGAAGAAGCATTTTTGCCAAAGGAGTATCGATTTCTTTTTGAATCACTAAACGGGCTGGCCTTGCTCCAAAAACTGGATCATAGCCGAGTTCCGCAAGTTTTTTTCGCGCTGAGTCCATTAAAATAAAACTGATATTTTGTTCTTCCAGCGATTCAACGGTATCTCGAATCAAGAGATTTATAATGCTTTCAATATTTTCCTTGGTGAGAAAATCGAAAAGAATGATATCATCAAATCGATTGATAAGTTCTGGCTTAAGGAGCGTACGGAGTTCTTTAATGAGAGTGTTTTTTTGTTCACGTTCATTGAGTGATTTTATTTGAGCAAAATCGATGGTTTGTCCTCCAAGATTGGATGAACAAATGATGATAGTATTTTCAAAATTCACTTTTTGTCCTTTGGCATCGGTAAGATGTCCTTCGTCAAGCATTTGAAGAAGCAAATTAAATATTTCTGGATGCGCTTTTTCGATTTCGTCAAAGAGAATGACGCTGTATGGCCTTCGTCTGATTATTTCAGTAAGTTGGCCTCCTTCTTCGTAACCGATATACCCTGGAGGAGCACCGATGAGTCTCGCGCTTGTATGTTTTTCACTCAATTCGCTCATGTCAAAGCGAACGAGAGCATCAAGCGTTCCAAAAAGGTATTCTGTGAGCCTTTCCGCGAGTTCTGTTTTTCCTACTCCCGTTGGCCCCATAAAAATAAAGGATCCGATGGGTTTTGATTTTTTCTTCATCCCTGTTTGGTTTCGGATAATGGCTTCAGATACGATTTTTATTGCTTTGTTTTGGCCGACAATATTTTGAGACAATATTTCTTCAATGTGCAATAGGCGTTCTCCTTCGTTTCCTTGAATATGAGGCTTCGGTATTCCTGTCATCTTTGAGACGATTTCTTCTACGATTTCTCGGGTTAAGATTTTTTCGCGTCGTTTCTCTTTTTCTTTTAAACTTTTTTCTAGAGAGAGTATTTTTGCTTCGATATGTCTGGCTTTATAGCTCAATTTGTTTGCCAGAGGAATATTTTTGTTCATCGTAGCTTTTTCTTTTCTTTCTATGATGTCAGAGAAAAGAAATTTTTGCGCTTCCTTTTGTCCTGAAAGAGAAAATTCTGGAATATTCATGGCTGTACAGGCTTCATCAAGCAGATCAATGGCTTTATCTGGCAAGAGACGATGTACGATATAGCGCTGACTTAAGCGTAAAATATCTTCCAAAATTTCGTCAGGAATGAGGATTTTGTGATAATTTTCAAACTTTTTTTTAATTCCTTTCAAAATAATCAAACAGTTTTCTTCTGATGGTTCTTCGATATAAACCGGCTGAAATCGTCTTTCGAGCGCAGCATCTTTTTCAAAATGTTTTCTATACTCGCTTTCCGTTGTTGCGCCTATGCATTGGATTTCTCCACGAGCAAGAGCTGGTTTTAAGATGTTTGCCGCTTCGGAATTATCTTCTTTTTGCACCAATGAATGGATTTCATCAAAAAATATGATAATTTTTCCATCGGATTTTTTTACTTCCTCGAGAATATTTTTCAATCTTTCTTCAAATTCTCCTTTTAAGCTCGCTCCTGCAATTATGGAATGGATACTCAGTTCGATGATACGTTTATTTTTGAGATTTTCTGGCACTTTGTCCTTGGCAATCATATAGGCAATTCCTTCAACAATGCCTGTTTTTCCTACTCCCGGGCCGCCGAAAAGCACTGGATTGTTTTTTGTTTTTCTTGAAAGAATTTGAATGATTCTCTCGGTTTCCTCAAAACGATCAATGATGGGATCAAGTTTTCCATCGATTGCTTTTTGAGTCAGATCGTCTCCGTATTGATCGAGAAATGTTGTGATTTCGGTTTTTTGTCTTTTTTTTGATTTTTCGTAATAACCGTATATTTTTTCGTAGGAGAGATTAAAATTTTTCAAGGCTTCCTGAATACGCTTTGATGGATCTTTGGTTAAAATCATGAAAAGATGTATGGATTTTACGCTTTTATCATTGAATGTTTCGACGATTTTTTTGGCTTCTTCCAAAGTTTTTTTAAGTTCCGCGTCGAATCCAATGTTTTTTATTTTTGTGTCATTTACATCCGTTGTCTCTCTCCGTATTTTTGTTAAGCTCTGAATAAATTCTTCTTTTGATATTTTGAACTCTTTAAACATTTCATCTATTTCTTCGTCATTTTGTTTTAGAATTGCGAGAAAAACGTGTTCTTTTTTTACGTATGACGCGTTTTCTTTGAGAGCTTCTATTGAGGCAATTTGTAAGATGTTTTCGATTTGTGAAGAGTAGGAAGTTGGCATAGGTTTAAGCTTCTAGGGTAAGAGCGGTTTCGATTTTTCTTAATGTGCTTATATAGCTGTTTTGAGCGCGAGGGATTCTGATTTCTTCACTTAAAAGATCTTTTTGAGTGATAATTTGAGATCCTTGTTGTGATTCCCCAACAAGTTCTAGTTGAGAGATGGTTTCAGCCGGCATGTTTGCGAAAATTTCTTCTAAAGTCGCGATGGCGCTCATACTTTCTGCGATTTCTTCTTTTTGAGGTTTTTGTTCTTCTGGCGCAAACATTTTTCTTCCCACTACGTCGCGTACTTTTGTTAATAGATTTACTACGATATTGCCTGAAAGTTCTTCGATATCGTCTGGAATGTTTTCTGCTGATTCTCCTGAAATAGCAGATGTTCTTTCGATTGATGAGGGTTCTGCTAAACCATGTTTTTCAGAACCCTCTGCTGTTTTTCCTTCCTCAACACTTTCAACGAGCGATGTCAAATATTGAAAGTTGTTTCTGATAGCAATGGTTACTGGTCGCTCTATAGCTTGATTTTGATCTGTTGTTTGCGTTTCTTCTTGAATTGTTTCGTGCGTGCTGTTGGCGATAGCTTGAATGAAAGGTTTTCGTGTTTCTTCTCTTTCTAGCCCTTCATATATTTTCGCGCTATCTCCTCTTTTTTCTTGTTCTTCGTCAATTTTTGCACGGACTACTGTTTCGATTCCCTTTGGTATTTCTCTTACGATCCATCCGTGGAAAATAAAGGCTTGTAAGGCAGGATCTTGTCCTTTTATGGCCCAATGCCCTTGAAAATTTTTTTGATCAGATTTGGCTGGGATCCAATATAGGATAAGTTTTTCGGCACCTTGAGGTGAAATCGCTTCATATATTTTGGGTTTTTCTTCTTCATCTGCTTTATCGAAAAGAGGCAGTCCTTCTAATGCTCTTTGTTCCTGTAGCCCTTCGTAATCCAGTGAACCGTCTGTTTTTTTATAATTGATCATTGCTGGCGCTTCTAAATTTCCAAAAAATGGATTTTTTACCTTTTCGTTTAGGACGGAGAGATTTCTATCCGTCAAGTTGACGAGATAGGTTACTGCCAGACGTTTTTTTTCTTTTATGCTATCTTCGGCATTTTCTCTTTTTAAGAAAAAATCTTTCAGTCTTTTTACTAGAGCCTTGCTTGCTTCGGCTTGATTTTGCGTTAGTGCCTCTTGAAGTGCTCGGATATTGTCTTCTACGCCTCTCGTAAGATCTTCTGGAAGGTTTTTGAAAGTTGTTCCTATTTCATGAAGCGTTGTGTCAACGAAAGATCCTGTTGTTTCTAGGTCGTGTCCGAGATTTTCAAGTTCTAGAAGAGTGTTTTTAAGGAAGCCTTCTCGCAGACTTTCTCCAGATGGTTCTCTTTCAAGGCCTGATACTTCTTTATTTTGTTTCGTTGATACCGTCATTGATTGTGGTAAAAAGATTTTTGAGTATTTTTTTTTCTTCTCTGCCTGATTCTTGCTCGAGTTTTTGAAACATGGGCCGTATTTTTTCTTTTTGAATATTATTTATATCCAGAAGAAATTTTTTATTTATTTTTATGAGTTGACTCATCCCTTCTGCAATGATTTTTTTGAGTTCTTCGTATTGTTTTTGATTTAATGTTGGAAATACTTCATCGAACGTCTCTAAAATTTCTTTTGGGAGATTTTGGATATTTTTTAGAAGTTCTAGAAGAGCACGTTTTTCTTCTTCCGATGGCATATTTGATATTAAAAGAAATTTTGCGATAGAAGCTTGTTTGTGGGTTCGTTTAATCTTAAAATTATAACATTTTTTTGCCTAACATGCCAACTTAAAATCGCGGGTAATTTCTCGCGGATCGATGCGTCAAAGGCCTGTCAGTATCATGTTTTTGCTCTTATTTTTTTCACTCCTCTTTTTTTAAAAAAAAGGTTTGCTTCATGTCGTTGTTTCCCGTTACACTGTCTGTGATCAATTTTATTGATATTCACCATTTTATATGGAGCAGTATAAGCAAGAATTTGTGAAGTTTTTGGTTGAAACACAGGCTTTACAATTTGGTGAATTCACCTTGAAAAGTGGTCGAAAAGCTCCTTATTTTTTTAATATTGGCAGTTTTTGTCAAGGATCGGCCATTTCTAAGCTTTCATCTTATTATGCAGAGGCTTTTCTTCAAAGCGGATTTTCGGCTGATGTGATCTTTGGGCCTGCTTATAAGGGCATTCCTCTTGCTGTTTCTCTTTCTATTACACTTTTTCGAGATTTTCAAAAAAATGTTTCTTATGCTTTTAATCGTAAAGAAGCGAAAACTTATGGACAGAAAGATACGATTGTAGGCGCTTCTTTTTCTGATAAGACTCGCGTAGTTCTTGTTGATGATGTTGTTACCGCTGGAACCGCGATTCGAGAATCTTTAGAGATACTTAAAAATAATGGTAATCCCCAGATTTCTGGCATTCTTATTGCTTTGGACCGTATGGAAAAGAATAATGATGGGGAAAATGCGCTTCTTTCGCTTTCTCAAGATTTTCATATTTCCATACACGCCATTATTACTTTAGATGAGGTGATTGAATATTTATACGGAAGATCATTTGATGGCCATACCTATATTGACGATGAACGTATGGAAGTTATCCAAAATTACAGGGCTTTATATGGTATTTCCTAAGGATATACTGTAAAACATGATTATTACTACAATTGACAAAATTTGGCTACGAATAACTCATCGCTCGTCGTCGTATCTTGTATCTGATACATGTTTTTCTCGCGAGTTCGTTGTTCTCGCTCAAATTTTGTCAATTTCGATACGCAATCATGTTTTGCAGTATGTCACTAATCTTTATGCAACATTTCGCTGATCGTCTTATTCAACAGATAAAAAGTAAAAAAAGTTCTGTATGCGTTGGACTTGATCCTCGTTTAAGTCACATTCCAAAATTTATACAAGAATCGGCTTTGGCCTGTCACAAAGATCCTTTTAAGGCTGCTTCAAAGGCTCTGGTTGATTTTAATAAAGGTATTATTGATGCTGTTTATGATCTTGTGCCTGTTGTGAAACTCCAAATAGCGTTTTATGAAATTTTTGGGCCTCATGGGATGGAGGCTTTTCTTCAAACGATTGCTTATGCAAAGGAAAAAGGACTCATTGTTATAGCTGACGCCAAACGTTCTGATATTGATTCGACTGCCAAGGCTTATGCTCAGGCTTTTTTGGGAGAGTTTGAGGTTTTTGGCGAAAAACTTAAGATGTATGATGTTGATGCCATGACTGTGAATCCTTATCTTGGTTATGACAGCATAAAACCTTTTATTGAAGTTTGTAAATGTTACGGGAAAGGTATTTTTGTTTTGGTGAAAACCTCGAATTTTTCTTCTGCTGATATTCAAGATCTTTACAATCAAACTGGACAAACAAATTATGAAATTGTTGCTCGTTTACTTGAAAGTTGGGGAGCTGATGAGATTGGAGAGTGCGGTTATAGTTGCGTTGGAGCGGTTGTTGGTGCAACTTTTCCAAAAGATGCGCTTCGGCTTCGTTCTATTATGCCAAATACTATTTTTCTTGTTCCCGGGTATGGGGCTCAGGGAGCGACGGTACAAGATGTAAAAGTTTGTTTTCATGAAGATGGTCTTGGAGCTATTGTGAACTCTTCGCGTAACATTATTTTTGCTTATCAAGATTCTTCTCGTTTTTCAGAAAAAGACTATGCTTTAGCTTCGAGGCAGGCTGTTATTGAGATGAATTCGTTTTTTAGAGGTTCAACATTTCGTTCGTAAGGTTTGCCCATTCTTTTATCGTGAGTGTTTCTGCGCGGCGCGTGGAATCTATTTTTGCATCTTTCAGTATTTTTCCTATTTCATTTTTGTCCTTTTTGAGATTGTGAGAAAGGGCGTTTAAAAGATTTTTGCGTTTTGATTGAAATCCTGCATGAATACAATCGAAATATTTTTTAAGATCACCTCTTACTAATGGTTTATTATACACAGCGATTTTTATAATTGCTGAGTCGACTAAGGGCTTTGGAGAGAAATTTCCTGCTTTGACGATTCCTATTATTTTGGCCTTCGCGAATGTTTGTACGTTCAGCGCGAGAACATTGAGTTTCCCTTCCTTCGCACAGATTTTTTCTGCTACTTCTTTTTGGACTAAAAGGAGGAGAAGTTTCGGTGCGGCATATTCCATTTTTATAAATGGATCGAGGAGATAGTGTTTTAACAGTGGGGAAGTGATGTAATACGGGATATTGGCAACGATTTTATAATTTTTTATTTTTGGAAAGAATTTTAAAGCATCCCCCTCAATAATTTCGACATTTTTAAAGGGTTTGAAGGTTTTTTTTAATAGAGGAATAAAGCGTCGATCTTTTTCAATAGCGATAATTTCTCCTCCTTTTTCTGCGAGTTTTATTGTCAAAGCGCCAAGTCCTGGCCCTATTTCTATTATCGTGTCAGAGGATTTTATATCGGCTTCGAGCACTATTTTTTCTATAATATTTTTATTTATTAAAAAATGTTGACCAAGGGATTTTTTGGCTTTTTGTCCTTTTAGCATTGTATTTTTAAAAGTTTTGTTCGTTCCGATTGGCCGCTTATAATGAGAATTTTTTCTTTCTGTTTGTTTAATTCATGGCTTAAAAAATGTATAAGTTCTTTGTTGGCTTTTCCTTTTTCCGCTGGTTTTTTGATACGAATTTTAATTGTTCCATCATCCATCACTTCAATGACTTCGTTTTTTTCGCTTCCAGGAATAATTTTTATTCTCACATAAAGATCTTTTGAATCATCGGTTTTTATTATTTTTTTTAGATTAAGCATTCTTTTGCGTAAAGAATTTTTTTCGTACTTCTTCGATTATAAATATGCTGAGTGATCCAAGTAAAATATATCCCCATTCATATAAGGTAAGATCTGTGGTTCGAATGAGATTTTGAATGAATGGTACATGTACAAGAATGACGAGAATGAGTACCGAAAGCGTTACGGCGCTTATGAGATAAAGATTGGAGAAAATGTCTAATTTGAATATTGATTTTTTTAACGAACGTGAATTGAATGCGTGAACCATTTGTATGAGAACAAGAAACGCAAAAGTAAGCGTTGAGGCTTTGAGGTAAATTGGATCGTTGGTTTTTAGTGTCTGCCCCCATTGCCATCCGTTTTTTATCAATGTCCATATGAAAGTGCTTGTCATAAGAATTCCTATGAAAATTCCGATATAGGTGAAATGAAGAATAAAATTTTTTTTCAAAATTTGATCGTTTTTTTGTCTCGGTGGTTTTAGCATAATATCAACTTCAGCTTTTTCTAATCCGAGTGCTAAAGCCGGAAAAACGTCGGTTCCAACATTCACACAGAGAATAAGAATCGCTGTAAGAGGAGCCTCAAGCGAGAGTAAAATCGCGGAAAAGATCATGACGAGTTCTCCAATATTGCAAGCAAAGATATATAAAATAAATTTTTTTATATTTTCATAAATGGTTCTTCCTTCTTCAATCGCTGTTACAATCGTCGCAAAGCTGTCGTCAGCGAGTACCATGTTTGCGGCTTCTCGACTTACATCTGTTCCTGTAATGCCCATTGCTATGCCGATATCGGCTCGTTTGAGTGCTGGAGCGTCATTTACTCCATCGCCGGTTACCGCAACAATTTCTCCCATCTTTTTGAGTGTTGAGACTATTTTGAGTTTATGTTCGGGGCTTACTCGTGCGAATATGATATTTTCCTCATTTTTAAAAATATTTATGAGTTCGTTTGTTTCTATATATTCAAGTTCTTTTCCTGTTATGATCTTTACTGTTTCTTTTTCTTTAAAAAGTCCAATTTCTTTCCCAATAGCTATCGCGGTTAAGCCGTAATCACCTGTTACCATGTATACTTTGATTCCAGCTTGTTTTGTTATACGAATTGCTTCTTTCACCTCTTTTCTTGGGGGGTCGATCATCCCCACAAGACCAACAAAAATAAGATTTTTTTCTACTTCTTTTATCGAATATTCTTTTTTTTCGGTTTTTCCTAATTCTTTAAGAGCAAACCCGATAACGCGCAGGGCGTCTTGAGCCAGACGCTCATTATCTTTTAATATTTTTTCGCGTAATTTATTGTTGAGTGGAACAATTTTCCCATTTTGATACACTGATTCGCATTTTTCGAGAAGATTATCCAAAGCTCCTTTACTGTAAGCTATGATTTTCTCATCAGTTTTGTGAATGGTTGTCATCATTTTTCTCGAAGAATCGAAGGGAAGTTCGTATATCTTTTTGTTTTCTCTTTTGAGAGATTCGTAACTGAAACCTGCTTTTTCGACCATGGTTAAAAGACATCCTTCCGTTGGATCTCCTAAAATGGTTTTTTGATTTTTCTCTAGAGATAGTGTCTTTTTTATTAAATGGCCATTATTACAGAGGCTCGCTATACGACAGATGAGTTCTAAAGATTGAAAAAGCTTAGGATTTCCTTTTTTTATTATTTTGAGATCGTAATCGGGTTCATTTTCTTTACTGTGTCTGCCTATATGAATATTTGTTTTTTTTACAATACATTCTCCATCGTAGGGATCGTATCCTGCGCCGGTTATACGAAATTGATAATCCTGCAAAATAAGTTCTTTCACGGTCATTTCGTTTTTCGTCAATGTTCCTGTTTTATCTGAACATATAACTGTTACTGATCCCAATGTTTCGACTGATGAGAGTTCTTTCATGATGGCATTTTTTTTTGCCAATTTTTGCACTCCCAGCGCTAAAGTCATGGTAATTGTGGCTGGCAGTCCTTCGGGTACGGCGGCGACGGCTACTCCAACAGAAAATAGCAGTGTTTCGATAAAAGCTTTTTTTTGCCAAAAATATCCTACAATGAAAAGAATTGTTGAGAGAACTATGGTTGTTTTCCCTGCCAAAAGTCCTATTTTGTGTAATTCTTTTTGAAGAGGACTTTTATCTTTTTTGGTAGTTCCCGTAAGGTGTGCGATTTTTCCAAACTGCGTATTCATCCCTGTAGCGAAAACTATCGCTTTTCCTGTGCCATAAGTCACTGTTGTCCCCATGAAAACGATATTGGTGTGTTCAAAAAAATGAGGATTTGTTTTATCAATATTGTTCGCTTGTTTTTTTATTGAAACCGATTCTCCTGTTAGTACCGCTTCAGATACGCAGAGTTCGTGTTCTTCAATAAGCCTGCTATCCGCACTGATTTGGTCTCCTTCATTTATAATGATAATGTCTCCCGGAACGAGATATTTTCCTTCTATTTCCATTTCTTCATTTTCACGAATAACTCTTGCTTTTGCATCTGTGAATTTTTTTAATGCTTCTACAGCCTTTTCTGCTCGATATTTTTGAATAAATCCTATAAAAGCATTGAGAATGACAATAAATAAGATGATTGATGCATCGATTTTTTCTCCAGAAATGAATGCGATGATTACTGCTCCAATCAGAATCAATACCATAATATCCTGAAATTCTTCAAAAAACTGAAGAATGATCGGAGTGCGTTTGTGTGTTTTAATTTCATTGAAGCCATATTTTTCGAGACGGTTTTTTGCCTGGGCATTTGAAAGCCCTGATACGCTTGTTTCAAAAATTTGGAAAATTTTTTTAACTGACTGTTGGTACATATTTATTTTAGTTGGGACATTCTCCACTCTTCGATTTTTTTGTGATTACCTGAGCGCAGTATCTCTGGAACTTTCATTTCGTGAAATATTGCTGGCTTTGTGTAGTGGGGATATTCTTTTTTCCCTTTGAGTTTAGGTGTAAATGAATCTTCCAAGGCTGAATATTCGTCGCCAAGGACATTTGGAAGAAGGCGGGTTAAAGCATCTATAAGAATCATGGCAGGTAGTTCTCCTCCTGTTAAAACGTATTTGCCGATGGAAATTTCCTCATCCACCAGTGTATCACGAATGCGCTGATCTATCCCTTCATAGCGTCCGCAAAGCAGAATCATTTCTTTCCGATTACTGAGTCGTCTCGCTGTGCGGTGAGTGAAGATTTTTCCATGAGGGGTTAAAAAAATAACAGGACCTTTATTCCCCTTTTTTGCTGCTAGAATGCAATTATAAAGAGGTTCGGGTGTCATAATCATGCCAGAGCCACCTCCGTAGGGTTTATCGTCGACTTTTCGGTGTTTATTTTTGCTGTATTTTCTTATGTCGTAGAAGTCGAGCTTTATAATTTTTTTTTGGATGGCGCGTCTAAGAATACTTTCATTACAATAAGAATCCATACTATGCGGAAAAATCGTGAGGACAGAAAAATGTATTTTTTTATTGTCAGCAGGAGAGGGGACCATAAAATCTTTAAGGAAGTCTCCTTAACGTTTTTGCCATTGTGGCGCACGCCGCGCTCGTTTGAGACCGTATTTTTTTCGTTCTTTCATTCGAGCGTCACGCGTTAAAAATCCTGCTCTTTTTAAGGTAGTTCGTACCGTTTCATCTACTTCTAAAAGCGCTTTTGCTATCCCATGACGGGCTGCTTGCGCTTGTGCATGAATACCACCGCCTAGAGCGATGATCGAGATATCGAACATTTTGAGTTTATGTGTCATTTTGAGTGGCGAATATATGGCATCGAGATCGGTTTTTACTGTAAAATATTTTTCAATCGGTTTTTCATTAATGGTGATAACACCTGTTCCATTTTCGTGCATACGTACTCTGCAAATTGCAGTTTTACGTTTACCATTTGCGTAATAATATTTTCGTAATTTTTCGTTTTGTTTAGAAACTTGAGCCATTTTTAGAGATTAAGAGTTTCAGGTTTTTGAGCAATGTGATTGTGTTCGCTCTCTGGAAAAATTTTCAATTTATCTATAATCTTTTTTTTCAGTCGATTCTTTGGAATCATACCACTTATTATTTTTTTTAAAACTTGTTCGGGTTTTTCTTCTAAGAGACGACTTACCGGTATGGTTTTTAATGCTCCTGGGTATCCCGAATGTCGGTGATAGACTTTTTGTTCGAGTTTGCGTCCCGTGAGGTGAATGTGCGCCGCATTGATTACTACGACATGGTCACCGCAATCCATATGTGGTGACCATATGGGCTTATGTTTCCCCCTTAGAATATCAGCAATTTTCGTGGCAATCCTTCCAGGAACTTTGTCTTTGGCGTCAACAAGATACCATTTTTTTTCAATTTCTGATTGTTTTGGGATAGAAGTTTTCATAGATTTTACGTTCATACGAGTTCGATTTGTACTTGAGGCGCATTATCTCCTGCACGGAATTTTAATCGAGTAATCCGAGTATAGCCACTTTTTCGCTCTTTGTATCTTTCGGCAATTTTTTCGATGAGTTTTTTTGAGGCTTTTTCTTCAAAAAGTATTGTATTGAGTTTTCTTATTGACAGCATTTTATTATCTTTTTTCGCAATATTGATAAGTTTTTCTATTAAAGGCTTTACCCCTTTGGCTTTTGATTGCGTGGTTTTTACTTTTTCATAAAGAATAATTGATGCAGCTAGATTTCTCATCAATGCGTTTATCCGTGATGGATTTTTTCGTAATTTCGTATGTTTTTTTTGATGTCGCATAAATTTAAAAAAATTATTCTGATGATTCTTCGGGGAGATGGAAATTTCGACTTTTTAAAGCTATTTTTACTTCTGTTAAAGCCTTTTTGCCAAATCCTCGAAGATTATTGAGTTTCATTTCGGTGCATTGCACTAATTCTTCAATTGAACCAATGCTCCCATTAATGAGCGCGTTTAATGTCCTTGGAGAGAGGCCCAAAATCTCGATTGGGGTATAGGCTTCTTGTCGAGGAGTTTCTCGTTCTTCTTGTTGTTTTTTTGCAGCAATTTTTTCGATATTTGTCATAAATTCCGGCTCGATGAGTGCTTCAGTTATGTTGAAAAGGCTAAAATAAGATTTTAAGAGATCTGCTGCAAATTTTAGAGCGTCGTCTGAAGATATTGAACCGTTCGTTACAATTTCTAATATGAGTTTATCGAGGTTGGTCATTTGTCCAACACGTACGGCTTCAACGTCATATCGAACCCTTTCGACAGGTGTAAATGTTGCGTCTACAAGAATAAATTCTGTTTCTTTTTCTTCGCTTTCTTTTATTGAAGCCGGTAAATATCCAACTCCTTTTTCGATGCGGATTTCCATATTGAGTTTTGAATCTTTTGAATCAAGAGTTGTGATATAGAGGTCTTTATTTAGAATTTCTACATCGGATGATGTTTCTATATCTTTTGCGAGTATTTGTCCTTCTTTTTTTGGATGAAGTTTTATAATAGACGGTTCGCGACTTATTTTTTTGATATGGAGTTTTTTGAGATTAAGAATGATGTCAAGCACACTATCCTTTACTCCTTTTAAGGTTGAATATTCATGTGTTACCCCGCTTATTTTAACTCCTGTTACCGCAGCTCCTGGAAGAGAGGAGAGCAGCACTCTGCGCAGAGCATTCCCAAGGGTTGTTCCATAGCCTTGAGGAAGTGGGCTTATTGTAAAAATCATGTGCATTTGACTCATCACTTTTTTTTCAATCTTTGGAATACCAATTTCTTCTTGTATTTGGTGCATTTCTTGAAGATTTAAGTGTTAAAAGAGATTATTTTGAATAATATTCAACGACAAGTTGCGGATTGACGATTTTTTCAAAATCTTCTTTTTCTGGTAGTGATTTTATTTTTCCTGTAAGATTTTTGAAATCGACTTCGAGCCATTTGGGTAGTGTTACTTTCATTTTACGAATTTCTTCAAATAATGGAGAAGATTTTACTGCTTTTCGTACCTCAAAAAGGTCTCCCACTTTTACCTGAATAGATGGAATGTCTACTTTTTTTCCGTTAAGATTTATTAGTGAGTGTGAGACTATTTGACGAGCCTGTGCCCTTGTTTTTGCTAATCCTGCACGAAAAATGACATTATCGAGCCTTCTTTCAAGGAGCGTCAAGAGTTCGTCACCAGTTACTCCTTTTGATTTTGAGGCCATTTGATAATATCTTCGTAATTGTTTTTCTGTGATACTAAAGAGAAAACGAAGTCTCTGTTTTTCCATAAGGTGTTTCGCAAATTCGGAAGGTTTGCTCAATTTATTCTGTCCGTGTTGACCAGGTGGATAATTTTTCTTTATTGCTTCACCTCTTTTAGATTTTTCATCTCTTCTTCCGAATAATTCAACTCCGAAACGACGAGATAATCTATTTTTAGGGCCTGTATAATGAGACATACAAAAGAAATAAAATTTTATACACGTCTTTTTTTCTTTGGCCTACATCCATTGTGTGGAATGCCTGTTAAATCAGTGATTGTTTCTATTTGTAAACCAGAACTGTGTAATCCTCGGAGGGCTTGTTCTCTTCCTGTTCCAACTCCTTTTATGAAAACGTTTACTTTTTCTAGACCAAATGAGAGAGCTTTCCCTACAGCATTTTCCGCTGCCACTTGAGCTGCGTATGGAGTAGCTTTCCTTGTCCCTTTAAATCCACTTGCTCCTGCCGATGCCCATGTCAATACTTTCCCTTCAGGATCGGTAATGGTCACAATGGTGTTATTAAAGGAGGCTTGTATGTAAACCCGTCCCTGTGGAACGTTAAGTTTTTTTGAACTTTTTTTGACTTTAGTTTTCTCTGTCATAGTGAATACAAAGATGTTTTAAATATTATGTTTTCGTTTCTTTTTTCCTTCCAGACCCCATTGTTACGCGTTTACCACGTTTCGTGCGCGCGTTTGTTTTCGTTCTTTGTCCTCGTACCGGAAGTTTTTTTCTATGTCTTACTCCGCGATATGAGTTTATTTCTTGAAGTCTTTTAATATCGAGTGATATTTTTCTTCTTAATTCTCCTTCTGTTGGGATTTTATCGATATATTCTCGAAGGAGCGCTATTTCTGATTCGTTTAATTCTTTTACTTTTTTATTCTTTTGTATATTGAGTCTTGAAACGATCTCACCGCTTAGGCGTCGTCCAATGCCATATATATATGTGAGTGCGACTTCAATATTTTTTTCTGGATGCAGATTGACACCGGCGATACGCGTCATAATTCTTTTTAATTAAAAGAAATCGGGAAATTTATCCCTGTCTTTGTTTATGTCTTTTAGTTGTACAAATAATCCTCACTACTCGATTTCGTCGAATGATTTTGCATTTTTCACATCTTTTTTTTACTGAGGCTTGGACTTTCATAAAGATTGGCTTTTGTGTCGGAATGTAATTATCCCGCGAAGAGGATCATAAGGATTTAATGCTACGGTCACTTTGTCTCCTGGTAGTATTTTGATGTAATGAATCCTCATTTTCCCCGATATGTGGGCATGTACTACTCGTTGTTTTGTGGCTTCTTGAGATTTTTCATCTAGAAGTTGAACTTTAAATGTTGCATTTGGTAGAGCTTCTAACACTACTCCCTGCACTTCAACGAAATCTTTTTTCGCCATATATTAAGAAGCGATTTTGACATAGAGCGTTTGGATTTTACATAAGTTTTTCTTTTATTGCAAGTCAATTTTTCTAAAAAAACTTCTTTTTTTAGACTGTCTCGTTTGGGCGAAGAGTAAGAACTTCATATCCTGTCGCGGTTACTGCTATAGTGTGTTCAAATTGGCAAGAGAGACTTTTATCTAATGTTACGATAGTCCAGCGATCAGAAAGTGTTTTTGTAAAACGTTTTCCCATATTGACTATGGGTTCAATGGCGAGAGTCATCCCTGGTTTCAAGGCTAATCCTGCTCCTTTTTTGCCAAAATTGTATACTATAGGAGCCTCGTGTAGATTTTTGCCAATGCCATGGCCTGTAAGATCTCGAACGATGCTATAGTCTTTTGATTCGATCATTTTTTGAATATAAGAGCCTAGATCGCCCAGTCGTACTCCTGGCTTTACCAATTTTATGGCATTTATTAGTGTTTTTTTTACCGTTTCAAGAAAGTGTTTTTTTTCTTCGGATATTTTTCCAACTCCTACTGAAAGGGCAGAATCGGTGTGAAATCCTTGGTAATATACGCCGCAATCGATCGTTACAAGGTCTCCTTCTTGCATGGTTTTGTTAGGAGAGGGGATGGCGTGAACAATTTCATCATTTATGCAAACGCAAATATTTTTTGGAAATCCCCGATATCCTTTAAATGAAGCCTGAACGCCTAAGGTTTTAAAAAGTTTTTCGGCTTCTTTGTCGAGGGAATCTGTCGTTATTCCCGGCTTAACCATGCTTTCAAGCTCTGCTAAAATTTGTCCAAGGATTTTTCCTCCATTTCGCATGATCTTTAATTCCTCTACGGTTTTAAGAGTAGGTTCGTTCATGATACGATTTTGGAAATCAGTTCGAAATTTACCTTATCGACAGCTTGCTCTCCATTTATTTCCACAAATTTTGCCTTTTTTTTCAGTTTCTCTATAACGGGCATGGTTTCTTTTTTGAAGGCTTGAATCCTTGTTTGAATGCTTTTTAGAGTGTCATCTTTCCTTTTTATGAGTTTTCCCCCACATTTTTCGCAAGTACTTTTATCATTGTTTACTGCGAAGATCATTTTACAATTTTCACACATCCTTCTTTTTTTTAATCTTTTTATTGCTTCTTTTTCTGAAAGATGGATGAAAATTCCCGTAAAAGATCGTCCAAATTTTTTCATAAGATGTATAAATTGTTTTGCTTGATTTTCGTTTCGAGGAATGCCATCAAAAAGGACATTTTTATTTTTAGGTAAAGTTTTGAGAAAATTTTCAACTATTTCCATGACTACTTCGCTTGGCACAAGATGCCCTGCTTCGATGATGTTTTTTACTTTTTTGCCCAAAGTGCTATTTTTTTTTGCCAATATGCGAAGAAAGGCTCCTGTTTCAAACATCTCTAGCCCTAATTTTTCTGCGAGAATTTTTCCTTGAGTGCCTTTCCCAGAACCCTGGATACCAAAAAGAACGTAATCCATTGTATTAATAGAATTTTTCGTAGTGGTGCATTACGAGCTGTGCATTGACTTGTCGGATTAAGTCAAGCACTACTCCGACAACGATAATCATTCCTGCTCCGGATATTAAAAGTGGTACCGATCCTGAGGACGATCCTGAAATGACCAATTGAATAAGAATTGGTGCAAGGGCGATAAATGCAATGAAAAGTCCGCCGAAGAGCGTGAGTCTGTTTGATATTTTTCCTAGATATTCGGCTGTTTGTCTTCCTGGACGAATGCCTGGAATAAAACCCCCTCTTTTTTGTATATTTTCTGCCACTTGTTCAGGATTGAATGTAATGCTGACGTAAAAATACGAAAAACCAAGAATGAGAGCAAAATAAATGATGAGATACGCTGGTTTGTCGGTTTGTAGGTGAGCAATGATAAAATTTGAGACATCGACAATCCATTTTGTGTGTGAATTTGAGGAAAAAAGACGCGCAGCAAGGAGGGGGAAATTTATTACTGATACAGCAAAAATGATTGGGATCATTCCTGCTTGATTGATACGAATGGGGATGACAGCTTGTTCGCCTTTTCCTCTCGCAGATCGTGTTGCATAGGTAATGGGGATATTTCGTACGGCCTCTGTTATCAAAACTACGAGTATCGTTAAGAGAATAGTAACGATCACTAAGGCTACAAAAGGTATAATTCTTTGAGCTTCACGTTGGCTAATTGCTAATGTTTGTCCAATTATTGTTGGAATATTTGCTACGATTCCCGCGAAAATAAGGAGCGAAACTCCATTTCCAATCCCTTTTTCACTGATAAGTTCTCCTAGCCACATGAGAAAAATTGTTCCCGCAGTAATCGTAATCATAATGGGAACAATAATTTTTGCACTGTTAATATTTTCCACAATTGGGACAGGACTTTGAGAATTTAACAGTAAAATCATTCCATAAGATTGAAGAAAAGCGAGTGGAACGGTAATCCATCTTGTATACATGTTGAGTTTGTTTCTTCCTTGTTCACCTTCTTTTGAAATAGACTCAAGTCTTGGAATGATAACGGTTAAGAGTTGTATAATGATCGATGCGTTAATATACGGAGAGAGTCCCATGAGAACAATGGAAAAATTTTCCGCGCTTCCTCCTGTTAAAAGACTAAAAATCCCGAGAATTTTATTTTGATCAAGCACTACTTTTAGCGCATCTTTATCAATTCCAGGGATGGTAATATGTGTCGCGATCCTAAAAATGACAATGATTGCGATCGTAAAAAGGATTTTTTTTCTTAAATCCACAGAATTCCATATTTGAAGAAGGTATTTGAACACTTACTTACGTTAAAAGCTATTTAAGATGATATTTTTTCAGAAGCCTTTTTAGAAATAGGGACTTCTATTTTGAGTTTTTTTGTCAACTCACCACTGCCTAAAATTTTAACGGACTGTGTTTTTTTATCAATAAGTTTTTTAGCATAAAGGGTTTCAACATTTACCACTTCTCCATTTTCAAAATATTTATCTAAGGTACCAATATTAATGATTTTATATTTTATTTGTTTTGGGCTTTTAAAGCCTTTTAATTTTGGCATTCGTCGAAGCAGGGGAGTTTGACCTCCTTCAAATCGTGGACCTTTTGAGCCTTTTCTCGCATTTTGTCCTTTTACTCCTTTCCCCGCATAGGTTCCATGCCCTGAGCCATTTCCTCTTCCGATTCTTTTTCGTCGACTTTTTTTATTTGGTTTGAGGTCGTGAATATACATGATGATTTAAGTGGTTATCTTGGATTTAGAGTTTTTTTCGGCTTCTTGTTCTTGCTGAGTTTTTTCTGGTTGTGTCTTTTTTTCTTCCCGTTTTTTGAGTTTTTCTAGAGCTAATATAGTTGCTTTGGCATTGTTGATTCGATTTGAAGCACCGAGACATTTTGTAATGATGTTTTTTATTCCAGCGAGTTCAATGACTTTACGTACAGATCCCCCCGATATAAGCCCTGTACCCAAAGATGCTGGGAGCATGATAAGTTTTGCCGTTTTGTATTTTACTTTTATTTCATGAGGGATTGTTTCTTTGTAAATGTTTACAGAAATAAGATTTTTTTTCGCTTTTGAAATGCCTTTTTGGATAGCATTTACCACTTCATTTGATTTTCCCACGCCAACTCCAACTTTTCCTTTGAGATTTCCGATTACAACCGTTGCTCGAAAGCGCAATCTGCGACCACCTTTTACTACTCGAGTAACTCGGTCAATCTGAATGACTTCTTCTTGAAATTCTTTTGGTTCTTTTGGTTGATTTTTTTTAGGTGGGCGAGAAAATGCCATAGAGAGAAAATTAAAATTAGAGTTTAAGTCCGCCTTCTCGTAATCCTTCAGCTATTTTTTTTACTCGACCGTGATATTTGTATCCTTGGCGGTCAAAAATAATTTCAGTAATATTTTTTTCGAGTGCTTTTTTGGCGAGATTTTGTCCGATTGCGTAAGCTTTTTCCATTATGGTTCCTTTTTTTATTTTTAAATCAGAGCTCGATAAAAAGGTATTCCCTTTTTCTTTATCGATTAATTGCGCGTAATTGTGCATATTTGAGCGATATACGACCACTTTCCATTTGATGGTGTTAGAGACAAGTTTGTTTTTTGTTCTCTTTTTTCGCTTTTCAAATGCTGATTTTTTAAGATTTTTTGGCATATCGTATAGTAGTATTTGAATAAGAATATTATCCCTTTCCTCCTGAAGCGGCTTTTCCAGCTTTTTGTTGTACTTTTTCTCCAAAGTAGCGAATTCCTTTTCCTTTGTATGGCTCGGGTTTTTTTAGACCCCGTATCTCTGCTGCTACCTGTCCCACAAGTTGCTTATTTATTCCTCGTATAATGAACGTGTTTTTAATTTCTTTATCAATTTCGATTTGTATTCCATTTGGAATCGGATAGCGAACGGGGTGAGAAAAACCTAATGATAACATGAGGTCATTTTCTTTGACTTCCATTTTGTATCCCACTCCTCGTATTTCGAGTTTTTTTTGAAAACCTTTTTCAACCCCGATAATCATATTTTGAATCAATGCTCGGAATAGCCCGTGTAAGCTTCTTGATTCTTTTTCATCGTTTTTTCTCTTTACTTTGATGACTTTTTCCTGCGTTTCCACATCAACCATTGGATGGATTTTGATATCAAGCGTTCCTTTTGATCCTTGTACGATGATGGTATCTTGTTCTTTTTTGATGGTAACACCTGTTGGAATTACGATTGGTTTTTTCCCTATACGTGACATAGATTTTTTAAAATTCGTTAGTAAATTTCGCAGATAAGTTCCCCTCCTAATTTTTCTTTCCTTGCTTTTCTATCGCTCATAATACCTTTTGAAGTTGAAATAAGTGCGACTCCAAAACCATTCAATACTGGTTTTATTTCTGTATTTTTTAGATAAATTCTTCTTCCTGGCTTGCTTATTCTTTTTATTTCCATTGGTATCTGTTCATTTTGGAGGGTTATTTCGAGTGCTTTTAAGATTCCTTCACCTTTGACTTCATACTTTTTTATCCATTTTGTCTGTACGAGGTTTTTCACTATTTCTTCTTTTAATTTGGAATGACTGATATTCACGATTTCTCGCCCAGCGCGATAAGCGTTTCGTATTCTTGTAAGTAGATCAGCTATAGGATCGGTATGCATAATTTAAGAGAAGTTATATCTTACCAAGATGATTTTTTGACTCCCATAATTTTCCCTTCGCGAGCGAGAAATCTGAAGCATATTCGGCACATATCGAATTTTCCCATATATCCGCGATTTCTTCCACATAATCTACAGCGATTATAAACGCGTGTCGAATTTTTTGGTTTTTTACCACTTGTTAAGCTTTTTAAATAGGCTTTTTTCAGTTTTTCGCTTTTTACTCTCAGGGATTTTTTAGCCATATATCTTTTATGAGGTGATGCCGGCTACTTCTTCTTTTTTGAAAGGGAAGCCGAGTTGACGTAATAGTTTATATCCTAGTTTATTGTCTAAAGCCGTTGTGACGATCGTTATTTGCATACCAAAATTTTTCACTACATCATCTGGTTTTATTTCGGGGAAAATGGTAAATTCTTTGATTCCAATGGAATAATTTCCATGACCATCAAAACTTCGCACAGAAACTCCACGAAAGTCTCTTGTTCTTGGAAGTACTACGTTGATGATTTTATTGAGAAAGTCGTACATTCGATCTTTTCGTAAGGTTACTACTACTCCGACTGGCATACCTGCCCGAAGTTTGAAGTTTGAAATAGCTTTTTTTGCTTTTGTAACAATCGGTTTTTGGCCAGTAATTTCAGCAATATTTTTTACCACCTCAGAATAATCTTTTGATCCTGCTAAATAACTCCCAATTCGTACATTAATTTTGATAAGTTTTATTTTTGGTACAGCGTGCTTATTTGCAATATTGAGTTCTTTTTGCAATTTTGGAATAATGTTTTTTTTGAAATGTTCACGGAATTTCATACAGTTTTTTCAGGTTATTTTTTCTTCTTATGAGAAATTTTTTGAATGGTATCCATACTTTGTTCACATTTTTTGCATATACGCTCTTTCCCACCTTTTTCTTCTTGTTTATATTTTATTCGAACGGCTTTTTTACAATGTGGACAAATAATCATCGTATTGGATGCGGTGATTGGCGCTTCAAATTGAATTTTTTCTCCTGGTCTGGTTTGGCTTTTTTTAATATGTTTTACTCTTAAATTTATTTTTTCGACAATAAGTTTTTCGGCTTTTTTGAAAGTTTTCATGACTTTTCCCTTTTTTCCCTTGTCTTTTCCAGAGATGATAAGCACATTGTCACCGATTTTAATTTTCATAGTTGTAAGATTGTTCTTATAAGACTTCTTCAGCAAGTGAAATAATTTTTTGGAATCCTTTTTCTCTTAGTTCTCTCGCTATGGGACCAAATATACGTGTTCCTTTTGGCAAGTTATCCTTTGAAATAATTACTACGGCATTATCACTAAATCGAATATATGTTCCATCTGGTCTTTTAACTTCTTTTTTTGTGCGAACGATTACAGCTCTTTCTACAGTTTTTTTCTTTACAATCCCCGTTGGAAGAGCCTCTTTTACTGCTACAATTATCACGTCTCCGATTCCAGCATAACGCCTTAAACTTCCTCCAATAACCTTAATACACATAACTTCTTTAGCGCCGGTGTTGTCTGTAACTTTTAGTCTTGTTTGTTGTTGAATCATACTTCGTTTTTGTCATGTGGTATCGTTGTCCAACGTTTTAATTTACTTAAAGGACGTGTTTCGTATATTACCACTTCATCACCAACTTTGTGCTTATTTTCGGGATCGTGTGCGTGAAATTTCTTTGATGTTCGATAGCGTTTTTTATACTTTGGATGCATTTTGTACGTATTGACCGTCACTACAATGGTTTTATCATTTTTGTCGCTGGTTACTACGCCCTTTTTTGTCCTCATGGTGATAAGATTATAATCTTAATTTATTTTTAGTGAACCCTAGAGATTGTATCGGAAGTTTTCTTTTCTGCAAGTACTTTTTCTTTTTTTGATTCGCTTAGAATTGTCATGATTTGAGCCACATACTTTTTGTTTTTTTTGAGTGTATGGCTATCTTTCATTTGTTTCATGCGAATTCCTATTTTATATCTTAATACTTCCTTTCGCGCTTTTTCGAGCTCTTTTATGAGTTCTTTTTCGCTGAGGTTTTTTAATTCGTTTAGTGAGGTAATCATGTATTATTGGGTCACAAATTTAGATTTTATTGGAAGTTTGTGGCGTGCAAGGCGCATAGCTTCTTTAGCAATTTTTTCACTTACTCCCTCCATTTCGAAAATAACGGTTCCTGCTTTTATGTCTGCCACATATTTATCTGGAGCTCCTTTCCCGCTTCCCATCGGGACTTCAGCCCCTTTTTTTGTTACTATTTTATGAGGGAAAATTCGTATCCAGATCTTTCCACCTCGTTTAATATAGTGAGTCATGGCCTTTCTTGCTGCTTCGATTTGGCGAGCTGATATTTCTCCTGTTTCTGAGGCTTTCAATCCATAAGTTCCAAAGCTTATTTTTGTACCACGCGTTGCCACTCCACCTCTTTGAGCTCTCAGCCTGTGACTTTTTCGAAATTTCATTCGCTTGGGTTCTAACATAATGCTTTAAAAATTAAATGGGTAAAAATTCACGAGTAGTTTCTTCTTCAATCCTTTTTTCCGTTTTTGATTTTAATGAACCAGACTTTTTCCTTTTAAAAATTTCTCCTTTATAGATCCATGCTTTGATGCCAATAATACCAAATTTTGTTTTGGCAACGACGTACGCATAATCAATATCTGCTCTAAATGTTTGAAGTGGAATTTTTCCATCTGAGAAATATTCACTTCGCGCTATTTCCACGCCATTTAATCTCCCTGAGACTTGGATTTTGGCCCCCAAAGCGCCATTTTCCATTGCTTTAGCAATGGTCATCTTTGCCGCTCTTCTATAAGAAATTCGTCTTTCAATTTGACGAGCTATGTTTTCAGCTACAATATATGCATTTAAATCAGGTTTTTTTATTTCTTTAATAGAAATTTCAAAGCGGGATCCAAACATTTTTTGTAATTTTTCTTTTAATTCTGCGATATTTTCTCCTTGTCTTCCGATAATGATGCCTGGTTTTGTTGAATGTATGTATACCGCGATATTGCCTGCGGTACGATAAATTTCTATCTCAGCTACTCCTGCATCTTTTAATTCTTTCATTACGGCTTTTTGCATCTCGATGTCTTCGTGAATGAGTTTTGTATAATCTTTTTTCTTGGCATACCATCTTGACGGCCAAGTGTAAATGATACCAATTCTTTGAATTTTCGGATTAACCTTTTGTCCCATAGAAACAATTTAAGAAGTTTGAGTTGGTTTTTTTAATTCTTTTTTTTCTTCTTCTTTAATACTTACGCTTACCGTAATATGAGAAGTTCTTTTTAAGATTGGATGAGATCTTCCTCGTGAAATCGGCATACTTCTTTTCAGAACCCTGCCACCTGTTACGTAGATTTCTGAAATATAAAGATCATTCTCATTCTGTTTGAAATTATTTACTGCATTTGAAGATGCTGATTTTATAGCTTTTAAGATTATTTTTGCACCTTTTTTGGGAGTAAATTTTAAGAGTTCAAGAGCTTCGTTTACCTTTTTCCCTCTCACGAGTCCTGCTACAACTTGCGCTTTTTTAGGTGCTAATGCGATTTGTCTTATTATTGCTTTCATAGAAAAGTTTTAGATATGTTAGGCTGTTTTTCCTTGTTCTTTTGCCATTTTTCCTCCATGTCCTTTGAATTTTTTCGAAGGAGAAAATTCTCCAAGCTTATGTCCTACCATGTTTTCAGTAACAAATACAGGTATATGCTGATGACCGTTGTGTACCGAGAAGGTATGTCCTACAAATTCAGGTGATATGTCACAGTCCCTTGCCCAAGTTTTTATAGGTCTTTTTTCCCCACTTTCTGTCATCAACTTTACTTTTTTGAAAAGTTTTTGATCTATGTATGGGCCTTTTTTTGAACTTCTAGCCATTTTTTTAATTACGTTAGTTAATTATTTTTTCGTTTTTTTACGACGTCGTACAATAAATTGATCACTGTATTTTTTCCTCTTTCTTGTTTTTTTCCCAAGTGCTGGCAATCCCCAAGGAGTTTTTGGATGTTTAAGCCCTATCGGGTGCGATCCTTCTCCACCTCCATGAGGGTGATCTACTGGGTTTTTTGCTTTCCCTCGAACCACTGGACGAATTCCCATGTGTCTTTTTCTTCCTGCTTTACCAATTTTGATAAGATTGTAATCCCCATTGCTCACAGATCCAATAGTTGCAAAACATTCTTTATGAAATTTCCTCATTTCTCCTGATGGCATCTCAACAAAAACGTAATCGCCTTCTTGTGCTAGCATTCTTGCTGAACATCCTGCTGATCGTATGACTTTTCCTCCAGCACCAGGCTTTAATTCGATATTGTGAATATTGAATCCGGGAGGGATATTTTTAATTTTGATTCTATTTCCGATTACTGCCTTTGCACGAAGAGCTGTTATAATAGTTGTTCCTACTTCAATTTTTTGAGGAGCAAGATGATACCTTCTTTCACCATCTTTATAACAAACGAGCATGATAAAGGCGTTTCGATCAGGATCGTATTCTATGGCTTCGACTTTTGCGGGAATGTTGAGTTTATCGATTTGTTTGAAATCTACGGTTCTTTGGTTTCTTTTTGCTCCACTTCCGCGATGAGCCACCGTTATCTTCCCTTGATTATTTCTTCCTGATCCACTTTTTTTCCCTTTTATAAGTTTTTTGTGTGGACGATTTCGCGTGATCTCTTCGTATGAGAGTACGCTCATTTGTCTTCTTCCTGGTGTTACTGGTTTTATTATTTGAATAGGCATAGTTTATAAATATCGATTATTTTTCTTTCAAAAATTTATTGAGATCAAGCTTCTTTTTTTTATCTTTTAAGGTCACAATAGCTTTTTTAAGCATATCTCTTTTTTCCATCAGTTGTCCCTTTTTTAAGAATCGATATTTTTGTTTAATAGGGATCATTCTCACGCTTTCTATTTGAACTCCATATATTTTTCGAATCGCATTTTTAATATCAATTTTCGTGCTTTTTTTCTTTGCCAAGAAGGTATATTTCCCTTTTTCTTGCATTTTCGTGCTTTTCTCAGTTACCAATGGCTGTATTATTGAGTCTAATTCGTACATTTTAAAAATAGGAATTTAAGAGATTTTAGGTTTACGTAGTTTTAAGAAAATGTTTTCGATTTCCTTCAAAGCTTCTTCGATAAAAACAACTTTTTCATATTTTAAAAGATCTTCTGGATTGAGATAATTAACGAGCAGCGTTTTTACATTTTTTATATTTCTTGCGGATTTTTCGAGGGATTCGTGTTTTTTTGATAAAACAAAAAGAGCGTTTCTTTGAATTGGTAATTTTTCCATCATTGTTTTAAATGTTTTGGTTTTTATTTCATTGTCATAATTTTCGATGGCAAAAATTTGATCCCCTTTTGCTAAAGCTGATAAATATGAAAATAATGCTTTTCTTCTTTGTTTTTTTGGCATCATGAGAGAAAAATTTTGAGTATTTCTTGGTCCAAACGCTACTCCTCCTCCTTTCATGTGCGGATTTCTGGTTGAACCCTGACGCGCCCGACCTGTCCCTTTTTGTGGATGAGGTTTTCTACCGCCACCACGCACTTCTCCTTTCGTTTTTGTATGCGCAATAGCGATTCTTTTGTTTGCTTGTTGATATCTCAAATATTGATGCATGAGGTCGTGATTTACCTTTATTCCGAAAATATTTTCGTTTAGAGTAATTTGTCCTTTTTTTTCACCCATTTGTGTGTAGAGATCTATTTTCATTATGAAATTTTTCTTATGATGACGAGACTATTTTTGCTTCCGGGTATTGGCCCTTTTATTCCTATAAGGTGTTCTTCTTTGTTGAGATAGGCAATCGGGGCTTTTTTGAGCGTAACCATTTCACTTCCCATATGACCTGGTAGTCGTTTCCCTTTATGAACACGACCTGGTTTTGCCCTGGCTCCAATTGAGCCTGGTTCTCTATGATGATGTGAACCGTGGGAAGCTGGTCCCCCTGCGAAATGAAATCTTTTTATTACTCCTTGAAATCCTTTTCCTTTTGAAATACCGCTAATTTTTACTTTCTCATTTTCTTGGAACATTTCTACGGTTACAAGGCTACCTTTCTTATATTGTTCTTCATTTTCAATGCGGAATTCTTTTTTGAAATAAAATTGTTTATTCTTTTTTGGGTTTTTCAGTTTTTGAAATCCGAGAACGATTGCTGAATAACCATCCTTTTCCAAGGTTTTGACCTGCGTAACTTCATTTGGTACACATTGCACTATGGTCAAGGGAATTGGCTTTCCGTTATCTCCAAAAATCCGCGTCATACCTATTTTTTTGCCGAGTATTCCTGGCATAACTTAGTGGTTAATAATTTTTTTAGTCTTTGGACTTTTGATTTCCTTATGGTGTTTTTTTTCAAATCACCTTAAGGAGCCTCTGACTTTTTTAACATAAGCAGGGATGAGTTTAGCTTCTTATTGGCCTTAAGTCAAATTTTTTTTATGAAAAAAATTGATAGTTAAAAATTTATCAAAAGAAATTTTGCTTTTGATAAATTTGCAAGTAGGGTAGCGATTTTTTCAGCACCTTCTTAGTTTTTCAGACAACTCCTTAAGATTCCAGACTTAACATTTTAATTTCGATGTCTACTCCTGCTGGCAGATCGAGATTGGTGAGGGCATCGATCGTTGATGATGTTGTTTCAGAAATATCGATTAGGCGAGTATGTGTACGAACTTCAAATTGTTCACGAGAATCTTTGTGAACAAATGTTGATTTGTTCACTGTGAATTTTTCTATTTTTGTTGGAAGGGGTATGGGCCCTGCAACCAAAGCGCCGCTACGTTCAGCTGTATCGATAATTAAGCGTGACGATTCGTCGATTACCTTATGGTCAAATGAGCGTATTTTAATGCGTATTTTTTGTTTGGCAGCCATTACTTCATTATTTTAGCGACTACTCCCGCTCCGACGGTTCTGCCACCTTCGCGGATAGCGAAACGAAGCCCGCTATCCATAGCAATTGGCGCACTGAGTTTTACGACCATCTTTATGTTATCGCCTGGCATTACCATTTCCACATTTTGAGGAAGTTCAACTTCTCCTGTAACATCGGTGGTTCGGATGTAAAATTGAGGTTTGTAACCTTTAAAGAAAGGAGTATGGCGGCCACCTTCTTCTTTAGTCAAAATATAGACTTCTGCTTCAAATTCGGTGTGAGGAGTGATACTGCCTGGCTTTGCAATGACCTGTCCGCGTTCTATTTCTTCTCTTTCAATACCTCGAAGAAGTAGTCCCACGTTATCACCCGCTTGACCTTGGTCAAGCTCTTTGCGGAACATTTCTACTCCAGTTACCACAACTTTTCTGGTTTCTTTCACCCCAACAATTTCTATTTCTTCGTTCACTTTTACTACTCCTTGTTCGACACGACCTGTTGCCACAGTTCCACGACCTTTAATAGAAAATACATCTTCAACCGGCATTAAGAAGGGTTTATCGAGTTCACGAACTGGTTGAGGAATTTGTTCGTCAAGCGCTTTGGCAAGGTCAATAATAGGCTTACAAGCCGCACAATCTTCTTTGCCACATGCACATTCGAGAGCTTTTAATGCTGATCCTCTTATAATAACGGCGTTATCTCCGTCAAATTCGTATTTGTTTAGCAATTCTCGGACTTCCATCTCAGAGAGTTCTGCAATTTCGCTGTCCGCCATATCCATTTTATTGAGGAAGACAATAATTTTTGGAACTCCAACTTGACGAGCAAGAAGGATGTGTTCACGGGTTTGAGGCATTGGGCCATCGGCTGCTGATACTACAAGAATAGCTCCATCCATTTGAGCTGCACCCGTAATCATGTTTTTGACGTAGTCAGCATGCCCGGGACAGTCTACGTGAGCATAGTGACGATTTGGAGTTTCATATTCTTGATGAGAAG
>CAZTVN010000001.1:50473-66772 GCA_964617145.1 uncultured Candidatus Peribacteria bacterium
ATAGGCATTCGCAAGTACCCCCGTGATTGCCTCCGTAAGAGTCGTTTTTCCGTGATCTACGTGACCTATGGTCCCTACGTTTAAATGTGGTTTACTTCGATCAAATTTAACTCCCATAATAGATGTTGTTAAGTTTTTTTAAAAGTGCAAAGTGCGAAGAGATAGTAGCGGAAAAAACCTGACATTGCAAGTTAAAGTTTTTTATTTCATGCCTTTTTCTTCCTTAATTTTTTCGGCTATATTTCCTGGTACTTTTTCGTATGACGCAAATTCCATGGAATAACTTCCTCTTCCTTGCGTCATAGATCTTAAATCTGTTGCATATCCGAACATATTGGCAAGTGGAATCAAGGCTTTAACGAATTTTACGACTCCTCGATTTCCCATTTCTTGGATTTGTCCTCTGCGAGCATTGAGATTTCCCATAACTTCTCCCATGTAGTCCTCTGGTGTTATTACTTCAATTTTCATAATGGGTTCAAGGATTACTGGATCTGCTTTTTTTGCCGCGTCTTGAACGCAGATGGATCCTGCTATTTTGAAAGCCATTTCTGATGAATCTACGTCATGATATGATCCGTCAAAAAGTTCTGCTTTAATATCTACAAGAGGATAGCCAGCAATTACTCCACGTGTTAAAGCTTCTTGAATACCTTTGTTTACTGCTGGAATATATTCTCTTGGGATTCTTCCTCCAACAATAGAGTCGATAAATTCATAACCTTTGCCAGTTTCATTGGGTGAAACCCGAAGCCATACATGACCATACTGTCCTCGACCTCCTGTTTGTTTGATATATTTTTTTTCCATTTCCACTTCTTTCTGAATCGTTTCGCGATAAGCGACTTGAGGTCTTCCAATATTGGCTTCTACTTTGAATTCTCTCCTTAGACGATCAACAATGATTTCAAGATGAAGTTCTCCCATTCCCGCAATAATGGTTTGGGCTGTTTCTTCATCGGTTCTCACTTGAAATGTTGGATCTTCTTCTGTTAATTTTCGAAGTGCGTTACCCATTTTTTCTTGATCTGCTTTGGTTTTTGGTTCAATGGCTATGGAAATTACTGGCTCAGGAAATTCGATAGATTCGAGCACTATAGTGTGATTTTCATCGCAGAGTGTATCTCCTGTACTTGTTCCTTTTAATCCCACAATGGCTGCTATATCTCCTGAGGTGATTGTTTTTATTTCTTCGCGTTGATTGGAATGCATGCGCAACAGTCTTCCGACGCGTTCTTTATTTTCTTTTGTTGCATTGTAGACGTAGGATCCTGCTGGTAATTTCCCTGAATATACCCGAATGAAACAGAGTTTTCCCACAAAAGGATCTGTTGCGATTTTAAAAGCCAGGGCTGAAAATGGCTCATTTTCATCAGATTTTCGCGTTTCTTCTTCATCAGTTTTTGGATTTTTTCCTTTTATTGGAGGAATATCGAGAGGGGAGGGAAGATATTCTTTTACCGCATCGAGTACGAGTTGGACTCCCATGTTTTGGAGTGCAGAACCACATAGAACGGGAATAATTTGATTGATAATTGTTCCTTTTCTTAAACCTTTTTTTATTTCTTCTTCAGAAAGATCTCCTTTTTCAAGATATTTTTCTAATAGCGATACGTCACTTTCTGCCGCCTTTTCAACAATTTTATGTCGATATTCTTCTACTTGATTTTGCATAGAGCTTGGAATCTCTCCCTCTTCGAGCGTTTCACCATGTTTTCCGCTGAATGTGTAAGCTTTTTTTGTGATAAGATCGATTATTCCTTTAAATTCGCTTTCTGCGCCAATAGGAAGTTGAATGGCTACAGCATTTTTGTTTAATCTTTGGTGAATAGATTCCAAACTCATAAAAAAATCGCCTCCGGTTTTATCCATTTTATTAATGAAGGCGATGCGAGGCACGTGATATTTATCTGCTTGATGCCATACAGTTTCTGATTGAGGTTCAACACCTTGAGAACCATCGAAAACTACTACTCCGCCATCAAGCACCCGAAGAGATCTTTCCACTTCAGCCGTGAAATCGACGTGTCCAGGTGTATCAATGAGGTTGATTCGAATATCTTTCCAAAAGCATGTTGTTGCCGCGGAAGTAATAGTGATCCCCCGTTCTCTCTCTTGTTCCATCCAGTCCATAGTGGCTTCACCTTCGTGTACTTCGCCTATTTTGTAATTTTTTCCCGTATAGAAAAGAACACGTTCGGAAACGGTTGTTTTCCCGGCATCTATATGAGCAATAATTCCGATATTTCGGAGGTTTAAAAGATTTTCAGACATAATTTTTTTAGTAGCGAGCAAAATGAGCAAATGCCTTATTGGCTTGAGCCATTTTGTGTGTTTCTTCTTTCTTTTTTACTGCTAGGCCTATTCCATTTGAAGCATCTATAAGTTCGTTAGCGAGCTTTTGAGCCATTTTTGCTCCTTTTTTTGATCGGGCACCCTTTAAAATCCATCGGTAAGAAAGCATTATTTGTCGATTTGATGGTACTTCGCGAGGTATTTGATATACGGATCCTCCTACTCGTTGAGCTTTTACTTCTATATTTGGTTTCACATTTTCAACGGCTTTTTCAAAAATTTTTATTGGATTTTCTTTTGTTTTTTCTTTAATAATTTTCATACATTCTTCAAAAATTTTTCTTGCAACGCCTTTTTTACCCCGATTCATGATGTAATTAATAAATTTTTCGCGCATCGGATCGGATCCTTCCGGAATGAATAGAGTTCTTTTCTGAGCCATAAAAATTTAAAATATTAAGACTTAGGTTTTTTAGCGCCGTACCTCGAACGCCCTTTTTTTCTATTTTCGACACCTAAAGTATCCAGCGTTCCTCGTATTATGTGATACCGTACACCCGGTAAATCTTTTACTCTTCCTCCTCGAACAAGTACTATTGAGTGTTCTTGTAGATTGTGTCCTTCACCAGGAATGTAAGCATTAATTTCCATGCCATTTGTGAGTCTCACTCTTGCGATTTTGCGAAGGGCTGAGTTTGGTTTTTTTGGCGTCATGGTTTTTACTTGAAGACAAACACCTCGCTTGAAAGCACAATTAAGCTTCGTAGCCTTATTTTTTAATGTGTTCATTATAGTTAAGAGCGCTGGCGATTTGCTTTTCTTTTTTGGAGATCTTCGCGGATTTTTGATGAGTTGATTAATGGTTGGCACGTTACCTATTTTAGAGTTTAATAATCAATTTTGGCTGCATTCGGAGTTTAGGGAAAAATTGAGATCAAGGCAATAGTTTTTTGTTTTGTTTTAACTTTCTTGATTATTTTCTTGTGCTTTCCTTCTGTAAATTTCTCCTGCGGGTATAAGTTTTCCGATAATAACGTTTTCTTTTAACCCTTCAAGAAAATCGATTTTTCGTGTTGAGGCTGCTTCCACCAGCACTCGGATAGTTTCTTGGAACGATGCTGCTGCGAGCCAACTATTGGTTTGCAGGGCAATTCTTGTAAGGCCGAGTAAAAGTCTTTCGTAGCGTATTTCTTTGCCTTTTTTCTTCCGAATTTGCTCATTTTTTTCTTCTATATCAATAACGTTTGCTACATCTCCCGGCAAATAGTCACCATCACCCGCATCAAGAATTCGTGATTTTGATACCATTTGTCTTGCGATAATTTCGATATGTTTGTCATTAATACTTTGTCCCTGAGAGGCGTAGATACTTTGTACTTCGGTCACGATGTATCTTTGAACTTCATAGATATTGGTAAGTTCCATCAATTCTTTGAGATTGATGTGTCCAATAGTAAGAGGCATTCCAGGAAATACTTCATCTCCATTTTTTACCCGTAACGTTCGTTTGTAAGGTATTTTGTAATATTTTTCTACTGGTCCCGTAGAAGTTATGAGGATGCTATTTTTTTCTACTTTTTTTATTTTTCCTGGAATAATTGCTCTTAAAACTTTTTTGGTTTCGCTTGATTTTGCGATGACGTCTTTTTCATTAACCTTTTCTCCTTCTTTAATAGTAACTTCAAAATCTGGAGGTATATTTTGAGTCACATCTAAAGCTTTTTCCGATGTTAACACTACTTCGACTTGATCGGTTTTGCGATTAATTTTTATTTTTCCTTTGATTTCAGCCAATACAGCCGCTGTCTTTGGCGGTCTGGCTTCAAACAGTTCTTCAACCCGAGTCAAACCTTGAGTAATATCTGCTTCATCGGCCACTCCTCCCATGTGAAATGTTCTCATGGTAAGCTGAGTTCCAGGCTCTCCGATGCTTTGAGCTGCTATAATTCCAACCGCTGTTCCGAGTTCAACGGTTTTGTTCGTACCTAGATCTTTTCCATAACATTTTCGGCAGACCCCGCCTTTTGCCTTGCACATCATTACGGAACGCACTCCCACTTCTTCAATTTTATTTTTTCTAATTTTTTTAATAATTTTTTGGTCTATTTCTTCTCCTTTTTTGGCGATAATTTCTTTACTTTTTGGGTCAATAATATTTGATACGAGTGTTCGGCCGAAGATTCTATTTTCAAATTCTTCACCAATAAGAAGGCTTTCTTTTTTGTTTATTTCATGCATGTGCTCTGAGCGGCAGTCGTCATCTTTGATAATAATGTCTTGAACAGCATCAACGAGCCGGCGAGTCAAATAACCTGCTTCTGCCGTTTTCAAAGCTGTGTCTGATTTTCCTTTACGTCCACCGTGAGTCGCGATGAAATATTCAAGAATGGTAAATCCCTCTTTTAAGTTTGATTTCACGGGAAGCTCTATGGTACGACCAGCGGGATTAGCCACAAGGCCTTTAATTCCACATAGCTGTGTGATTTGTCCCCAGTTTCCACGCGCTCCTGAGTCAATCATATAAAAGATGTCGTTATTTTCTTGTATGCTGTCGATCATAGCACTGGTAATCTTTGATTTGGCTTCTGACCAGATTTTTATCGTATTGATATAACGCTCTTCATCTGTTACGAATCCTTTCCAAAATTGACTATTTATTTCTTTTGCTCTTTCTGATGCTTCTTCAATGATTTTTACTTTTGCTGCAGGAATTATCATATCTGAAGAGGCGATAGATAGCCCTGAGACGGTCGCGTAATAAAATCCAAGATCTTTAACTTTATCAGTGAGCTGAGTCGTGATATTGTTTCCTAAAAGTTCGAAACATTCTGCGATGAGGTCTTTTAAGACTTTTTTGTTTATAACTTCGTTTCGGAAACCGAGCTCTTCTGGAATAACCGTGTTGAAAATGAGTCTTCCGATAGAGGTTTCGATGATTTCTCCTTTTATTCTGCATTTGATTTGAGCCTGCAAGTGCGCGAATCCCATTTGATATGCACGCATAGCTTCATCGAAATCAACAAAGACCATATTTTCTCCCTTCAATCCTTTGTTAATTTTTGTGAGATAGTAGCATCCGAGTACCATGTCTTGAGTTGCTGTCGTGATTGGTTCACCCGCTGAAGGTTTTAGAAGATTTTGAGTCGAGAGCATGAGTTCTTGACATTCTTTTTGTGCTTGATCTGATAAAGGTACATGTACCGCCATTTGATCTCCGTCGAAGTCTGCATTAAACGCAGCGCATACCAGAGGGTGCACTTGAATGGCTTTTCCTTCGATAAGGATGGGTTGAAATGCCTGGATACCAAGTCTGTGAAGTGTTGGAGCGCGATTTAAAAGCACAAAATGTGTTTTGGTAATTTCTTCGAGAATATCCCAAACTTCTTTTTTTCCAATATTTATCAATTTTTCAGCGTTTTTGAGATTGTGTGCGTAGCCTTCTCGAATAAGTCTTCCAATAACATGAGGCTTGAAAAGTTCGAGGGCCATCTGTTTTGGTAATCCGCATTGATGAAGTTGAAGTTGCGGACCTACAACGATAACGCTACGACCTGAATAATCAACACGTTTTCCAAGAAGATTTTGACGAAAACGGCCCTGTTTTCCCTTGAGCATGTCTGAGAGAGAACGTAATTTTCTTTTATCTCCAGAAGTAAAGACCGCTTTTCCCTGCCTTGCGCTGTTATTGAGCAATGTGTCGACTGCTTCCTGTAGCATTCTTTTTTCATTTCTACAGATAACCTCTGGAGCTCCTATAGCAATGAGTTTTTTGAGACGATTGTTTCGGTTGATCACTCTTCTGTAGAGATCATTGAGATCGGAGGCTGCGAATCTTCCTCCATCGAGTTGTACCATTGGACGTAGATCGGGTGGAATGACTGGCAGTGCTGTAATAACCATCCATTCTGGTTTAATTCCTGCCTTTAAAAAGCCTCCTGCAAGCCTCATTCTTTTAATGATTTTTTTTTGTTTTTGGGTTGGAGCTTTTTTCGTCTCTTTTTTGAGATTTTCTATAAGTTTTTTGAGATCGGTGTTTTCGATAATGGTGCGTATGGCTTCGGCTCCAGTTCCAGCTTTGAATATATGTCCGAATTTCATCGACATATCCCTGTATTCGAGCTCAGAAAGTACTGAACAAATTTTTAAGTTTTCGAGATCTTCTTTTGCCTGATTGTATTGATCTCGAAGTTCATCTATTTTTATTGCGTATTCTTTTTCGACTTGATCGAGTTCTTTTGCTCCCTTGCCTTCTTTTGACAGGCGACTTTTTTCTTCTTTTAATTCTTTTTGAATATTTTGTCTGTGAGTAGAAAATTCTTCTTTGAGTTGTTCAAGAGTTTCCTCCTTCCCTTTTTCATCAGCGTGAGTGACTATGTAAGCCGCAAAATATGCCACTTGTTCCATAGTTTTTATCGGAAGGTCCAATAAAAGTCCGATTCTACTTGGCGTTGATCGTAAAAACCAGATGTGTGTTACCGGTGCCGCAAGTTTAATATGCCCCATGCGTTCACGTCGCACAATCGAACGAGTTACTTCTACTCCGCATTTTTCACAGATTACTCCTTTATAGCGGATGCGTTTGTATTTTCCACAATAACATTCCCAATTTTTTGTTGGACCGAAAATACGTTCACAAAATAATCCATCGCGTTCGGGTTTTTGCGTTCGGTAATTTATTGTTTCCGGTTTTTTTACTTCACCATGAGACCAAGATAAAATGTCTTCAGGAGAAGCAATGGATATAGCAATGGCGTTAAAATTGTTGATCTTGTTTTTTGCTTCTACATTCATGAGAAGAAAGTTAAAAATTTATAGGCCGAGATCGCTGTCGATATTTAGTTTTTTGTCATCATTGGATTCGTGGTTTTCTTCATTATCCATTGATATGGATTCATATTCTTCTTCAAAGAGTGTTTCTCCCTCGCTTGATGAAGTTATCTCATTTTCTTGTTCTTTTGGTCGTTTTTCAAGAATTATCATGTCTTGCACAATTACTTCCGTTTTGAATTTTTTTATTCCTTCTGGAGTATCCCAGTTACGAGTTTTTAGATATCCTTCAATATAAATGAGTTTTCCTTTTTTGAGATTTTTGTGACATATTTCGGCAAGTCGTGCCCACGCAACGAGTTCATGAAATTCTGTTGATCCCTTTTTTGATTTGTCTCTGGTCATCCATTCGCGATTGGTCGCAAGTCCAAAGGTCGCCACTGCTTGGTTAGAAGGGGTGAGTTTAAGCTCCGGGTCTCTTGTGAGATTCCCGATCAGTATAACTTTATTTACACTTCTCATATTTTCGTAAGGTTATATATTTAAAGGTAATTTTTTAAGAAGAAATTGTTTTAAGTTTCAACGAAATTTTCATCAGCAACTTCTTCAAACGCATCTTCTTCGGTCAAAATTTCTCCTGTTTCATCTTTAAGATTTGATGCAATTTCTTTTTCTCTGGGGGTTATGGTTGCGCCAGCTGTTTCCTCTTCTTCTACTTCTTCAAGAAAGTGTTCAGCATCTTCAGCAATCCATTGATCTTTATCTATTTGCATAAGTTCAACTTTTAATCCAAGGCTTTGTAGTTCTTTTACCAATACATTAAAGCTTTCTGGGGTACGAGGTTTGTAAATAGGTTCTCCTTTAACAATGGCTTCATAAGCTTTTGCTCTTCCCCTGACATCATCAGATTTGATCGTTAACATTTCTTGAAGTATATGGGCTGCGCCATAGGCTTCAAGTGCCCATACCTCCATTTCTCCAAATCTCTGCCCCCCGTGTTGGGCTTTTCCTCCGAGAGGTTGTTGCGTGACAAGAGAGTAAGGACCTACTGAACGAGCATGAATTTTATCCTCAATTAGGTGACTTAATTTCATAATGTAGGTTATTCCTACCGTTGTTGGCCGATCAAATGCTTCTCCCGTTCGACCATCATAGAGTTGTATTTTCCCACTTTCTTCGAGATTTGATTTTTTTAGAAGTTCGTGGATTTTTTCCGGACGTACTCCATCTAAAGCTGGAGAGGCTACCTGCATATTAAGTTTCGATGCAGCCCAGCCAAGATGCGTTTCAAGAATTTGTCCAATATTCATACGACTAGCAACCCCGAGAGGATTTAAAATGATGTCAACGGGAGTCCCATCTGGAAGATACGGCATATCTTCTTGAGGGACGATAATTGATATTACTCCCTTATTTCCGTGTCGACCTGCTACTTTATCGCCGACTGAAATTTTTCTCATTTGCGCGACATTAACTTTTATTTGTTTATTCACCCCTGTTGAAAGTTCGTCTCCATTTTCTCTTGAGAAGATTTGTACTCCCACTACTTTTCCTCCTTCTCCGCCAGGGAGTCTTAAGGAAGAATCTTTTACATCTTTTGCTTTTTCTCCAAAAATCGCACGAAGAAGTCGCTCTTCTGCCGTGAGTTCTGTTTCACCTTTTGGAGTAATTTTTCCAACCAAGATATCTCCTTCTTTTACCGAGGCTCCAATTCGGACCACACCATCTTCATCAAGATCTTTAAGACGGGCTTCCCCCACATTTGGTATGTCTCTTGTAACGGTCTCTGGACCGAGTTTTGTATCTCGAATATCGATAGTGAATGATTCGATATGCACTGATGAATATACGTCGTCTCGCAGAAGTCTTTCTGAGATTACTACCGCGTCTTCGAAATTGTATCCACGGAATGCCATATAAGCGACTACGAGATTTTCTCCTAGAGCGAGTTCGCCGTTTTCAATAGCTGGCCCATCACAAAGCACATCTCCTTTTTTCACTCGCTGATTTTTTTCTATGATTGGACGTTGATGTATGCAGGTTGCTTGATTTGATCGGACGTAGCTTAAGAGATCGTATTTTATTTTTCTTCCACTATCGTAGAGAATGGTTATTTGGCCGGCATCGACGCTTAAGACAATTCCATTCTCTTCAGCAATAAAGCAGTGTCCCGAGCTTATAGCCGCTATTCGCTCCATACCGGTTCCCACAATTGGCGCTTGTGGACGAAGGAGTGGTACTGCTTGGCGTTGCATGTTTGATCCCATGGATGCACGGGTATTATCGTCGTGTTCTAGGAATGGAATGAGCGATGTTGTCACGGAGATAATTTGTTTTGGTGAAACATCGATGTGTGTAATGTCATTAATGTGAGCTAAAATTGGTTCTCCATTCTTTCGAGATGCAGCTCGCGTACCAATAATTTGTTTTTTTTCGTTTGTAGGAGTGTTGGCTTCAGCAATGACAAGGTCTCTTTCAGATTCCGCATCAAAATATTCGACTTTTGATGTCAAATAAGCATTAACTGGAATTTCTTTCTCATATTGTTTAATTTTTTTTATCTTTTGAATTATTTCTTTCGTGAGAGCTTGTCCGGAACGTACGATAATTTTTTTCGTTTTTGCATCGCTTATCGTTTTGCTTACGGTATAACCTAAAGCTTTATCCGGGCTAATCGTGTTTCGTATTTCCCTGAAAGGAGTTTCGATGAAACCATATTTATTTACCTTTGCATAACTTGCGAGATGTACCACAAGTCCAATGTTTGGTCCTTCAGGAGTAGCAATGGGACAAATACGTCCATAGTGAGATGCGTGTACATCTCGGACATCAAAGGATGCACGTTCACGCGAAAGACCACCTGGCCCCATAGCTGAAAGACGACGCTTGTGAGCGAGTTCCGAAAGAGGATTGGTTTGATCCATAAACTGTGAAAGTTGAGAACTCGCAAAAAATTCGCGTAGTGCCGCTGTTATCGGGCGTGAATTGATAAGTTGAGTTGGAGTCACGGTATCGAGATCCATTACAGTCATTCTGTCTTTCGCGATGCGATCCGTACGAAGTAGTCCAACTCGAAACTTATTTTGTACGAGTTCCCCAACCGCTCTTACTCGTCGATTGCTTAAGTGATCAATATCGTCAGGTACTTTTTCGCCGTTGTTGAGTTGAATAAGATATTTTAGAATATGTACAAGATCTTGAATTTGAAAAATGTGATGTTTAGGATCGTTTGGAATATTGATTTTAAATCTTTTATTGAATTTATAGCGCGCAACCGGGCCCATGTCATATTTTCGGTAATCGAAAAACATTGATTGAATGAGCGATTTTGCGTTTTCAGGAGTTGCCAGATCGCCGGGACGTATTTTCCGATAAATATTTTTGTACGCCTCATCAACAGTTTTTGCTGGATCTTTTTCTAAGGTATTGAGAATATAATCAATATTTGTGTTTATATTGACATCTTTAAAGATATTCAAAATTTCTTTGTCTGTTTCGTAGCCAAAAACTCGAAACAAACTTGTAACAGGAATTTTTCGTTTTCGATCTATTTTTACAGAGATTATACCCTTCTTATCTGTCTCGATTTCGAGCCACGCTCCTCGCTTTGGGATAACTTTTGCGCAGCAAAATTCTGGAGCCATACTATTTCGAAAAAAGAAAACTCCTGGTGATCGCACCAACTGGCTTACTACCACTCGTTCTATACCATTGATAATAAATGTTCCTTTATCAGTCATGAGAGGTATCCCTCCCAAAAAGATATCTTGTTCTTTAATTTCTCCTGTTTCTTTATTAATAAGTTGAACATGAACTTTTAGAGGGGCTTCGTAACTCAAGTTTTTTTCTTTACATTCATAAGGCGTATACTTGGCTTCTCCTATCGAGTGTTTTTGGAAATGGAGTTCGAGCTTTTTATTGGAGAAATCGGATATTGGTGAAATTTCGTCTAAAAGTTCCCTTATTCCTTCTTCAAGAAACCATTTATAGGCTTGAATTTGGACCTCAATAAGATGGGGTAGGGCATAATCATCGTCGCGATTGTGAAAATGCACCCGCTTTGTTGGCGCTATTATTATTTTTGGTTCAATGAGCTTTTCGGGCTTTTGAACCTTTGTTTTTTGTTTTTTGTTTTTTGTTTTAGGAGCAATTTTTTTTATTTTTTTTGAGGAAGATAGAGACTTTGTCATGATAATTTGGATATTTTAAAAAGAGTCTCAAGGTGCTATCTTCCGCTACTCATCCATATTAATCCCACTCTTAAATTTTTTCATTGTAAGAGAAAATTTTTGTGGGTTTTTTATCTGATAGCTTGTATTATTTTACTCATTTTTTCTCTTAAGTCAAATGAAAGTATTTTCGAGAATGAAAATAACTTGCTTTTTTTATAAAATATTTTATTTTTGCAAAAAATATTTTTCGTAGAATGTTTTGCATTCTTTTAGATTTGTCATTACTCGTTCGTCGTTTCCTGCCTCGAGATATTTTGATAAGATTTTTAGAGAAATCGCTCCTTTATAGTTAAAATCTTTGAGTTTTGTTAAGAAGCTTTCGAGAGGCAGTATGCCTTTTGTCGGTAAATTATGCCCTTGTCCTCGATATACATTGGAAAGATGAATGTGCACAAGATAATCCTTTAATAGGCTTGAAACTTTTATAATTTCTTCTTTTTTTTCTGCGAGACGAGAAGTATCAAGGCAAGCGTGTTTAAAGCGTTTGAGTTCGACTAAATTGTTCATGGCTCTTTGGGGGATGATCCCAAAATAGGTTTTTGGAGAGGCATTTTCTAGCGCTATTGAGAGATTTTCTTTCTTTCGAAGTTTTGGGATTTGTGTTTTAAACCATTGGATTTCTCGAAATTGTGTGATTCTTGGAGGCTGAACAATGATGATTTTTACCTCAATTTTTTTTGCCATTTCTACGGCATTCAAAATATCTCTATGGCTTGAATTGAGGCCTAGCTGAAGAGCGACAATGGGAAGATTGTATGTTTTTATAAGTTCGTGTAAATAGTCTGCGTTTAAGGTGTCAAAATTTGACGGATCGAGTGTAATATCGATACCATCAAATCCAGCTTCTTTTACAAAGGCGAAAATACGGTTTAAGCCGTAACCTTCCAGAGATTCTGAGGAAAGTGTGAGCATGAGGCGTTTTTCTATATATTTTTTATCTTTATATCATAGCAGAAATTGGTTTTGTGTTCAAGTGCTCTGAAGCTATTTTGGGAGCGGTTCGATTACTGATTTTCCGATATATCCTTGCAAAACTTCGGGGACTCTTATTGATCCGTCTTGATTTTGATAATTTTCGAGGATGGCGATTAAGGTACGTCCAATGGCACAGGCTGTACCATTTAAGGTGTGAAGGATTTCATTTTTCCCCTTTCCTGCTTTATAGCGGATGTTTGATCTTCTTGCTTGAAAATCCGTGCAATTTGAACAGCTTGTAAGTTCTCTATAGGCAGATTGGCCTGGCAACCAGACTTCGATATCGTATTTTTTTGCTGCTGGTGCTCCGAGATCGCCACTGCAAATATTAACTACTTGATAATGCAAGCCAAGTTCTTGCATGATTTCTTCTTCGATTGTAAGGATGAAATCGTGTTCTTCTTCTGATTTTTCTGGATGACAAAAGCTGAACATTTCGATTTTGTCGAATTGGTGAACGCGCAAGATCCCTCGTGTATCTTTGCCGTATGTTCCTGCTTCGCGTCGAAAGCAAGTTGAAAAACCAGCGTAGCGTAGTGGTAATTTTTCGGAAGGGATGATCTGGTTAAAATGGAGCATGCAAAGCGGTACTTCGGCTGTTCCTACAAGATAAAGGTCGTCGTCTTCGGGATTTACATGGTAGATTTGATTTCGATCTGCGGGGAAAAATCCGGTTCCAAACATGGCTTTTTCTTGTACTAATACAGGTGGTATTATTGGTATGAAGCCTTTTTGTATGAGTTTTTTCATTGTAAATTGTATGAGGGCGAACTCTAAAAGCACGGCTTCATTTTTTAAATAATAGAAGCGCGAACCAGAGGTTTTTGAGGCACTTTCAATATCAATGAGATTGAGTTTTTCCCCGAGTTCTACGTGGTCAACTGGAGTGAAATCAAATTCGGGTTTTTCTCCTATGGTTTTTATTACGAGATTTTCGGATGAATCTTGTCCGTCGGGAACAGATGGGAGAGGCGGATTGGGAATCAAGATGAGTTCGTTATCGAGCTGATTTTTGAGATTTCTCATTTTTCCCATTATCTCTCTCTCTTCGTCGCTTACTTTTTGCATTGAGGCAATGAGTTCCTCTTTTTCTTTTTCTTCCACTTTGGCGATCATTTCAGATGTTTTGTTTTTTTTTGCTTTCAATTCTTCAGTTTTTTGTAAAAGTTCTCGATATTCTTGATCGAGTGAAATCACGTTGTCGATGAGTTTTTCTTCCGCTCCTTTACGAGCAATATTTTTTTTGATGGTTTCTTTTTGTTCTCTGATGAGTTTGAGGTCGAGCATAGAAATAAAAGGTCAATTTTACCTTCGTTATGGTATCTCGGATGATGGCTAAAGCGCAAGGTTTTGTAAAGGAATTAGGGACATGCTGAAAAGTCAGCTTATTGCCTGTTTGACAGATAGCGACAGGCAGGTAGCCTAAATTTGAATTTTCGTTAAGCAATGTAAGTTTTTCAGAGATTTTTTAAGATTTCCGCTAACCTTCTTTCGAATTCTTCTCGTGTGCCTTGAAATGAGTCTATGAATGTCAAAAATGTTTTTTCTTGTCTGTCATTGACATGAAAATTTCCAACAAGTGGTAATTTAGAATATATTGATCCATTTTTCCATGGAAATGGCAGTTGAAAAGCTGCATAATATTTTGTCCTTTCGCCTTCATCTGGGCCCTCTTGATATATTTTGTACTCCATTATAGGCCGTTCTGAGATAAGAAATTTTATTTAAGAAAATAGTTTATGGCATTTTTAAAAATGGCTATGCCTGGTCCTTCTTTTGGCATTTTTCGTCCATGGCGTTTAAATTTTTCTTTTAAATAAGGCCAATCTGGCCGGCAGGTCATAAAAAGCGCGCGATCAGGGTGTGGCATAAGTCCAAGGATGCGACCAGTTTCATCTGTGATGCCCGCAATATCTTCTAGAGATCCGTTGGGATTTTTTGGAAGATCGAGATAATCGCATATTTCTCCTTTAATATATTTGAGTGCGATGAGTTTTTTTTCTTTAATTTTTTTCAATATTTTTGGCGGCGCGTAAAAATTTCCTTCGCCATGGCCTATGGGTAAAGGGAATTGATCGAGGTCGCGAAGCCAAGGATTTTGTTTTTGGCCTTCTTGAACTTCAAGATCGACCCAACGGTCATTGTAGATCGCTTGCGCATTTCGATTGAGCGCTACGAGTTGTTTTCCATAATTTTTTTCAAAAGCAGGGATAAGCCCGATATTGGCGATTACTTGAAAACCGTTGCAAATACCGATAATAAGGCGATCTTTTTCAATGAATTTTAAAATTTTATCCATGAGATGATTTTTTACACGATTTGCGAGCGCCTTTCCTGCCCCTGTGTCATCTCCGTAGGCAAAACCTCCCGGAAAGGAGAGAATCTGATAATGATCGAGAGAGTCGTTTCCTTCAATAAGATCGTTAATATGGACGATTTTTGGCTCACCATTAGCGTATTTGAAGCCGTATGCTGTTTCTTCTTCACAGTTTATTCCGTATCCGGTCATGATGATTATGCGCGGTTTTAGCATGGTTATTAGAAATTTTTAAAAGTTGAGCGGTAGTTGACAGTCAGCATTTTGATGTCGGTTTCGATGATAGGGGAGTTGGCGTTTTTTATAGTGATTTTTGGTTTATTTGTGGTTTTTCCGAGAAATGTGTGTGGGAGATTTTTAAACATAGTTTCAAAGGTGTTTTTGTTGCTTGGTGCGATGGAGACGAGAAGGCGGCCTTGAGATTCGGAGAAAAGCATAGTGAGCATTTTTCTCATGAGCCTATTTGGATGATTGGATTGATTTGATCGATGTTTCGGGATTTTGTTGATTACATTTTGTAAATCTAATTCGAAGCCGAGTTGTCCAGCAATTGCTGATTTTGCAAGGGCGATAGCGAGGCCACCGAGATTGAGGCTCTGCGCAGAGGCAATTAAGTCTTTTTGAATGGCATCATGGAGTGCGCGATAGATTTTTTTATTTTTTTCTGCATCGACTTTTGGGATATTATTTCCAATATATGGTTTATCTCTTTCTTTTTCTCCAAGATAGGTGAAATATTCTGATCCGCCGAGTTCGTCAAAAGTCTCTCCAAGAAGGTAGATCAAGTCGCCCGGTATTTTGAAATCGAGTGTTACGGTTTTTCTTACATCAAGAATGACTCCAATGGTTGAAATAAGCAAAGTTGGTGGAATCGAAATATTGAGAGGTTTTCCATTTTCGTCAAAGCCGTGGAAATCGTTGAACATACTGTCTTTTCCTGAAATGAAAGGCGTTCCATAGGAAATGGCGTAATCAGAGCAAGCTTTAAGCGTTTTTTTGAGTTCGTATAGTTTTTTTGAATCGTAGGCTTGGCACCAACAAAAGTTATCTAAAATGGCGAGATGGTCGAGGCTGGCACCGCAGCTTATGGCATTTCGTATTGCAGAATCTATGCAGCAAGCTGCCATGTGATAGGTATCGATATCGCTGAAACGAGGATAGATCCCAAATGAGGTTACGATGCCTTTCCATGAGTCATATACTGGTTTATTGACTGCCGCAGAGCCATTTACGCGACCTTTTCCTTGCAGAGGTTTTATGACGGATGTCCCTTGGACTTCGTGATCGTATTGCCTTGAAATAAATTCCGTGGAGGCGATATTGAATCTTTTTACCATGTCATGAAAAATGGGAGTGAGATCATTTTTTATGTTTTTTGGTATCAGATTTTTGGGCTCTTCGTGATGAATTTTAAAGGTTTGGGTTTTGAATTGTTTTTGAGGAAGACCTTCGTGAAGAAATTCAAGATCCATATCAAAAATAGTTTTTTCATGGTACGTTATTATGCCCTTGCCCGTATTATTAAATGTCCCAATAATGGTTGATTCGACATCGTGTTTTTTCATGATGGCTTCAAATTTTTTCCAATTTTTTGGAGGAATGGCTAAAGTCATTCTTTCCTGAGATTCGGAAATCCAAATTTCCCAAGGGCTTAAATTGGCATATTTTACAGGTACTTTTTCAAGTTCGACCAAAAATCCTCCATGTTTTTTA
>CAZTVN010000001.1:66784-67044 GCA_964617145.1 uncultured Candidatus Peribacteria bacterium
TTCGCGCGCCATTTCGGCTATGGAACAAGAAATTCCTCCTGCCCCACAATCTGTTATCGAGTGATAAAGTTTTTTATCTCTGATTTCCTTAACGAGCGCATCGGAAAATTTTTTTTGAGTGATGGGATCACCGATTTGTACCGCTGTTACGGGACTTTCACTTCCAAGCGCTTCTGATGAGAAAGTGGCTCCGTGAATGCCATCTTTTCCGACTCTTCCTCCTATCATCACAATGTAGTCACCTTGTTGCGCTCTTTTTT
>CAZTVN010000002.1:0-6400 GCA_964617145.1 uncultured Candidatus Peribacteria bacterium
TTGTTGGTATTTCTAAGCATTCAGGCATGTTTCAGTTTGTAGCGATTTGGGCATCTAAGCTTGGTAAGGGGAAGCCTGTTCCTATTTTTATCTTGCTTGGCCTGATGACTGCTATTTTTTCCGCGTTTTTAGATAATGTAACGACTGTCCTCCTTACTGTGCCTGTTATGTTCGTGGTCGCTCACAATCTTAAAGTTAATCCTATGCCTTTTCTTGTTGGGGCTATTATTTTGTCCAATACGGGTGGTACTGCGACTTTGATTGGTGATCCGCCTAATATTTTGATTGGGAGCGCTGCAAATCTTTCATTTAATGATTTTTTGGTTCACCTTGCTCCCATTTCTCTTCTTGTAACCGTTGTTACCATTATTTTGCTCTTTTTTTGGTATCGCAAAGAGCTTGTGACCACTTACGAAGCTCAGGCCTCAATCATGCGCTTCAATCCTAAAGATGCGATTAGCGATTATTCACTGCTCTACAAATCTCTTTTTGTGATTGGACTTGTTCTTGTTGGTTTTTTTACCCATAGTATGACCAATTTTGAAGGAGCCACCATTGCATTGACGGGAGCTGCTCTTTTGTTGCTCCTTACTCTTAATGACCCAGAAGAGTATTTTCGAGAAGTGGAATGGACGACCATTTTTTTCTTTATTGGTCTTTTTATTGTAGTTACAGGACTTGAGCATGTTGGTGCGATTCGAATGATGGCTGAGAAACTTCTTGAGCTTACAGGTGGAAGCCTTACGGTCACTACGCTTGCGGTTTTATGGGGGTCGGGCATGTTTTCTGCGCTTATCGATAATATACCTTTTGTTGCGACGATGATTCCTCTTATTAAAGATGTTGGACTTATTTCGGGTCTTGCTCTTGGGCCTTTGTGGTGGTCGCTTGCACTTGGTGCCGACATTGGAGGGAATGCTACCATTATTGGAGCATCTGCGAATGTTGTAGTAAGTGGTATGGCTGCTAAAGAAGGACATAAGATAGGATTTGTGCAATACATGAAAGTAGCGCTGCCCTTGACTATTGTTGGACTTTTTTTGTGTACGGGGTATATTTATTTTCGCTATCTTATGTGATTTAAGATTTTTTTGTTTGATCGGAATTATCGTTTAGTGCGGAGGCTTGATTTAAGGGGTTATTCTACGTATCATATATTCAGTTATTCAGTGCCCGTTATTTAAATTTAAAAGTAAATATGTCTCTTCATGTTAGCTGTAGCGCAAAGTATTTTAAAGTTGGTAACAGGAATTTTGATAAAATTACTCAAGAATATGACCCGCCTTGCTATTGGTTTAGGCTTAAAGTTAGAGCGAAAGGTTGTGTTCACAGGAAATGTATTGGTCATGTTACAAAATTTTGGAATAAAAATGGTAGGTTAATAAAGGGGTTTGATCCTTTGGTGATGTTTTGGGTCAATGAACCTCCAATTAAACAACAATATTCGGCTGATGCGCTTACTCAGGAACATTATAAGGTGGATATTTCCCCAGGAACCTTTGATCTTGCCGGGTTGATGCATGTAAAGCTTCCGAGTAACCTGCGAAATCCTCATTTGCCAATACCTCCGGATAATAAGCCTCCCGAGTTATGTCCAGAAGTGGAAATTGATCGAAGTCGCAATGAGAATGAATTTACTTCAAAACTGTTTAAATTCCATTATGGAATTTATTATGTGCAAGTTGTTTTTACAGATAGTATGGGGGAGAGTGCCAGAAAGATTTTTAAAATATGGGCATTTCCAGACATAAAAAAATGTAAAATTCGTACGGCTAGATTTTATGAAAGGTTTAATCTTCATTTAAAGTCTTTATTACCAGCGGTTTAATTTTTAGTAAATGCAAAAACTACAAGATGCCAAACTTTTTTATGTTCATGCGGCACTTTTTGCATTTTCGGAAATTATTTTTATTCTGTCTCTGCCAATTTATTTTTATACGCAGGGATTTTCGCTGAGTTTTATATTTTTCTTTCATGCGATTGTTGGTTTCGTTGGGTATATTTTTACTCCATTGGTTATTTCATATATTAAAAGAATCAATATAAAATTTATTTTTATTTTGGGCGTACTTTTTTACATTGCATTTGGATTTTCAGTTTTTTTAATAAATATTCAAAACTATTGGTGGATATTGGCACTTTTATTTTTAAGCCTGCAGTCTGTTTTTTATTTTCCTGCCAGACATTTGTTTTTTGTAGAAATTGCGCATAAAAAAACTGTTGGGTTGCAAACTGGTGTACTAAATATGGTGAGCTTGATTTCCAGAATAATTGCACCAATTGTGGCTGGCTGGATTGCTCTTGCATTTCCATTTTCTTCAGTATTTTTAGTCGGATCAGTTGTGATGTTTCTTTGTATTGGGCCCATTTTTTTTATACAAACAAAAATCGAAGTTGATTTTACAAGAAAAGAATTTTTTGAAATGCAAAAAAATCATCCTGTTTTTAGAGCCACGCGTTTTGCTTATTTTGCTGACGGTATGAATAATATTATTTCCTATTTGTTGTGGCCTCTTTTTTTCTTTTTATTTTTGGCAAATATGGATTTTTTTCGAGTTGGTTCACTCATGACCATTACATCTTTGATATCTGCTGTAATCATGGTTTTTGTTGGGCATCTTTTTGATAAAAAATATCGTAAAATATTACTGACCGCCTCTATATTCGCGCAATTGGTGGCTTCTTTTTTCCGCTTTCTGCTTTTATTTTTTCATCCAATTGTTTTTGTTTATACGACACAATCACTCTATTCATTTTCTGAATCAGCCTTACAGTCAACATTTGATTCCTATCTCTATTCTTATGGAAAGGTTACTGATACTGCGCTTTTTACCATCCACCGTGAGATAAATTTTTCTCTTGGTAGATTTATTTTATGTCTACTGCTTGCAATAATAACTTCTTTTATAACAAAAACTGAACAACTATGGTTTTTGTTTCTTTTAAGTATTCCAATTCTTTTTTTGTATTCGCAAAAGATGAAAGTTGATAGGTTTATTGATAGGAGGTGAAGGGGGATAATATCATTTGCTGGGCGGAAAAATTCGCAATGTCTCACTTGGTCGGGGTGACAGGACTTGAACCTGCGACCTCAGGCACCCCATGCCTGCGCGCTAGCCAACTGCGCTACACCCCGAAGCAGGTTTATTTTACGCGAACGGTAATTTGCGTTACCGCTGATTGTTCAAGTATGTCGTATCCTTTTATTTTTATTTTTAGTTCTGTTCCTTGTGTGAAGAGTTTTGAGATTCGTATGTAGCCGACATAAGGCTCTTCTTTTGCAGTATATTGAAGTTGATCGTTTAAGTAGAATTCTACACGATTTTTTTTCAGTGGCGCGATTAATTCAGCTTTTACTTCAACCCGTCCATATTCGACTTCTGAGTATGCCAATGGGGAGATAATTTTAATGGTTGGAGCTTTTTGCATCGTAAGTTCTGTGTGAATTGGGCAATCTTTTTCAGGAAGAATATCGGTAATTTTTCCATTTTCCGTCATGTAGTTAACCCAATTTTGTACACCTTCCTCCCAGCTCGGATAGAGGTCTTTAAAAAGAGAGTGATGGATACGAAATGTTTTTGTTACCACTTTATCTAACGGACAGAATGGTGTCGCTAAATATCCCGTACTTATATCAATTTTTGCTGTTTGGAACGATTCATCAAATTTTTGTGGGACAGCGAAACTTGCAAAATATTCCGTTATTCTTTCATCAAGTGGCGTGTTTTCTGAGGGAAGAAGTCCACTCGCTCGACTTACTTCGATAGATTGAATACTTGATGGTTTTTCGAAAGGAACATTTGTTGTGTTTTTGAGCGCTTCTAAAATCACTGGTTTAAAAATATTACTTGCGGCATCATAACCGCTTGAATTCATCGAGAGACTTCTTCCATCAGTATTTCCAACCCATACTCCTACTACAATATTTGGAGTATATCCAATGGTCCAAAGATCCTCGGGATAATCACTCTTGTTTGTACTTGTTCCTGTCTTTGTTGCGACGGTATAGCCTTCTATTATTAAATTTCTTCCCAATTTTATTTTATCGTCAGAGAGAATGTCATTTATTAAAAATGCTACTTCTTCATTCAGGACTTTTGTTCCAGGATGTTCTTCTTTTTTCCATTCTTCGAGAATTTCATTTTTTGAGTTTTCGACTCGTAAAATAGGCGTGATATCTTGTTTTACTCCTCTATTTGCAAAGACAGCGTAACCTTTTACCATTTCGATGAGTGGCACTTCTCCTGCGCCTAAAGCCAAAGGATAGCCATAATCTCTTTTTTTATCTAAGCTTGTTATTCCCATTTTTTCCGCAAAATCAATTATTGGGTCTTGTTTTCCTGCTAAAAAGTAGGCTTTGATTGCAGGAATATTTCTGGATCGGCCTAATGCGGTACGAATACTTATAGGTCCCATAAATGAACCATCAAAATTTCGCGGTGTATCCGGCCCAAATTTTGTTTCCACATCGTAAAGTATAGTGGCCGGCCCATAGCCATTTAAGAATGATAGAGCGTATACAAATGGCTTGAATGACGAGCCTGGCGCTCGACCACGAAGAGCAACGTTTACATTTCCATCGATGCTTTGGTCAAAATAATCGACTCCTCCTACCATGGCGAGAATTTGTCCATTTTTTGGATCCAAGGCTACTAAGCTCGCATTGTCTGCATTAAATTCTTTGAGATTTCTCTCTCTCTTTTCGCTTATGACTTCTTCCGCTTTTTTCTGAATTTCGTAATCCAGCGATGTATAGACTTTTAATCCACCTTGTTCGACAAGCTCTTTTCCATATTTATCTTCTAAAATTTGTTTTATATAGAGGACAAAATGTGGCGCGAGAATATTAGTCCGAGCCGCTTTAAACTCTATGTTTTTAATCTCTTCGCTTGTTTTTGTTTTTTTTTCTTCAGTTATCATCTCCAGTTCAACCATGCGCCTTAGAACAAGATCGCTTCTCCCATGAAGATAGATATTGGTGTTTTCGTCTATTTGAAATGATTTTCCAAGGAGTCCTTCTTGAAAATCTTCCCCTCGAATAAGATCTTGTTCGCTCTTTATTTTTCTTTTTTTGAGTGTTTCAGGATCAAATTCTTTAATAAAGTGTGAATAACGATTTGTACCATAAGGAGAGTAATAGGTGGGGGCGTTTGGAAGAGCTGCAATAATAGCACTTTCTGCCAGCGTTAAATCTTTTGCATCTTTGCTGAAGTATACTTTTGCTGCTGATTGGATGCCATAAGCATTGTTTCCATATGGGATTTTATTGAGATAGAGTTCGAGAATTTCGTCTTTTGAAAGTGAATTTTCGAGTTTTAAAGAAAGGATAAGTTCTTTAAGCTTTCGCGTTATAGTTTTTTCCGGTGTCAAAAAATAGTTTTTTACAAATTGTTGAGTAAGCGTCGATCCTCCGCATCCGCTTTTACCAGGAAGAATGATATAGGTTGCGCAGCGTAAAATGGCTAAAGTATCAAAACCAGGATGTTGATAAAATTGATCATCTTCTATCGCAAGAGTTGCATTTACAAGATTTTGTGAAATGTTTTCAAGTGGCACAATTTCTCTGTTTTCTTCGCCATGAATGGCATAGAGAAGTTTATTGTTTTTGTCGTAAATGAGCGTTGATTCGGAAAGCGAAAGTTTACTTAAGTCGTCGCCTCCCGGGAGAGTAACAGAAAGGTATCCTATATAAATAGTAAAAAACACAAAAAGTAAAAAAAGGCCTATTGTTCCAAAAAAAATACACGAAAGAAAGAATTGTTTTAGAGGAGCATGAGCGTTGAATTTTTGAAGAAAATGACTGTGTCGAGTCTTTATGAATTTATTCATTTGGTAACGCCGAATTTTTCTATGTTTCATCATCATGTTACTTATTTTAAGCCGCGAATTTCACCTCCTTTTCTTTTTAACGCTTCGAAAATTTTGTGCTGCACTGAAGTTGTTTCTTCGTCTTTGAGCGTTCTGTCTAATGCGCGCAGAGTTATTCTAAATGCTAGAGCTTTTTTCCCTTCATCGATCTGTCCACCTGTAAAAATGTCAAAAAGTTCTATATGCGAAATTAACGTATTATCCACTGATTGTATGGTTTTTTCTATTTCTGCAACAAGAGTATGGTATGGAACCACTACTGAAATATCAATTGAACTTTCTGGAAATTTTGGAAGTTGTGCGTAATGCACAGAAACATTTTTTATCAGCTTTGTCATGATTTCAAAATCTATATCAATTACTCCAACTTCGCCGTTGATTTCATATTTTTTGAGAACATCGGGATGTACGGAAAATATCTCCGCAATGGTTTGGTTTTCTGATTTTACGGCAAGATGTTTAAGAGGATGCGCGTATTCTTTTGCGGGAAGTTTTGTATCAATGAAATATGAAATTTTTAGCAATTTTAGTA
>CAZTVN010000002.1:6410-13508 GCA_964617145.1 uncultured Candidatus Peribacteria bacterium
CTTACAGGTGAGCAATCAAAGAAATGGAGCTATTTTTATTTTTTGTTGGAATTGCTATGCAGGCCATAAGGTGTTTTTTTTCTTCTGGCATAAAATTTCCCAATTCTTTATAAACTCTCCCAATCTCATAAAGCTTACATTCATTAAAGTATCTAAAATTTTCTTTTATATTTTTGAGTAAGCTTGGGAGAAGTGACGTTCGAAGATGTGTTTGTTCTTCGGAGAGTACGTTTTGAACGCGAATATGCTCTTCTTCTTTTAAGAAAGAGCTGTTCAAATCCTTTTTGCTGTAAAAGGAGTAGTTGTATACTTCATCGAACCCGAGTGCGTAGGAAAAAATTTTACGTATGTGATGTTTCATTCGTCTTTCAAAATTGTCCATTGGGAGGCGAATCGGAAGATTCGGGAGTATCGGTTCAATATTTTCATATCCGTATATTCTTGCTACTTCTTCAACGAGGTCGTCCTCGATTTTTATGTCTTTTGTCGCTCGATGGGACGGAACATTCACAACGAATGCATTTTTTCCTTTTGGACTTATCTTAAATTCGAGCCTTTTTAAGATGTCTTTTACGATATTTTTGGGAGTTTCTTTTCCGATTTTTGAATTTAGTTTTTTGAGATTCAATGTTATTTTGATTTCTTTTTTTCCCTTTTGGCCTTCGTCGATGTAGTGACTACTTATATATGATGAGGGACAAATTTTTTGGATGATTTTTATTATTCGCTTTAATGCCGTTTCTGCGAGAAGGGGATCGAGACTTTTTTCGAACCGCATTGCGGCTTCAGTTCTTAGATTAAGTTTTTGCGCTGTTTTTCTTGTTGAATAAGGTTCAAAATTTGCTGATTCAATCAAAATGGCTTTCGTTTCATTGTTAATTTCTGAAGAAATCCCGCCCATGATTCCCGCAAGGGCTAAAGCTTTTTTTTGATCGGAAATTACAAGCATTTCTTCGCAGAGACGATGTGTTTTTCCGTCGAGCGTTGTAAATATTTCATCCTGAATCGCATTTCGTATGATAATTTCTTTTTCGATGGCCATTATATCAAAAGCATGCAATGGCTGGCCTAGCTCCGCCATGACATAATTTGTCGCATCGACAATATTATTAATGGGTCGATATCCTATGGCGCGTAACCTTTGTTTTAGCCATAAAGGAGATTCTTCTATTTGAATTCCTCTCATGACAATCGCGCAATAACGCGGACATTGTTTTGTGTTTTTAATAGTTACCTTTATGTTATCTTCAACTTCTTTTTTTGGTTTTAATATTTTTTGAATATCAAGAGGCTTGAGTTTTTTTTTGAGAATTACGCTTAAGTCTCGAGCCATTCCGTAATGTCCCCAAAGATCTGGCCTATGGGTGAGAGATTTATTATCAATATCGAAAATGGTATCTTGAAAAGAAAAAATTTTTTCAAGCGGCGTTCCCGGCTTAGCATTCCATGATTTAAGATCAACAATTTCATGTTCTTTTTCTTCTGGCAGAAAGTCTGTAAGTCCTATTTCTTCTTTAGCGCACAACATTCCTTCGCTTTCCACTCCGCGAATTTTTGTTTTTTCGAGTTTTACGAGATCTCCTTCTCCGTGCCATCGTACTAATGCTCCAGGAAGCGCAAATGGCGCTTTCATCCCTACATAAATATTTGTTGCTCCACAGATAATTTGGTATGTTTTTTTTCCTGTGTCTACTTTGCATATCATTAATTTATCCGCATTTGGATGTCTTTCGATGCTTTGAATTTCTCCTGCGACCATGTGATCGAAAACTCCCCCGATTATGCTTAAATTTTCTACTTCTGCGGTGTGCAATGTTAAAAGATTTCCTATTTTTTTAGGTTCAATATTGTTTAAAGAGATAAAATCTTTTAGCCAAGAGAAGGATATTTTCATGATGAAAATTGTTGAATAAAGCGGAGATCGCCATTTAAAAGCAGTCGTATATCGTCAATTCCGTAACGCATCATGGTAAGCCGAGTTAATCCGAATCCAAATGCCCATCCTTGATATTTTGATGCGTCGATTTTTCCTGCTGAAAGAACATTTGGATGCACCATTCCAGCTCCCATAAATTCCATCCAACCTGTGTGTTTACATACTCGGCATCCATTTCCGTTACATAAAAGACAGCTAAAATCGAGCTCCATGCCTGGCTCAACAAAAGGAAAATATCCTGGCCTGAAGCGCACAGAGACTTTTTTGTCAAAGAGTCGACTCAAAAATTCAACCATTACTCCTTTGAGTGATGCTATAGAAATATTTTCGTCGATTAAAAGTCCCTCTACTTGATAGAAGGTCGTATCGTGAGAAGCATCGGTTGCCTCATATCGAAATGTCCTTCCAGGAACAATCACTCGAAGTGGTGCGCCGTATTTTTCCATGGTTCGTACTTGTACAGGAGAAGTGTGCGTCCTCAAAACGAGTCTGCCCTGCTTATCATCAGGTTTTTTATCAATGAAAAAGGTGTCTTGCATATCTCTGGCGGGATGGTTTCCTGGGATATTTAGTCCCTCAAAATTATAATATTCGCTTTCCACTTCTGGTCCATCCATAACGGCGAAACCCATCTGACTAAAGATAGTTTCAACTTCTTCTTGAATGATCGAAAGAGGATGGATATGTCCGATTTCGTATCTTTTCCCCGGAGCTGTAAGGTCGATCCATTCTTCTTTAAGAGATTTTTCGAGTTCATTTTTTTCAAAAACGCTTTTTTTTTCTTTTAAAGATTCTTCAATACTATTTTTAATAGTATTGCCAAGACTTCCTATTTCTCGTCTTTTTTCCTCTTCAAGATTTTTAAGATTTTTTAATATTTCTGTTAATAACCCTTTTCGGCCAAGATATTTTATTTCGATTTCTTCAAGTGAACGAAGATGAGTTGTTTTTTTGAGTTCTTCTTGGAAAGAAAGTGCGAGTCGTTCTAAGTCGTGCCGCATAAAATTGTACTTAGGTAACCTTAATCAACGTAAGTTTTCTTTAAGATTTTTTAGTTTTAAGTGTATGTTTTTTTACGTTCCACAGCGTAATGTAGCGTTTTTTCTTTGAAAACGCAATTACACTTAAAATTCGTTGTTGCGCGCCTGAAGTAGTATGAAATCAAGCAGAGTAATATAGGTCATGGCTTCTACAATAGGCACTGCTCGAGGTAATACACAAGGATCATGCCGGCCCTCCATTTTCAGGATAGTTTTTTGTTTATCTTTTGTTACGGTTTTTTGTTCTTTAAATATCGTAGAAACGGGCTTAAAAGCTACTCGAAATATAAGAGGTTCTCCGTTTGAAATTCCTCCCAAGACTCCTCCTGAATAATTTGTTTCGGTGCGGATTTTTCCATCTTTAATAATAAAAGCGTCGTTGTGCTTGGACCCCTTCATTCGACATCCTGAAAATCCTGAGCCGATTTCGAAGCCTTTTGTTGCGGGGAGGCTTAAGAGGGCTTTTGCGAGAATTGCCTCCAGTCGGTCAAAAACAGGCTCTCCTAATCCTATGGGTATATTTTGGGTTACACATTCTATTACTCCGCCTACCGTATCTCCTTCCTTTTTTACCTTTTCGATAAGTTTTTTCATTTTTATTTCCGCTTTTTTGTCAGGACAGCGGACTATGCTTTTTTCCACATTTAAAGCTTTTACTTTGAGTGGATCGATATCTGCAATAATATCGTAGATTTGTTTTACGTAGGCGACAACTTCTGTTTTGTATTTTTTGTGTAAGATTTTTTTTGCTATGCTTCCGGCTGCGACTCTTACGGCGGTTTCACGAGCAGAAGCTCTGCCTCCTCCTCTATAGGAATGGATTCCAAATTTTTTTTCATAGGTAAAATCGGCGTGACTTGGACGAAAAGTGTTTTTTAGTTTTTCATAATCAGAAGATTTGGCATCTTTATTCCAAATGAGAAGACCAATCGGAGTGCCAAGTGTTTTCCCGCCAGATACTCCTGACAGGATATGCACTTGATCTGCTTCTTGGCGACTTGTCGTGAGGGCGTTTTGACCTGGTCTTCTGCGATCAAGTTCTTTTTGAATGTCTTTTTCTGTCAATTCGATTTTTGCAGGGCATCCGTCTATAACAACGCCAATCGCCGGTCCGTGCGATTCGCCAAAGGTTGTGATGGTGAAAATGTTTCCAAAAATATTTCCTGGCATTTATGTGTAAAAATATATTTCGATTTTTATTGTAGAGGAGAGCTAAATTTTTTCCAAATACAAAAAGTCCTCCAAGCTTTTGGAGGACTTTTTAAGGGTAATGTTTTTGAGTCTTTCTAGCGTACAGCGTCTTTCAGAGACTTTCCAGCCTTGAAAGCAGGAAGTTTCATTGCTGGGATTTTGATCTTCTCGTTTGGATTTCGAGGATTTACTCCTGTGCGTGCAGCTCTTTTGGAAACACGGAAGGTACCGAAACCTGTTACGGTTACGTTTTCGCCTTTTCTGAGAGCCGTTGTGATGCTGTCAAGAATAGCATCGAGTACTTGGGCGGCAGCTTTTTTGGTAACACCCGTTGCGTGAGCTGCAGCGTTAATAAGATCCTGCTTGGTCATCGTTTTTTGGGTTAAAGAATAGAAAAACCGAATAAACCAACCGCATTATAGCTTCGTTTGTGACTTTGACAAGGATTTTTTTTGAAAAAATGATTGAATAGAAGCCTAAAAGCGCAATTTTTTATTTTTAATAGGTTAAAATTGTCGATTTTTCCATTTAAAAAGCCCTTGCGAATGGTTTTCCTTTGTTTCGTTGTAGTTTCTTTCTTAAGAGTTTTTTAGCATGTCCCTTGCTTTTGTATTTTAAATATTTTAAGTTTTTTATCGTGTGTGATTTTAAGAGGTTCCTTTATAATTTTTCTTTACAGTATATATGGCTAAAAATCTTGTTATTGTTGAATCGCCCGCCAAAGCGAAGACAATTTCTCAATTTCTCGGTAAAGATTATGTAGTGAAAGCTTCTATGGGACATATTCGCGACCTTCCTAAATCAAAAATGGGTATTGATATTGAACACGATTTTGAACCGAGTTATGGCGTTTCAAAAGATAAGCTTAAAGTAGTCCAGGATTTAAAAACAAGTCTTAAATCACATCCGCAGGTTTGGATTGCAACTGATGAAGATCGGGAAGGCGAGGCCATTGGATGGCATCTTGTTCAGGCTTTGAATCTTAAAAATGATCAAGTTAAACGTATTGTTTTTCATGAAATTACCCGTGATGCCCTGCAGGAGGCTATTCAACATCCTCGTTCTATTTATCAAGATCTTGTTGATGCCCAACAAGCTCGTCGCGTTCTTGATCGTCTTGTAGGATATGAGCTTTCTCCTCTTTTATGGAAAAAAATTCGTTATGGACTTTCTGCGGGCAGAGTACAAAGCGTTGCTGTTCGACTTATTGTTGAGCGTGAACGTGAAATTCGGGCTTTTAAGGCAGAAGAATATTGGGATATTACTGGAATTTTCTTGAAAAATGGAGAATTTTCAGCTGTTCTTGTTTTTCAGGGAAAAAAGAAGATAGAACTTAAAAACGAAAAGGAAGTTCAGGCGATTTTAGCGGTTTTAAAAGGTTCAAAATATACAGTTGAAAGCATAGAAGAAAAGGAAGTAAAAAAGATGCCATCACCACCTTTTACTACTTCTACTCTTCAGCAAGAAGCCGCTCATAAGCTTGGTTTTTCTGTTAAAAAGACTATGACTCTTGCTCAACAACTTTACGAAGGAGTCAAAATTGGCGGTGAACATAAAGGTCTTATTACTTATATGCGTACCGATTCTGTGAATCTTTCTAAAAGCGCTATTTTGGCAGCTCGTCGCGTTATTGAAGAAATTTTTGGAACTCATTATTCTTTGAAAGAACCTCGGATGTATAAATCTGGTCGTGGCGCTCAAGAAGCTCATGAAGCTATACGTCCCACTGATTTTTCTTTGCAACCAGAAAAAGTAAGAGGTGATTTAGAAAAAGATCAATATCGTTTGTATGATTTGATATGGAAAAGAGCCCTTGCTTGTCAGATGAAAGAGGCAATTTTGGATAGAGTGAGAGTCGACATTCTTGCTTCAAAGGACAATTATATTTTTCGTGCTACTGGACAAACAATAAAATTTGATGGTTTTATGAAGGTTTATGTTGAAAGTGAAGGTAAAGATGAACATGAAGAAAAAATTCTTCCTTCGTTTGTGCAAAGCGAAATTTTGAAATTGAAAGAACTTATTCCTCAGCAACATTTTACGAAACCTCCAGCTCGATATACTGAAGCAACTCTTGTAAAAAAACTTGAGGCCGAAGGGATTGGTCGTCCGAGCACCTATGTTCCGACGATTTCTACTATTATTCAGCGGGGATATGTTGAGAAAGACCGTAAACAACTTAAACCCACGGATACGGGAGAAGTGGTAACGGATGTTTTGATTGAACATTTTCCTTCTATTGTTGACTTGAAATTTACCGCAGAAATGGAGGAAGACCTTGATCTTATTGCTGAGGGGAAAAAGGTGTGGGTTCCGATTATTCGTGATTTTTATACTCCTTTTCATCATCTTATTGAGGAAAAAACAGAAACTCTTCAACGATCTGAGCTTGTTAATGAGGCAACAGATGAAGTTTGTAATCTTTGCGGCGCTCCCATGGTGATTAAGCTTGGCCGATACGGAAAATTTTTATCTTGTTCTCATTATCCGGAATGTAAAAACGCTCGTCCGTTATCTGGAAATGGTAATGAACAGAAATCGAAGATCCAAGAAGATCTTGAAAAGAAGCTTGCCAATAAGAAGTGTGATAAATGCGGTGAACCCATGATTATTAAATCAGGTAAATATGGTGATTTTCTTGGATGTAGTGGATATCCGAAATGTAAAAATATTCAACCAATTATGAAATTTACCGGTGTTAAATGTCCTTCTTGTACATCTGGACAGCTTATTGAGCGGCGTACTCGAAAAGGTGGCAAAGTGTTTTATGGCTGTAATAAGTATCCTAAATGTAAATTTGCGGTTTGGGACTTGCCCCAAGAAGAGCCCTGTCCGAAGTGTAAAAGTTTGATGGTGGAAAAGGGTGAGAAAGTAAAGTGTACCAAGTGTGATTATGCAAGAGCATCTGAAAAGTCTTCCGATTTGTAAGTA
>CAZTVN010000002.1:13518-31682 GCA_964617145.1 uncultured Candidatus Peribacteria bacterium
AAGTAATTTTTCGCGAATTTACTGGGAAAGAAGATAGAGCATTTATTTTTGTCGTTTCACGCTAATATTTTGACCTTATCCCTTGAATAAATCGAGGTTTTTTGTTATAATAAAGAGATTATTTTTTTGTATCATTGTGTATGGTTTTTGAGATTTTACGTTTTCAGGAAAAGTTTCGTTTCATGATTTTTTCGGCGCTGCTCATTTTTTCCATTATTTTTGTGTATTTTTTTGCTCATTTTGAGCGCGTTTTTGCTTATCATGAAGATTGGCATGATTGTATTTCTCTTTCTTCTTTTTCTTCGGGGACACGCAGTGATTATACTCCTGATGCCGGAAGTATACTTTTTAGTGATTCTGATCTTAGAGAAGTCGGGCAAGATGGACAGGAGGATGAAGTTTTTGACGAGGATGCTTCCCCATTTCCTTTTTTTACTGAAAATTATCCTAATACAGGGGTAGATGATCCTGATTTTTCTGGTGCTTATCGGGCATGTATCGATACGGATCATCAAAATTTTTTTCTTGATGCTTCTGAATATTCGGATTGGTATTTTGAGCTTCGTGGCTGGACGTACTCTGACAATCTTGGTTGGTTGAGTTTTAATTGCGAAGACTGGAGTTTAGTTACTGGCGCATCTGCTTCACAGGTTTGTTTGGATACTCAGGCGACAACAGCGGCTTATCAAGAAGAGGGATATCGTACGGTTATTGATGTTTTTGGTTTTCTTCATGGTTATGCTTGGAGTACGAAGGTTGGATGGATTCAGTTTGACTTTGATATTGCTTCCTGTTTTGATCCGCTTTCAGGAGATTATCTTTATAATGATGATCCTACTTCTTCTTGTTATCGTGATGAATTTTATTATCAGCAAACGTTAGCTTTAAAGGGCGAGGCTGAGTCTATTCCTTTTGGCAGAGCCTATGATAATCTTACTGGTCGCGATGACACCTTGCCTCCTGGGAGCTTAAATCCTGCTGGAGGCCAATCTCCTGGAGGGATTGGCAAATTTTATGGTTATGCTTGGAATTTAACACTTGGATGGTTTGATTTTACTGATAGTTTTGGTGTTGAAGATTCTTTTGCTCCATCCGGTGGTTATGGGGAAGTCTGGCATCCGGGGATAACTTTTATCGAGTCTCGCATTGTGAATTCAAAACCGGTGATTGAATCTGATCCTGAAGTTCCTTATTTTTATGATAATAGCGATATAAGAGGATCTGTAGTTGCTGATGGAATCGATGAATATAAGGTTCAGATTCGTATTCTTGATGTTTTTGGAAATCCTGTTTCTGCTTCTCAAATTGATGCTTTAGATTTTCGATTTCAAGAATTTCTTGATACCACTGATCGCACGCAGCTCGATCTTTCTCCTTCTTCATCTATTAAGATTCTTTATCCTGACGGTACGGGGAGATCTGAAAATCCCACAGGCCAGTATAAAGAAGAAAGTGATGGATATTTGACTTTAATGTACATCCGTTCTTTTGCTCCGACTTCAAACATGAATGGTTTTGATTTTAATAACGATGGCATCCTTGATGTCGTGAATGATGAAAATTCTCAGGTGTTTTCTTATGAGGTTTCGAATGTGACCATTGTTGCTGCTGATTTTTCTGATGATTTTTATACAGCTCGACCTTTGGTCGATGAAAATGTTTTTTTTCATTCCGACGGTCTTCCTGTTTCTTTAAAATTTCGGCCTGCAATTTCCCTTGATTCTATCTCTCAAGATTCCGAATATTTTATTAATACCTCTCGAGGCCAAAAGACGAATTTTCAACTTCAGCTTACAAAACGAATTGATCCAATTTATGCGGATTTTTTTGATTCTCAATACATTCGCGATTTTGTTTTAGATCTTACCCTTGATGTTGATGGCATGGTAACGGGGAGTGATGATATTGACTATATTTCTCCTTCGGAAATTTTTCCCAATGATAATGCCCCATTTCATTTTGTTTTTGATATGAATGATGATGGTTTTTATGAATATGGTTCTGGCATCGACAGCTTTCAGACGACTTTGGATACGAATATTAGTGATTTGCGGCCAAATGGTCTTTCGGTCACTGAAGTGAATGCTTTTAATTTGTGGATGGCAAGTAGTGGGACGGAAATTATAGATATTGTTGCTGTTCCGGTTCTTCAGCCGGGTGCAAGCGCTGATGAACGCGTTCAAGATCCTGAAATACGTTCTCAAATGAGCTATGATATTGATACTTCGCTTTTTGGATTTTCGGACGGCATTTTACCTATTTCTTATAAAAATTTTGCTTTAAGCCCTGATTCCTCTGAATCTATTTATAATCCTGTCATTGATGTTCGCAGCGGGCAGGTGAGAAGTAGTGATATTGTTAACGTTCAATCAGGAATTCAGGTCGTTTCGATCGGTGATCTTCGCACTGATGTTGCTCGGAATTTTCTTTATGAAGGTTTGAAAAAATTAAGTCGTGGAAAGTCAATTGATCCTGGAAAGGGTTATGTTATTGATTCTGGTCGTGATGAAGCTTACGGCGGCGTGACATTGATTGATAAAAAAGTCTCCGATGAGGGCACTGCTTTGCGCGAAGTTTACTTTTTCACTGATGATGTTTTTGTTTCATCTTTATCTGGCATTCCTGACCCGGCAAATGGAAATTATTCTGCTCTTTCTTATAATACCCCTCGCACTATTGTTACTGAAGGTGGCAATATTTTTGTTGATGCTAATCTTTATGGTGGCGCTCCGATCGGTTTGATCGCTTTTCGATCGCCTCAAGGCGCTGGAGGGAATATTTATATTCATTCTCAAGTAACAAATATTCGCGCGGCTCTTTATGCTGATAATGTTATTACCCGTTATGATGGGAATAGCGATAATATTTCAACTGATGAGTTTGTTCTTCAAAAAGATATTGACGGCGATACTTTTTTTAGTCGAGTATTCTCTGTGCCGAATATAGATCAACTTGTTTGTCCTTCAACCAATATTTTTGCTCAACCCGAAGATGTGCTTCGTCATCAATTTTTGTTTTCGGGTGTATGGTCGGCTTCTCAAAATACTATTGGTGGTACTGATTCTGTTCCTCCCCGAATTGGAACTGGAGAGACTTTAAGTTCTTCACAACGAGCTAAAGAGGTTGCCAAGGAATACGACTTGAACTATTTTACACGATTTAAGACTTCCTTTGAGCGAGATTCTCGGGGATATATTAAAGATCAACAGTGTAATGCTTGGTGTCGAGAGGACGGGACTTGTTATGATGCGGTCACAGAAGATATTGTAACTGATTGTCTTATTGAAGAAAAACCGCTATCGGAAGGTGGTGATTTGGTTACTGGTACTTCTCAAGTTTGCGGAGACAATGCTTTAGCCGATACGGTGAGTTTAGGCGTATCACAAAATTACGCTCCGATTATTCTTTTTTACGAAGCTCCTCAAGTACCGCTTTTTGAATTCGCAATTTCTGACACTGAATCTTCAACTCAAGTTAATCGCTAGAATGTCTTTAGCCGCAAAGTATGTCCTTTATCAGATTATTGTCCAATTTATTGTAAAGAAAAAGAAAACTGAAGCGATCGTTATTATTGCAAACATGATGCCAAAAATTATACTTACCTTTACTGTTCGATTGCTTAAATAGGAAAATTTGTTTGCGTGAAGGAGTGCAATGGCCCCGTAGATTATTAAAATGAGAAGGAGGCTAAAAAATCCAAGTGAGATAATTATTCGCATAGGATTATTTTGTGTTTTATTTATTATCTATTTCATACCATGAATTGTCTACTTCTTTGTATTTTTTCAAGCTTTCATAGACGATTTTTTTAATTTCTTTCAGTTTTTGGGCGCTTCCTGCTTCGAATCTGAGGGTTAAGCATGGGGACGTGTTTGAACTTCGCACAATGCCCCAATCTTCATTCCCAAAATCGATTCGTACTCCATCTATGGTTATGCAGGCATGTGTTCTTTTGAATTTATTGGTAATTTCATCAACGATTGCGAATTTTTTATCATCCTGACATGGTACTTTTATTTCTGGGGTTATGGCTGTTTTTTTGAGATTTTCAAAATGTTTTGAAAGAGGCATTCCCGAATTTGAAACGATTTCTAACACTTTGAGCGCTGCCAGAAACGCATCATCAAAGCCGTAATAATTTTCCGCGAAGAACATGTGTCCACTGACTTCTCCTCCAAGCAGAGCTCCTTCTCGTTTCATGGTTTGTTCGATAAAAGAGTGTCCAGTTTTTGCCATTATAGCAAGGCCTCCGTGTTTTTTTATTTCTTGTTCTAAGATGCGAGAACTTTTGAGATCGTATACAATTTTTGCTTGTTTGTGACGAGAAAGGAGATCTCGAGCAAGGAGTATAAGAAGGTAGTCCGCCGCATAGAATGTTCCTTTTTCATCGACGATTCCGATACGGTCACCATCTCCATCGAACCCTATACCGATATCTGCTTTTTCTTCGATAACTTTTTGTATTAAATCTTTCATATTTTCGTACTCTTCTGGATTTGCTGTATGGAACGGGAAATTTCCATCGAGTTCACAATATAATTCGACGGTTTTATATCCGAAATGTTTTAAGAGTTTTGGGGCGTAGAGTCCTGTGGTTCCGCTTCCCGCATCAATAACAACTTTTAGTGGTTTTATTGGTTTTTTTACCAATTTTTTCATGTCTAAAAGATAATCGTTCCATATTTTTTTGTTTTTCTGCCATGGCTTTGTCGTTGGTTTAGCGTTGGCAGCTGAATTTTGAAAATTTTGTGACGAAACCATGTTTTCTTCGATCGATTTTCGTATGATTTGGAGCTCATCTCCACAGATAGAATGTCCTTTAGCTCCAACGATTTTAAATCCGTTGTATTCTTTTGGATTGTGACTAGCTGTGATGTTTATCCCTCCGTCGAGGTCATATTTGCAAACGGTGTAATAGAGGAGCGGCGATGTACTTAAACCTATTTTTACGATGTTTGCTCCGATTGAAAGCAGTCCTGAAATGAGAGCTTTTTCAATTTTTTCGCCGGTAAGCCTATTATCTCTTCCTACTGCAATTTTTGGCCCATAATGTTTTTTGATGTATGTTCCGATCCCTTTCCCAAGGAGATATGCGATGTCTTCATCGATGTCTTTTTGAGGATATTTTTCCGATGTTTGTGCTATGCCGCGAATGTCGTAAGCACGAAATATGAGTGGGTTTACATTCATAGAGAGTTTTCTATTGAATATTTTTCATCCTATTTATTCCGTCAATCTTTAAGATGAAATCCGCAACAACTTTTGGTACGAATTTTTGCCAATTTTCGTCAGAAAGCATTTTTTTTCGGATAGATGTGGCATTGATATTTTTTTGCATGGTAATTTTTTTTACCTCGCATTTTCCATATTCATTAAAGAGTTTTCTGACAATAAATGATCCGCTGTAGACCGTATCGAAAGGTGGAGTTAAAAGTTCTACGTGGCGTGTCCAAAGTGCGTAATTTTGAATGTTGCGAATGGGAATAATATTGTATCGATTTTCAGGAATTTTTTTTTCTTTGAGAGTTTTTTCGATCATTTGGAAGCGTTCTCGCGTTGTGAACGGGTTTTCTGGGAGGAAACTGTCTTCGGCACTTCCAATCCCGATAATGACTTTTTCACATTCTTTAAGAACTTGATTGAGTCCATCAAGATGTCCAAGGTGAAATGGTTGAAATCTGCCAATAAAAAGTCCAATTTTCATTCTACTTTCAAAATAGGTGGCATTTCTCTTTTGTGTTTGTTTGTGGCCACGAGTCTTGATACTCGATGAACAAGCGTCGGATTTATCCCCCGATCAATTAAGTCTTCAACCGTTAATCCTTCCTCAATTTTTTGGAGAATGTTGTCGAGGTCTCTATAGCTTGCTCCGAGTTCTTCTTCGTCGGTGTGATTTGGTTTGAGCTCTGCGGAAGGTGGTTTATTCATAAGCACATCGGAAAATTTCAGATATCTTGCCAATTCATATACTTGCGTTTTGTAGAGTGTTCCAATAACTTCGATATCTGCTGCGAGATCACCGTATTTTGTTCCGTAACCCAGCATAATTTCACTTTTATTTGAAGTTCCCAGGACGAGACCGTTTAAAGTATTAGCTAGGCTGTATAAGAGTACGGCACGTATACGAGCTCGAATATTCATCATCGCAAGAGGACTTGGATTCCATGAAACGAGTTTAAAATCGATCAGGATAGTATTTATAGGTTGATAATAGGTTTTAACTCCGAGAATTTCGGCCAGTTGTTTCGCGTGATCGATGTTTTCTTTTGAAGTTAATCCAATTTCCGGCATCAAAACTCCAATAACATTTTCGCAGCCGAGTGCGTCAACTGCTATTTTGAGTGTAAGAGAAGAGTCGATTCCTCCGCTTAAACCTACGATAGCCGTTTGAAAGTTATGTTTTTGAAAATATTTTCGAAAATTTTCGATTAAACTTGAATATATTTTTTCCATGGGGTTTACCGGCTTTTTTTGTTCACTTTTCTTTAATGTTCTTGGTGTATCGGAGAGGGATTTCTCTTTTTTTTCTGGTAACTCTGATAATTCTGGTAGCTCAAACCTGAGCTCATTGTCTGCTCCGATTTCTTTCTTATTAAAGAGAGGAAGTTGGTCCATACAGGTTTTTCTAATAGCGATATTTTTTCAAGGTTTTTCGTATTTCCATTTCTTGACTTCGTTTTTTTAAGAGTTCTCGTTTGTCATGTTTTTTCTTTCCTCTTCCGATCCCTATATTAAGCTTTGCTTTACGGTTTTTTATCATTATCTCAAGCGGAATAATAGTAATGCCTTTTTGCTCTGATTGTAAAGCTAATTTCGTAATTTCTGCTTTGTTGAGAAGCAATTTTCGTTTTCTTAAAGGATCGTAGGATTCGTTTGATGAGTATTTATAGCGGGGGATATGAAGATTTTCGACCCAAGCCTCTGCATTTTTTATAAAAATGAAACTTCCTTTTAAGGTTAATCCTTGATTTCGCAGAGATTTTATTTCCTCTCCTTGTAAGATAACGCCGGCTTCAAAGCGTTCGAGTATTTCGTAATCGAAGAGAGCTTTTTTGTTGATTGCTAATGTTTTTGTCATTGTAAAGCGAAAGCGTGTTTTTCAGAGGTTCCTTTATTATACTCGTGACATTTTTAAAGACAATTAAGGAAGCTTAAGAAAAATTAACTTCCTACTAAAAAATTACAAATTTTGGCTGCAAATTTTTCAAACCCTCCCCGGCACGTGAGAAGTTACCGCTTAATCTCTTGCATTTTTTCACTAAAAGGTTAAAGTAGACGAGCATTTATGCTTAATAATATTTTAGTCATGTCAAAAATTTGTGAACATTGTGGCAAAGGACCTAGCTCGGGTCATAATGTGAGCCACTCAAATCGCAAAACCAAACGACGTTTTCTCCCTAACCTTATTACGAAGCGGATTTTTGATCCGAAAAAGAAAGCTTTTCAGGTGATAAAGCTTTGTAGTAAGTGCTTAAAGACTTTGATCAAAAAGATCGCTTAAGCCTTAAGAAAAAGCCTGAGAAGCTATGTTGCTTAACCAGATTTGTAATATGTCGGAGTAAGTAGTTTTTTTAGACCTTTTTTCATAAGGAGAGATGGCCGAGTGGTTTAAGGCGCACGCTTGGAGAGCGTGTAACGAGGCAACTCGTTCCAGGGTTCGAATCCCTGTCTCTCCGCCAGTTTGCATGTCAATGATAGATGGCTGATTTTTATCGTTGTATTTTTTTTTGGCTTTGGTATAATTTTTTTATGTTTGAGTTTTTTTGGATAATTTCGGCGATTTTAGTCCCCATTCCGCTTATGCATCTTTGGCTTCATGCCTTGATATCCTTTTGGAGGAAACATGCTTATTTTTTTTATGTTTTTAGCTTTTTGCTTTGGATAGGATCGTTTTTCCTCTTTCGTGAAGTTTATTATATTTTTCCTTATGTTATTTATTTTCCTTCAACTATTTCGCAATATATTGCTGTAATTTTTGTGATTATTGGTTTTATTTTGTTATTTGCGAGCTTTTTATCTCTTGGTCCAAAACGATTTTTTGTATGGGCTGTTCTTCGACAGGATTCTGTTTCCAATATTCGTGTTGTAAGAGGCCCATTTAAATTTTTTCCACATCCAGCTTATACGGGATATTTATTTATTAGCTTTGCAGCCTTTCTTTTGACTGGATTTTTCTATATGGCTTTTTCTTTTCTTTTTCTTTTTTCTTTTACTCCCATTGTTATTTTTTTTGAAAATGAAGAGCTTTCAAAACGCTTGAAAGGGTGATTTTTACCATCGTCCGCTTGCTCCTCCTCCTCCTGACATCCCTCCTCCGAATCCTCCAAACCCAGATCCGCTTGACCCAAACCCAGATCCTCCAATCCACCAAGGAGGTCTTCCTCCACGAGTTTTTGTATTTTGATATGTCCGTGAGACAACATAATCGAAAAAGAGTCCGAGAGGGATGAAAATTGCCAAAGCTATTATTCCCATGTAGATAAAGCCCTGGATGATACCGATTACGACACCAATGATCCCCCCGACAATTCCCCCTGCCCACCATGATTTACTTCTTGCAAGAATACTAAAAGACCAAATAATGAAAAAAATAATAAATGGTCCCATGGCGTTTATTATTTCATTATTTGATGTTGTTTGCTCTCCTTCCATATATTCGCCTTCAGTCGCACCGATGATCGTATCGATGCTTTTATCGATGCCTTCGTAAAAATGATTTTCACGAAATGTTGGTACGAGTATGTTTCGGATAATCCAACTACTTTGAGAATCTGTGAGTGTGCCTTCAAGTCCGTAGCCTACTTCAATACGAACTTCGCGATTGTCTAATGCCAGAAGCATTAAAACGCCGTTATCTTTTTCTTTTTTCCCGATTCCCCAATCTTTAAAGAGTTCGACAGCGAAATTTTCGATCGTATCATCTTCAAGATTTTTTATAAGTACGACGGTTATTTCGTTTGTGGTATTTTTTTCAAAATTTTTGAGTTTTTCTTCGAGGGATTGTTTTTGTTCTTGTGTCAGGGTTTGTGTAAAATCGTTTATAAAACCTTGTGGTGTTCCGGGATTGTAATAGGCAGATGCCGAAAAAATGAAGCCAAAAAGGAAAACGGTGAATGATAAGATTTTCACTATTTTTAGCTTAAGGACGTTTTTTAGCATGTCATTAGTATTTTTGCTCGAATTTTGAAAATTTTGTAAGGAAACCATGTTTTTCAGTAGCTCCTTAAGTTTACGGAGTTTGTAGATCTACTTTGGGTGGCGTTTCCGCTCCCTCCGTTGCTTCGAAATATACTTTTTGAGAAAATCCAAACCAATCTGCTATCCATTTTGACGGAAATCTTTTTATGAGCAGATTGAAATTTTTTGCTTCATCATTAAATCGTTTTCTTTCTACGCTGATGCGATTTTCTGTTCCTTCGAGTTGTGCCATGAGTGATAGAATATTTTCTGAAGATTTGAGTTGTGGATAGTTTTCCATGATAACAAGAAGTCGAGACAGCGCTCCCTCTATTTGTGTTGCTGCTCCGGCTTTTTCATTGACGTTTTGGGCTTGAGCATACCGTGTTCGCGCTTGAGCAATTTCACCAAATATTTTTTGTTCTTGCACAAGGATTCCACGTACTGATTCGACGAGATTTGGTATTAAGTCGAATCTTCTTTGGTACTGTACTTCGACTTGAGCCCACTGGCCGTCAACGGTTTCGTTTTGTGTGACAAGCCGATTGTAGGTGCTCCAAACATAGAGGACGCTTATAAGGACAATCCCCAAAATTCCTATAATGACTTTTTGTGATGTTTTCATGATGAATCAATTAAATAAGAAGAAAATTTTAAGAAAAATTATTTTTTTCAGTAAGATTACATTATCACATTGATTTTTATCCAGCAATGGAGAGAATGTAAGTATGAATTCTTTGCGTTGGTCGAAAAAATCCGTTGGTAATGTCATGACTGAACGTGTTCCCGCGGTTTTGCCTTCTTTTACTTTTTCTCAAGTTCAATCATTTTTAGAGAAAAACAGTAAAAATTTTGAAACTATAAGTTACATTTATATTGTTGATGAAAAAGGGAAATTTGTTGGTGTTTTTTCTATTGAAGAGTTGTATCGTTTCCCTTTAAATACTCGAGTTGATGCCATTGGTAAAAAAGCGGTATTTTATACGGTTCAACCTACTGCCCATCAGGAGGAAGCGGCTCATATAGCATTGCAACATACGTTACGCGAGGTTCCCGTTGTTGATGCTTCAGGCATCTTTTTAGGAGCTGTTTCAAGCCATACTATTTTTTGCATTTTGCATAAAGAATTTCGGGAAGATATTTTCCATCTTACGGGTATTCATCACGAACATGCGGCTTTTGATAATATTTTTAAAATTCCCATTTCAAAAGCTCTCAAACATAGATTCCCTTGGCTTTTTATTGGACTTCTTGGCGGCGTTTTGGCCGCAAAAATTATTGGAATATTTGAGTCGACACTTGAAAAGAATCTTATTTTAGCGGCTTACATTCCTCTTATTGTTTATATTGCTGATGCCGTAGGTACACAGCTTGAAGCTTTTACTATTCGTGATCTTGCTCTTTTTCGCACTTTTCATTTTTCTCGTTATTTTTTGAAACATTTTTCCATTGTTTTCATCCTTGCTTTATTTCTTAGTTTTTCTATCTCCGGTATCAATTTTTTTATTGATAGAGATTTGTCGATCGCGATTGTTTTAGGGATTGCTATTTTTGGAGCTACTCTTTCAGCTCTTTTTACGGGCATTATTATCCCTTTCTTTTTTCGTCGACTTCATTTGGATCCAGCGAATGGAAGCGGACCTATCGGTACCATTATCCAAGATCTTTTAAGCGTTTTTATATATTTTAGTATCGCTTTTTGGCTTTTATAATTCTCTTAAATAGCCCCAAGTGTGCAATCTGTCACTATCTTCAAACCATCTATCTCCGATGTCGGTGCGATAGTACATATTTGGAATAAGGATGTTTTTAATTCGACTGTAAGCTTGGGATTGGGCTTGTTTCATGGTTTGTCCTACCCCACAAACAATGAGCACTACTCCTGAAACACCTGTTACGAGCCATTCGTCATTTTTGAGTTTTACGTCTTCGATATGGATCCCTTCTGGAGGTTTTTTAAAGAAAATTACGGAATCTTTTGATTTTACTTCAAATGTTTCTTTGTCGCTGAAAGGAAAAGGTGGAACCACGATGCGTATGCCTATTTGGAATCCCGTTTTTACTCGTAATTTTGGAGTATTTCCCAAAGCAAGTTCATAGAGAAATTCTCCTATTGGAGTTGCCATACCTTCTTGCTGAATACTTATTGTTGGATATCCAAATCGCGATGTCCATTCCAGAGGATAAATGCCGAAACCGTTTACAATACAATTGACATCGATATATCCTACAAATCCTTCTTGCGCTAAAGCTGATTCGATTTTTTTTAATGTTGAATTGAATATTTTATTTGGTCCGCTCCAAAACATTGCTGTTCCCATTTCGCCTGTTGAGGGACCAAGATTGCCAGGAAAGAGTTTTTTATGCTCGAAATTGACATTTATTGGATAAATGAATTCTTTTCCATTAAAGAATGCTCCTACCGCAACCTCTACTCCTGTAATTCGTTTTTGTAGTTGGAAAACTTGGATTTTTTCAGCCCATGCTTTTTTGTAATCGCTCAACACCTGAATCACATCACGTCCATCTTCTTCTTCTCCAACAAAAAGCAGTCCTTTAATCACCTGTATTTGACCACTCGGTTTGATGACGTATCTCGCTGGATTTTGTTGTACAAATAGAATGGCTTCGTCAAAAGAGGTAAATTCACGATACGGTAAAATGGATATTCCGTGGCGTTTTAATTCTTCTTGTCCAAATGCTCGATCGTCTTCAAGTCGATCAGTATATGGAGTGCCTCCGATAACTTTTTTGCCCATTTCTCGCAATTTTTTTGCTTTTTCTCCTTGACTAAGAACGTCATCAAATATAATGACATCGGCCCAGTCTATCCATTTTTTCCAATCATCGATTTTTTCTACAAATCCATCCCCCACTTCTTTATCTTCTTCGCTTTCGATGAAAAATTTTACTTCATGTCCTTCTTTTTTAATCTGCCACGCAATATCGGTGATGAGTGCGTCGATGGTCACAAAAAGAAATTTTTTTGGCTCCATTGGTGTTATTTTAAGTAAATGGTTATTTATAAAAATCTCTGCTTTTTCAGCAGGGTGAAATTATTTGAATTTATGTAAGAATTTTTAAAAGATTTTCGGGAGGTTCTTCTGTTTCTTTTGAATACATCGAATTTTAAAATAAATTTTGTCGCTCTTTAACAATGTAATATTTTATTTTCGGATTTCAAGAGATAAATTTTATTTTTTTTATGTTATATTGGATTTAAGAATATATTTGTTTTTTATTATGCAGGAATTTTCATATTTTCTTTATTTTATACCAGCACTTGTTATTGCGATAACGGTTCATGAATTTTCTCATGCGTGGATGGCGAATTATTTTGGCGATCCGACGGCTCGCTATGAAGGACGCATAAGTTTAAATCCACTTCGACATATGGATATCGTTGGAACACTTATGCTTTTTTTTGTTGGCATTGGATGGGGTAAGCCTGTTCCCGTTGATTCTCGTCATTTTCGAAATCCTAAAGTTCAAGGCGCTTTAGTGGCTCTTGCGGGACCTTTGTCAAATTTTTTGACAGCGATTCTTATGACTATTCCTTATAAATATTTAAGTTTAGATGGGTCTTTTGCTTTTTTTCATTTTTTTGCTTTTATACTTTTTCGTTTAAGCATTCTTCTTTTTCTTTTTAATCTTCTCCCTATTCCTCCACTTGATGGATCGAGTATTTTTGGACTTTTTGTTCCTGATAAATTTTTTCATCGTTATATGACTTTTCTTCAAGAGAATGTGAAGTATTTTATTGCTTTTCTTTTCATTGATATTTTTATTTTAGGAAGATATTTGGGTTTTTCTCTTATTGGGACGGTTATGGGGACACTGTATGAATTTATAGCGACTTTTCTTCTTCTTGGAGCTTGATTGGCTAGGGCCTGTGCACACAAAGTTTTTGCGATGGTTGAACAGGAACGTGGTCGGATTCGCGGCGCGAGGAGCGCTGTTTCGCCATTGCGCTCCACAAGCGACGAGCAACAAAGAAGACCTGACAGGTTCCTGTTCAACCCGAAGGGAAGAGACATATTTTGCCCATTTCTGCGTTACTCCTCCTCGATGTGCCTTTGGGCACACCTTCGTCGTCGTTTCTTGAACTGAACAAAATATGTCTCTTCCATCTGTAAAAACTTTGTGTGCACAGGCCCTGCTTCTGTTGTTGGCCATTGTGTTTTACCGTATATTCGTGAGAAATTATTTGTAGTGAACTTGCCTGATATTCAAAAACGTTTCTTGTTCTGCATATTGCGATACAAAATTTCGTATCTTGTAAATACGACTTCATTTACAGCTTTTATCTTTTTGATAGTATGAGTGTACTCTGCGCTGTACGAGTCGGTCTGAAAACTTCATCTTCGACATTATTTCTAAGGGATTCCAATATTTACTTTCTAATTTATTTTTAGAGAGTGTGAGGAAACCCACTTAAAGACCACCTGGGAGACTGGGTTTTAAGATTCAAGCGGCAGGGCAGAGTAAAAAAGCTTTGCTTGAATGAAGCAAAGCTTTTTGTTAAAATGCGAGGGCTTTGCTTACCCATGCAGCCATATTTTCAGTGGTTTTCTTATAGCCACGATTTGCCGTTGTAGCTCAGTTGGTAGAGCAACTCCATGGTAAGGAGTAGGTCACCGGTTCAATTCCGGTCAACGGCTTTCTTACATCATTAACAGAAAAACTGTCTATGGCAAAAGGTAAAAGTATCAAACAAACGTGGTATTGTCCAACCTGTCGAAAAGGGAACTATATTTCCACGTATAGTAAAAGGGGTGAAGATCCTTTGAAGGCAAAGGTGAAGTTTTGTGGAAAATGTCGAAAACGTGGTATTCATAAATCAAAGGATGCTAAATAAAGAAATCTTTGAAAAGTTTTTTCAACATTATTTAAAAAAAAATTTTATGAGCCGGCTTCGTTTTTTTCTTATTTTTTCACTTCTTACGACTTTTCTTTTTACAGGATGTCAATTTAGGAAAACTGATTTTGAAAAGGCGAGTCTGTCTTTAAGCGGTAAAATGGCTGAAGATTATCTTCCTGAAAACACCTCTATTCTTCTTTCTCTTAATACTTTTTTTGATGATCAGCGTGATAGTTTATCCTTCTTGCGTTCGTATTTTCCTTCATTTTCTGATAAAACTTTTGAGGAGCAATTTGGTTCCACTTTTTTGAAAGAAATTGCTTTTACAGGAATAACATACGATAAAGATATTCGACCTATTTTATCTGATCAAAATCGAGTTGTTGTCGCCTTTGACTCGAATATTCCACAATCTATCTATCTTTCTTTTCTTGTGAAGGACGAAGAAAAATATACAGCACTTCTTGATATGTTTCGAAATGCCAATGGAAAAACTTTTGGTGAAAATAAGACTTTTACTTTTACCGAAGCGGTTTACAAGAAAAATACGATTTTTACTCTTAATGAATCTATTTCTTTTACGCGTTTTGATGATGTTGCTCTTTTAAGTTCCAGTGATAAGGCTATTCAAGCTTCTATTGATCAGTTTGCTTCAAAAAATACTCTTAGGAGATCTCCTACGTATGTTTCGGTCATAAAACGGATGATTTCTCCTTATATAGGTTATGCCTATTTTGATGCGGAACTTCTTTTAAGACAAATGGATGATCGTACTCAATCTTCCAATCAAATTTATCAAAATGTATTGGGGAAGGATTCTTTTGCTCGTTTTATGAAAGCTTATGCTTTTACATTTCAGGCTGAAAAAGATGGTATCAAAATGTTTGGTTATCTTTTGGGCGATAAAGAAATTATGAAAGAACAGGGCGTGAATTTGAAGGATTTTCGAGGTGATGGACAATATTTTGTTAAGAAAATGCCAGCAAGTGATCTTATTTTTTATAATGAAGGGAAAAATTTTAAATCGGAACTTGAACTTATATTGAAGTCTCAAAACAGCACGAATGCAACTTCTCTTCCTCAGGTTAGCCCTCTCTCTCTTGAATCTATAGATAAATTTTTTGAAGCTTGGATGAAAATGGATTTTGAAAAAGATATACTTTCGTTTTTGAATGGACCCTATCTTTTTGGTTTTTCGCGTAATGAAAAGAGTGTTTTACCCGGTATAAGTTTTCTTGTCGATGCTTCTTCTGATGTACCAAAAGCTCAGGCATTTTTGAGCGCCCTTAAAGCTCAACTTGTAAGCGGCATCAATGTGCTTACCTTTCAGTTTTCTTTTTTGGCTCCTGCTTTAACTTTGGGCGAGATGAGTGTTAAAGACGATACTTTACAAGTTCTTTCTTTGGATTTGAGCAAAATTTCCTCTCCTGAACAATTTTTGCCTAAAAGTTTTCCTCCGATACTTTTGAATGAAAAATTGACCATTATTTTTGGTCTTCTTGATAATACCTTTGTTTTTTCTACTTATTCAAAATTTGGCGAGGAATATTTGAAGGCATCTTTGTCTGATAGTCCTGAATTTCGTGAAGTTTTTTCGAAAATTGATGGCGGGAAAGGCGAAATTGCTTACGCTCATATCAGTGAAGCGAAGTTGTATATCGATCAATTTGTTGATCTTTTGAGTTATTTTGCTCCTTCTCAAGATATTAAAAGCCAATATGAAAAATTTCGAATGTATCTTCTTCCTCTTAAAAGTGTTGTAGCCCAAACAGAAAGTTCTGAGTATGATATGACCGTTCAAGGATTTTTGGGTATTTCTGAAGGGAAGGTGAGTCGATGATGTGTTTAGGCGGGTAGCTCAATTGGTAGAGCCACGGTCTCCAAAACCGTAGGTTGCAGGTTCGAGTCCTGTCCCGCCTGTTTTATTGGTAATAGAGCCAGCGGCAGATATATTAAATTCGCGAGAAGTTGTTTTTGTTCTCGCTTACCATGTTTTGAGCGCTTGGAGAATATTGGTTCGCGTTATAATGCCAACTAATTTTTTCTTTTTTGTGACGGGTAATCGATTGAGATTTTTTTCACTCATTAGAAGGATAATATTTTGTAGGGTTGTATCATCTTCGATGCTTTCACATGGAGTTCGCATAATATCTTTTACTTTCGAGGCGCAGATTTTTTTAAGCTCACTGTTAAAATGTCCCGGATTTTCCAACATGATAATTCCTCCAAGGATACTTACTGTTTTTGGTATGTGTGGGGAGAGAGCCGTCAATGCAATATCTTTTTCTGTCACCATTCCGATAACATGATTTTTTTTGTTCACTACAGGAGCTCCTGTTATATGCGTTTTTGAAAGTATTTTGATTACATTTTCAATGGTTTCTTTTTCCGTAAAACTTATCACGGGTTTTGTCATAATGTTTTTTGCAAGCAATGTTTTTGGCATAGGAAATGTTTAAAGATTTTTATCAGGAGGAATATTGTAATAATTGAAAAGATATTGCACTATTTCCGAAAATAATGGGGCGGCGGTTGAATCTCCCCAAGGACTTGAGAGAGGATAGTCAAATTTTATTAAAATAACAAATTTTGGATCATTCATCGGTCCAAATCCTGCCATAGAGGTGACTGTTGTTCCTGCACCTTTTAGAGGTTTTCCGTTTTTGTATGTTTGAGATGTTCCTGTTTTCCCTGCGACATAGTGATCTGATGTTTGAGCCCTTCGTGCTACTCCATTTTCTACCGCACTTACCATCATAGAACTTAAAATATCGGCATTTTCTTTTGTTATCACTCGGCGAATGATTTTTGGCTCGTTTTTTATTATTTCTCCTGATTCTTTTTCGATGGAATCTACAATATAAGGTTGCATGAGAAGACCTCCGTTGGCGATAGCTGAGATTGCTGTCACCATTTGTATTGGTGTTACGAGAATCCCTTGTCCGAAACCGTGTGTTAAAAGTTCACTTTCCGCCCAATCAGTAAAAAATTCTATCTTTCCGCTTTCTTCTCCTTGTAGTTCAATATCTGTTCTTTCCGCAAATCCAAAATTTTTCATGTAATTATAAAAAAGATTTCTTCCAAGTTTTTTTGCTACGAAGCTGATTCCAACATTAGAAGAGTTTTCCAATACTTGAGTCATGGTTTGTATTCCTCGATAGGTTTCTGTGGAGTTATGGATTTCGTTTCCATCATCCAGCACGATAGGACCGCCTTCGTAAAATGTTGTTCCCGCTCTCACTTCGCCTGCATTGAGTGCCGATGCCATTGTAATAGTTTTAAATACCGAACCTGGTTCGTAGAGATCACTTACTAGAGAATTTTTGTATACTTTTGGGCCGACACGGTTTTTATATTTTTTATATAAGATATTTCCGTTTGAGGTTTGTTCTTTGAATATTTCTATGCGACGGTTTGTCTCAGTGTTTATATAAAGCCAAAATCTTGTAGGATTTTTTTCTGTTTTATCAACGGAGATAAGGTTTTTTATTTCTTCTTCAGAGAGATTAATTATTTCTTTTTCAAATATTTTTGAGTATTTGTTGGGATCAAACGTTGGATATTGCGCAAGTGAGAGAATTTTCCCTGTTTTTGGTTCCATAATTATTACCTGTCCAGTCTCTGCTTGGTATCTTTTGACTGCTGCTTCGAGTTTTTTTTCGATTTCTAGTTGAATGGAACGGTCGATCGTGAGGATAATGTTGTTTCCATCAACTGCTGGACGAATGATACTTTCTCCAACGGTAATTTGTTGGCCTGAACCATCTGTTTGCGAGACAAAAATCCCTTCTTTCCCTTTTAAATCTTCTTCAAATGATTGTTCAATTCCATATTGACCTTCTCCGTTATGATCAACAAATCCCAGAATTTGCGCTAAAGATTCATTTTCGGGGTAATATCTATAGTAATTTTCTTGTAGTCCGATGCCTTTGAGCAAATTTTCAACATCTTTTGCCAGAAGTTCTCGGATTTTTGCCGAAGTTTCAGGCTCGAGTGTTCGTTTTAATATGATGAATCTATTTTTCCCCGCAAGGATACGATTTAATTCTTTTTCTTTTATTTCTAGTAATGGACTTAGAATTTTTGAGATATTTTCAGTATTTTCAATTTCTTTTGGATACACATA
>CAZTVN010000002.1:31692-39993 GCA_964617145.1 uncultured Candidatus Peribacteria bacterium
ATACTTTGGTTCCTTTGAGTTGTAATTCGTTTATATCTTTTGCTACTTCATCAGTGAGATTTTCTTCCAAAAGTATTTCATCTCGTATTTTTTCCCCTAAAATTTTTTGAAGTTCTTCTTCGAATGTTTCGCGGAGTTCTTCTTCTGTTTTTGGTTTTATATTGTTTTTTTCTTCTTCTGTTTGGGCTTTTTTCCACTCCGTTTCTACTCTATAATTGTCTTTTTTTCTTGCTTCTTCTTTATTGAAGAGCAGGGGAGCGAGTATTTTGGCTGTTTCTTTTTTGTTTTCAATGATCGTTGGATCGGCGTAAAGAAGGTCGAGCGTGATATTTGTTGCAAGTTTGAAGGTTTCTCCTGAGTGAGAATCTAAGGTTAAAATTTCTCCTCTTCGCGCTGGTAATTCCGTATATCCTGAATGTTCTTTTTGGGCTATGGCAAAATAATAACCATGTTTTATAATTTGTAGACGAATGAGTTGAATGAAAATAATCGTTGCTAGGGCAAAAGAAGCAATAATGAGAACGCTTAAGCGATTTAAGTGAAAGCTTGTTTTTTTCATCACGTTTATTTTACTGAGCATTTTTTTATGAGTCAAAGTTGTGTTAAGGAGGTGCTGAAAAACATACCATCTACTGCAATTTTACCATTTCGGCTGCAAAAGGGAAAAACCTTGCCTTGCTCGTGAAAATTAGATATTTTCACGGCTCGGCATCCTCCACTTCGTTAAGCCTCACAAAGCTCGGCTCCACTTCGTTTCGGAACGGTTTTCTCGCATTTTTCTCAAAATGTTCAAAGCGGATCAAAGTATCTTCTTCTGATACGCCTTCGTCGCTTTTCACATTTTTCGCTCGAAATGGTAAAATTTCGTTACAACGTTATGTTTTTCAGCATGTCTTTAGAGGGTTTTTCGTGATGACATTAAAGGTTTGTGAAGCTGTGGAAGTTGCCTTGATTCCTTTCTCATGCTAATATTGGCCGCGATGTCTAAAAAAATTGTTTTACAAAATGGCCTTCGAGTCATTGTTCATCCTATGAGCGGGGTGAATTCCGTTACGGTACTTGTTCTCGTTGGAGCTGGGTCTCGTTATGAGAATAAAAATATTAATGGTATCGCTCATTTTCTTGAGCACATGTTTTTTAAAGGTGCGCTGCGATATCCTGATGCGAAATCTGTTTCTTCTGCCATTGATAGTGTTGGTGGCGATTTTAATGCTTTTACTGGCAAGGAATATGTTGGTTATTATGTGAAGGTTTCAAGTCAAAATGTGAAATTGGCCTGTGATGTGCTTTCGGATATGCTCATTCATTCGAAATTTGATTCTCATGAGATTGATAAAGAAAGGGGCGTGATTCTTGAAGAATATAACATGTATCAAGACACTCCTATGTATCAAGTTGGATGGGATTTTGAACGACTTCTTTTTGGAGATCAGCCCCTTGGTTGGGATCAGGTTGGTACGAAAGAGCTTATTGAAACTGTTACTCACGAAGATTTTGTGGATTATAAATCAAGACTTTATACTCCAGATAATACGGTTATTAGCATTGTTGGAAATATTCAAGAGCAAGAAGTTTTAGATCTTGTTGGTCAGTATTTTACTTTTGAGGATAATAAAAAAGTCTATGATTGGCTTCCTTTTTCCCTTAATTCTGATGAAGGGAAGGTTTATTTGCGAAGTAAAAAAACAGAACAAGCTCATATTGTTCTTGGTTTTCATGGACATCCTGAGACGCATGAAGATCATTATTCTTTGAACGTTTTGAGTGTTCTTTTAGGAGGAAATATGAGTTCTCGTATGTTTTTGGCCGTCCGTGAGGCTCAGGGATTGGCTTATTATATTCAGACTTCGACGGACGATTATGCTGATACTGGCATTATTTCTACGCGAGCTGGTGTTCAGGTGAAGCGTATTGATGAGGCTATTTTGGCAATTACTGAGGAATATAAAAAAGTTTTATCTCAAATTCCTGAAGATGAGGTGCGAAAGGCAAAAGATTATTTAAAAGGAAAACTTGTTTTACGTCTTGAGGACAGTGAAGAATATGCCCATTTACTTGCGAAACATGAACTTCTGCATGGTATAGTGAAAACACCTGAAGAAATTTTGCAGGATATTGAAAAGGTACAAGTCGCTGATGTCATGCGAACCGCTCAAAATCTTTTCCGATCTTCCTGTCTTCGACTTGCTGCCATTGGACCTTTTGACGACAGTAAACGCTTCGAGAAACTTCTTTATTTTTAATATTTTTCATGATGGAACGTACGCTTGTCCTTATTAAACCCGATGCTATCCAGCGTGGCCTTATAGGTCAGATTTTAAATCGTTTTGAACGAAAGGGATTGAAACTTATTGGCATCAAGATGATGCGTCTTGACGATGTCATTTTGTGCGAACATTATGCTCATATTGCCGATAAACCGTTTTTTGCAGGTGTGTCGAAATTTATGCAGAGTACGCCTGTTATTGCTGTTTGTTTTGAAGGGCTTGAAGTCGTTTCTGCTGTTCGTTTGCTTTGTGGTATTACGAAATCTCGTGAAGCAAATAGCGGGTCTATTCGAGGAGATTTCGCTATGAGTGTTTCTTGTAATATTATTCATGCTTCTGATACGAGTGAAACCGCTTTAAAGGAAGTTCAAAGGTTTTTTCGAGATGATGAACTTTTTGATTATGATAAAACGGAATATCTTCATGTTTATGGTGAAGATGAAAGATAGTTGAATACGTCACGTGCTATAATCTTATTATGGAATTCGTCATTAAAAAAGTTGACTGGGTTTCCCCTCATGCGCTTTTTGAAATTTTTCGAAGTGATTACGCTTCTTTGCTTCATAGTGGCAAAAATGGTCAATATTCGATTTTAGGTCTTGATCCTTTTTTGCGTATTCGTTCTAAAAATTCCGACACAGAGGTTTTTCAGAACGATACGGTTACTCATTATTCTGGTGATCCTCTTATTCTTTTGCGGGAGAAAATTTCTGAAATGGCTCCGAAGTTTCGTCGTGATTTTTTTGCTGATTTGCCGTTTATAGGCGGTGCGATGGGATATTTTTCTTATGATTTTGGTGTTACTTTTGAAAATATAAAACAACGCGTCAAAGATGATCTTTTGACTCCAGATCTTTTTTTTGTTTTTCCTTCAAAAATTTTTGTTTTCGATCACGAGAAAAGGCAGATTTATCTTTTATTGTATGGTCAGAACAGGACTGCCCTTTCTCAAGGTTTGCAAGCGATTGAAGAACGCCTTCAATCGAAGACCGATGATAGATATGATGATGATCTTTCTATAGATCGCACTTTGCTTAGAAATTTTCCGGTTCATTATAACGTTGATCGAAGGCGTCGAACTCATTCAAAGCCTTTGGCTCAAGTTGCTTCCGATGTTTTGACTCGTCTTCAGTCAAAGCATATTGAGTCCAATCTCACTTTTCCTCAATATTTAAAAAAAATTGGGAAAATCCAGGAATATTTACGCAAGGGTGAAACCTATCAAGTGAATTTTTCTCAACGTTTTTGTGTCGATGTTGATTCCGATCCGTTTCTTATTTATAAGCGAATTTCGACTCTTAATCCGTCACCATTTCAAGCGTATTTTGAATTTCCTGATATACGTATTGTGAGCGCTTCTCCTGAACGTCTTTGTCGGTTGTATTTATCGGGTAAACAGTGGATTGTTGAAACCAGTCCTATTAAAGGAACCGTACTTCGTGGGAAAACTTCTCAGATCGATGAGGAAAATCGTTTAAAACTTCTTCATTCCCTTAAAGATCGCGCAGAACTTGATATGATTGTAGACCTTGCCCGCAATGATATTGGTCGTGTTTGCGTTCACGGGTCAGTAAGAGTTACGGATCATCGTCGTACGGAAGAATATTCACATGTTTGGCATACCGTTTCAGATGTTTCTGGTATATTGGCTCCTCAACATGCTTTTGTTGATGTTATACGATCTGCTTTTCCAGGAGGTTCTATCACGGGTTGTCCAAAAAAACGAACCATGGAAATTATTGATGAACTTGAAGATTATAAGCGTGGAATTTATACAGGATCTTGTGGTTATATTGGTTATGATGGTGCCATGGATTTTAATATTATGATTCGGACGATCGCTTTTAAAGACGGAAAGGCATATTTTCAAGCTGGAGGTGGTATTGTTGCTGATTCTGAAGCCGAAAAAGAATATCAAGAAACTTTGCATAAAGCTGCTGCGATGAGGGAAAGCATTCTTTTGGCAAGTCCTTAAAGCTTCTCATGTTTGTTTTTCTTAATGGGCAATTTGTTTCCGCTGATAAGGCAAAAATTTCTGTTTTTGATCATGGTTTTCTTTACGGAGATGCTGTGTATGAGACTCTTCGCACTTACTCTGGTTATGTGTGGCAGGTTGAAAAACATGTGAGAAGGCTTTTTATGAGTGCTCGATGTATTTCCATGAAGCTTCCGTGGAAAAAATCTCAAGTTGTTGACTGGATTCAGATGGCGGTTTCTAAGAATCGAGATGTTTTAGGTGATTCGACGCAACAAGGTCTTAAAAAGTTTTTTCAAGAATTTCGTATTCGTGTTACTGTCAGTCGAGGAGTGAATCATTTTGATTTTGGAAAGCCTGAAAAGCCGACAATTTTTATTATTATTGAACTTTTAAAACCTGAATCGAAGAGTGTTTATGAACAGGGTGTTAAGGTCATAACCTATCATGTTTCTCGTATTTTTCCTGAAGTAAAAACCACGAATATGGTCCCAACTATTCTTGCGCGTCAGGAAATGGCTCGAAAAAAAGCCTATGAAGCTCTTTTAGTTGATCGAAAAGGTTATGTTACGGAAGGCACGGTTACGAATGTTTTTATTGTCAAAAATGATGTGCTTTTGACCTCTCGCGAGGATATTCTCTTTGGAACTACTCGTGATGTGATATTGAAAATTGCCCATCGTTTTATGAAAGTAAAGTTTTGCGAGATCCCGCTTCGAGAATTGTATCGTGCGAATGAATGTTTTATTTGTAATGCTCCACGAGGAATCATCCCTGTTACCTTTGTTGATTCTCGAAAAATTTTTCATGGGAAAGTCGGTGTCTATACTCGGAGCATTATGGAAAAATATGAAAAAATGATTCAGGATTGGGTTTTTAAACAATAGCATAATAGGAAGCTCTGAACATTTTCTAACCGAAATGGTAAAATTTCGTTACGAAGTTACATTTTTTAGAAATTCTTATGCAACTTGAAAGTCGTTTTTCTCTTTTAGGGCCTGTGCACACCTTCGTCGTCGTTTCTTGAACTGAACAAAATATGTCTCTTCCATCTGTAAAAACTTTGTGTGCACAGGCCCTAGACCTCAGTCAAACCAAAATTATGGGCGTACTCAATGTTACCCCTGATTCTTTTTCTGATGGAGGGCTTTATGAGAGAGTTTCGGATGCTGCGGCGCGTGCACGAGAGATGATTTTGGAAGGAGTTGATATTATCGATGTTGGTGGGCAGTCAAGCGCTCCGGGTTCAAAAGATGTTTCTCTTCATGAAGAACTTCGTCGTGTCATATCTGTTTTTCATTCTATAACAGCTCTTTGTGGCAATTATCCATGGATTTCTGTTGATACGTATAGGGCGGAAGTGGCGAAACAGGCTATTGAACATGGGGCAAAAATTGTTAATGACATAACTGCTCTTCGTGGTGATAAAAATATGGCAAAAGTTATTGCAAAAAGTGATGTGAGTCTTGTCCTTATGTATTCAAAAGATTCAACGGCGCGTACTACTCAAAAAGAAATCCATTATGACGATGTTGTGAAAACTATTTTTAATTTTTTTCAAGAGCGATTACACTATGCTTTTTCGCAAGGTATTCGCAAGGAACAAATTATTCTTGATCCTGGTATGGGGGCTTTTGTAAGCTCTGATTCTCGATATAGTGTGGAAATTTTACGACGGTTGGATGAATTTCATACACTTGGATTTCCTTTGCTCGTTGGTGCTTCTCGGAAAGGATTTATCGGAAAGCTTTTAGGAAATGTGGCTGTTTCAGAGCGACTTTATGGTTCCTTGGCTTGTGCCGCTTCGGCTGTGCTTAAAGGTGTGCATATTTTGCGGGTGCACGATGTCAAAGAAACAAAACAGTTTTTGCAAGTTTTTCAGGAGTTTTTGTAAAAATTTACCTTAGGGAGGTGCTGAAAAATATACCATCTACTGCAATTTTACCATTCTTTTAGACAACATTTGACTGATATTATTTTTGTGATAGGTTAGGGAGGTGCTGAAAAACATAACGTTGTAACGAAATTTTATGTTTCTTACTAAAGAATTTGTTTTCCATGCGGCGCATTTTCTTGAAAATTATCATGGAAAATGCGAACGACTTCATGGGCATACGTATAAGCTTCTTGTGACTTTAGAGGGTCCTGTTCAAGACGATGGCCTTGTTATGGATTTTGTTCAATTAAAAGATATTATTCAAAAATCGATTATTGATCGATTAGATCACTATAACCTGAACGATATTATCGGAACTCAAACTTCGGCGGAAAATATTGCTATATGGATATGGAATGAACTTGAAAAGGCTCTGAAAATTGCTGTTCGCTCTGAGCGCAAAGTGAGGCTTTACGAAGTTCGGGTGTGGGAGACTCCAGAATCAAGCGCTCTCTATCGAGGACAGTAGAAGGTGAGTGTTTTGTTTCAGGCCTTCGCGAAAAAAAATCCCGTTGGAAATTTTTTGAAAAATTTTTCAATACGCCTGCATAAAGCCATGAATAAGCTTAGATACATATTGGACTTAAGAAGAAATAACTCTCAAGCCCGATATATTATGGACACATACGAGAGCTTGTTTTGTTTTATTTTCGGTGTATATTAAGAGAGCTTTTGACAATTTGTTCTCTGTTAGGGGTGCTTGATTTTTGAGACATTAGCATTTTTTATCAGGCTGAGATATACCCTTAGAAATACCTGATCCGGGTAATGCTGGCGAAGGGAAATAGAGATGTGTCTATAAATATATTTTTTTTGTATTCACTTCTTTGTCTCCCTTTTAAAGGGATTTTTTATTTTTTTAACCTATTTTTTATGTCTATCTTTGAGTCAGCTCGTGAAGCGGATATTACTCGTGCAATGGTTCGTCGCCATTGGAAAAAATTTGATGAGTATGTTGAATCCGATGTTATTATTGTCGGCGCTGGTCCTGCTGGACTTGTTGCGGCTTATGAACTTGCTAAAAATGGTGTAAAAACAGTTCTTATTGAACGTAATAATTATTTGGGTGGCGGAATGTATCTTGGCGGATATGGCATTCCTGAGATGGTGATTCGACGGCCGGGCAATTTTATTCTCGATGAATTACGTATTCCTTATGTGGAAGATGATAGTGGTGTTCTTCTTGCCAATGCCCCTTTGGTGGCTGGAAAAATTATTGCTGCGGCTGCTGAAGCGGGCGCTTTTATTGTGAATCTTACGGCTTGTGAAGATCTTGTTTTGAATGATAACCGTGAAGTGGCTGGAGTGGTTATCAACTGGAGTCCTGTTCAGGCACTTCCTCGTCAGATTACCTGCGTTGATCCTGTCGCGCTTGAAGCAAAGGTTATTATCGCTACCACTGGCCATGACGATGCTTTTATTGTGAAACGACTTTCAGGACTTGGGCTTATTGACCCTGTAACTGAGATGGGCGCTATGAATATTCGAAAATCCGAGGATGAGGTCGTTACGCATACTGGCGAAATTTATCCTGGATGTATTGTGGCTGGGATGGAAGTGGCAACAGCCTACAAACTTCATCGTATGGGGCCGACTTTTGGCGCTATGTTTTTGTCAGGAAAAAAGGCCGCAGAGATTGCTATGGCAAAACTTGGTGTAAAAAGTGAGTCAAAGAAGCTTAAGGAACTTGTCACGGCTTAATGGCCGCGCTGAAATAACAGATGGGAGGCATCTGAAACATCATTTTTTACAGGTTATTAGCGATTTTTAGATTATGTCTACTCAAATGATTTTTGCTCGTGAAGACACAATAACTCCTGAAATGGAGTATGTTTCGAAACGTGAATTTTTTGATCCCCATACTCTTTGTGAACGAGTTTCCGAGGGATCGGTGATTATTCCCGCCAATATTCATCATCTTGAAAAGGGATTGCAGCCAATTGGCATTGGTAAAGGTCTTAAAACAAAAATAAATGCGAATTTTGGTTCTTCTCCTCAAACATTTTCTTTAGAAAATGAGCTTAAAAAATTAGAAATGTGTGAAAAGTATGGCGCTGACACGGTCATGGATCTTTCCACCAAAGGCGATATTGATATCATTCGAGTTTCTGTTATTGAACATG
>CAZTVN010000002.1:40003-50072 GCA_964617145.1 uncultured Candidatus Peribacteria bacterium
ATGCTTCTATGCCAGTTGGCACCGTTCCCATTTATCAAGTGGTTGAAGAAAAAGGCATACTTGGGTTTGATATTTCTGACATTCTTCGTGTCATTGAGCGTCAGGCTCGGCAAGGCGTTGATTATATGACGATTCATGCGGGATTTTTACGTCGTTTCATTCCTTATACGAAAGAGCGTACGGTTGGTGTTGTGAGTCGTGGAGGAGGAATCATTGGGAAATGGATGGAGTATCACTCAAAAGAAAATCCCTTTTATGAATGTTTTGATCAAATTTGTGAAATTTTTCGTGAATATGATGTGTCTTTTAGCTTGGGTGATAGTTTGCGGCCTGGAGGGCTTGCGGATTGTGGTGATAAGGCTCAGATGTCTGAGCTTTCGACTTTGGGTGAGCTTACGAAGCGTGCATGGAAGTATGGAGTGCAAGTGATGATTGAAGGGCCTGGACATGTCCCGATTCATAAAATTGCCGAGCAGATGGATGCGGAGAAACGTATTTGTCATGGTGCTCCTTTTTATGTTCTTGGACCTCTTACCATCGATACTGGAGCAGGCTATGACCATATAACCGGGGCTATCGGAGGAGCGGTTGCTGGCATGTATGGCGCGGATATGCTTTGTTATGTGACTCCGGCTGAGCATCTTAAGCTTCCAGATGCCTGCGATGTGAAGGAAGGGATTATCGCTTTTAAGATTGCTGCTAGGTCGGCTGATATTGCGAAGGGAATTCCTGGCGCATGGGAGGAACAAAAAGAGATGTCAACTCATCGCAAAGCTCTTCGCTGGGAAGCTCAAAGTCGCTATGTTTTTGATCGAGAGAAATTTTATGAATATCGCATCGGAAGTGGATATGTTGGCGCTGCCTGTGGTATGTGCGGTGATGAATTTTGCCCCATGAATGAAAAGATTGATATGGAAAAGGCCTTTAAAGGAGGTGTGAAACCTTTTCTTTCTCTATGAATAGTCGATTTGGATTGTATTGTATCATTGATCCTTATGCTCAGCTTCAAGTTGAAGAGCAGGTTTTGGCTATGACTGCTGGTGGAGCGAAAATTATTCAATATCGCGATAAAGATGTTTCGGATGTTGATTTTTTGGCGAAGGCATGGAAAATACGGGAAGTAACGCGTGAAAAGGGCATGATTTTTATTATTAATGATCGTGTTTCGGTTGCGCGCGAAATTGATGCTGATGGCGTTCATCTCGGGCAAGATGATATAAGTATCGCCGATGCTCGTAAAATTTTAGGAATGAATGCGATTATCGGACGTTCGACGCATAGTCTCGGACAGGCTATACGGGCAGAGCAAGAAGCGGCGTCGTATATTTCCTGTGGTCCTATTTTTGAAACCGCTACGAAGCCTGAATATGCTCCGATTGGACTTAAAGTTTTGAAACAGGTTGTACAAAAAGTGAGTGTTCCTGTTGTGGCTATTGGTGGCATTCATGAAGCAAATCTTTCAGAAGTTTTAGAGACGGGTGTTAAAAATGTTGCGATGATTCGAGCTATTACGCAATCCGATGATATTGAATCAAAGGTCAGGACGATGAGTGGTTTGATTGATGATTTTTATAAACGTTGAGAGTTGGTAATGTAAGTTTTTCACAGATTCCTTGGTCTCACATTTTGTAAAAGATCGAGTTGATTGTATATTTTTAGAGAGTTATCAGGATCTTCATTTTTTATTTTTATGCGTATTTTGACTGAACTTGATCTTATTCGTGATATTGCTTCCAAAGCGAGAATTTTTGATAAAAAAGTTATCAAAGGAATTGGTGATGATGCCGCTGCGATTGATCGAGGGCGTTTTTTCGAGCTTATTTCGACCGATACTTTGGTTTGCGGAGATCATTTTTGTCTTGATTGGTCGACTCCTTCGCAGATTGGTAAGAAAGCCGTAGAAGTCAATGTTAGTGATATTGCTGCGATGGCTGGTACACCAAAATATATTTTGGTTTCGTTGGTTTTGCCAAAAGATGTGCCACAAACTTTTGTTTCCGGTTTTTATGATGGTTTTTTAGCGCGATGCAAAAAGTATGGTATATCGCTTGTTGGTGGGAATATTACTCATGGGAAAGAGATTTCTGTGACGATTACGATTATTGGAGAAGTTTTACGTAAGAATCTTCGACTTCGCTCCGGAGCTTGCGAAGGAGATCTTTTTTGCGTGACTGGTCTCCTTGGTGTTTCAAAGGCGGGTCTTGAGGCTCTGCGCACATTTCAGACGCTGGATGCTTGCAAGAGAGCTCAAATTCCGAATTATGTTTTAAAGAAGCATCTTGAGCCTCGCTGTCGATCCGATATTTCTTCTTTTATTGGAAAATATGCCACATCGATGATCGATATTAGCGATGGACTTGCTTCTGAAGTGCGTCATATTTGCGAGGAAAGTGGGGTTGGAGCGAAAATTTTTGTTGATAAAATTCCTCTTCATCCATTGACTTTGATGGCTGCGCGACGCTTGCAAAAATCAGCATGCGATTTTGCTTTGTCTGGAGGAGAGGATTTTGAACTTCTTTTTACCGTTTCTCTTGAGAATTTTAAGAAAATTTCTCAACGAGTGGATATTTTTTGTGTCGGGGACGTGATGCCGCGAAAAGAGGGGATTTTTTTACAAGATGGTACTTTAAAGAGAGAACTTCCTTGTGGGTATGATCATTTTGATTCGGAAGTTTAAAATGATGTAAATCGTTTCAGCGGAATTCTTGAATTTGAGGCTTTTTAAGGATGTCGCTAAGCTTGTTTTTTTCAATGGCGTTCTCCTTCAATTTTTTTTATTAATCTAAGACGTACCTCCCGTCGTGCAGCTGGTACATCATGTGGTCGAAATGCTTTCAATAATTTTTCCGCGAGTCTTACTCCTGGATTTTGTTCAACTTCTTCGAGGATCCTTGCAAGCGTTTCTACGTTTTTTGGATCTCTCAGTCCGAATATTTCTACGAGCCAACGAGCTCCTGGGATTTTTTCAGCTTCTTTCCTTAGCAATTCTATAGTCTTTTTTAAAAGTCCTTGGATGTTTCTTTTTCTCGCTGCTTTTTCTGGTTCAAATTTTTCTTCAAGCAGGTCTGTAAAGATACTTGTGGTATCAGCTTCAGCTCTTTCTACTACTTCCGCAAAACGAGTGAGATTTGCTGGTTCGTCGAGATGATATTTACTTGTTAATGTGCTTGCCTGTATGTGACTTTTTTGGCGAAGAAGGAGTGTTTGGGCACGAGCTACACATTCTTCAATAGTTGGTATCGTTTCGGATATTTTTTCTCTGAGTTGTAGGTTGCTGCGAGTTCCCATAGCGATTTTTCAGTGTTTAATAAATAAGCCTTGATTTTTTAACATGGAAAGTTGAAAAAGTCAAGAGCTTTATGGCGGATTAATGGCTAACAGACTGAAAAATCTGCTCAATAATCTCTGGAACTTTTTGAATATTAGCAGTATGAAAGTCGGGTTTCTCGATAACTTTTCCCTGTGTGTCCAAAGATATTTTTTTATTTGGCTCGTGAAATTTTTTATTTTTGTGCTATGTTTAGTATAATTTAGTATCTCTAATTTTTGTATTTTTATGTATATACACGATTTGTCTCCTATTATTTTTACCGTTGGACCCGTAAGTATACGATGGTATGGGCTTTTTTTCGCTATCGGTATTCTTTTGAATTTTTTGGTTGTTTATTCGGTTTTTAAACGCGAAGGCAAGCCTCTTTGGGTCATTGAAAGCGTGAGTCTGTATCTTTTTTTCGGGATGCTCATTGGGGCGCGTCTCGGTCATATCATTTTTTATAATCTTCCATATTTTTTGGCTCATCCTCTTGATATTTTAAAGATTTGGGAAGGAGGACTCGCGAGTCACGGTGCTGCGATTGGGCTTCTTATTTCTTATGTGATTTGGTTGAAAGTTCATAAAATTGGTTTTTCTATCTATGCTGATCTTTTGGTGCTTGGCATTCCTTTGACTGCTGGCATGGTTCGCATTGGCAATTTTTTTAATTCGGAAATTATTGGAAAACCTACGGATTCATCTTATGGCGTTGTTTTTTCGCGACTGAGTGAAGATTTTCCAAGGCATCCGTCGCAACTCTATGAATCGGCTATCGCTTTTTCGATCTTTTTTATTATTTACTTTGTTTACCGGCGATATTACAAAAAATTACCTCCGCTGATTCTCCTTTTTCTTCTTATTTTTCTTTATTTTTCTACCCGATTTATCGTTGAATTTTGGAAGGAGCGATTTATTCTTGAAACTTTCCCTCTTTCCATGGGACAGATTTTGAGTATTTTGCCTATTTTGATCTCTCTTTTTTATTTTGGATGGATTTGGAGGAAACGGAAAGTTTAAGGGTGTGGGAAAAGTCATTATTTTGTGATGGCTCGCAATAGAGCTCGTTTTTGTTTTGAATGAAAAATCAAGATTTTTTGAGTTCGACGAAGTTGTATAATTGCACCAAAATCTGACTTTTCGGGATTTTTCCTTCCATTCGGCAGGCAAAACATAGAGCTTTCTATTAATTTTTTTGGCTTATTTAAGCCATTTTTTGTCATATTTGCATACCTCCAGCAGGAATCGAACCTGCATCTTAGGCTCCGGAAGCCCACATTTTATCCATTAAACTATGGAGGCCTGAACAAATTTTATCTCAAAACGTGAAAATTTCGTTACACCGCATAGTTTTTCAGAGGTTCCTTAAGTTTGGTCTTACTTTTTTGTCGCGCAAAGAATGTTATACTCTTTTTGTACGCTTTTTTTCAATATATCCGTTCAATAGTTACCGAAATGGCTTTTGTTTATGTAAGTCTTGGTTCGAATGTTGGGGATAAAAAACAGTATCTCATTGATGCCCTTTGCGCCATGAAAGAGCGAAATTTTTGGCTTAAGGTTGGCTCGAAAGTATATCATACTGAACCCAAAGGTTCTGCCGAGCAAGATTGGTTTTTAAATATGTGTTTGCTTATTGATACCCGATATCCACCTTTAACGCTCTTAAAAAAGTGTCAAGAGATTGAAGATTTTTTTGGTCGAGATCGCTCTCAAGAAAAATGGGGGCCTCGAACTCTTGATATTGATATTATTTTTTACGAAGATATGATTTTTGAAGATCCGAGACTTATTATTCCGCATCCTTTTATGCATGAACGAAAATTTGTTCTAGCTCCACTTGACGAAATTGCCCCTCTTTTTGAGCACCCTGTATTAAAAAAAACGGTTCATCGCCTCTTGATGGAATGTCCTGATGCCAGTATAGTTGAGCCGTTTTCGAGCATTTCACTCCCTTGAAACATGACTGATAAAGAAATTCAGAAACTCGCTATACTTTTGAGATTTGATATTCTTGAAATGATTTATGCTGCTCAGTTTGGCTATATAGGGGGTTCTCTTTCTGCTTTAGAACTTATTGCCACTTTGTATTTTGGGGAGATTTATGGGAAACCTATTTTAAAATATGATCCGCATAAACCTCAAGGCTGCGAACAAGATTATTTTATCCTTTCTAAGGCTCATGCTTGCCCTGCGCTTTATGCTGTTTTGGCTGAAGCTGGGTTTTTTCATAAAGAAGAATTGCGCTATTTTCGAAAATCCGGAAGTTTGCTTCAAGCTTATCCTTTTCAAAAAATTCCTGGCATCGCGGTTTCAGGCACTTTACATCAAGGACTTTCCATCGCTTGCGGTCTTGCCAGCGCTCTTAAAATTGATCGTAAACCTTATAGGGTGTACTGCCTTCTTGGGGATGGAGAATTGCAGGATGGGCAAGTTTTTGAGGCTATGATGAGTGCTTCTCATTATCAACTTGATAATCTTTGTGTTCTTATTGACTTTAATGGATTTCAGGCTGAAGGTTCTATACGCGAAATTGTTAATATTGAACCTATTCAGGATAAGTTTGAATCTTTTGGATTTAGTGTTATACGTATTCTTGATGGTCATAATGTTTCTGATATTGTGAGGGCTTTAGAGAAAGCTTGGAAAATTCAGAGAAAACCTGTTTGTATTATTGCGCATACTATAAAAGGTAAAGGCTTGCCTTTTATGGAGAGAAAATCTTCTTATCATGACGTTAAGTTGAGCGAAATGGAGATTTTTTCTGCTCGAAGAGAGATTGAAAAACAATTAGAATTTTTTTAATTTTTTGTTATGTCCAGAAAAAAAATATTTTTCCCAATTTTTTTTGTTAGCGTTGTTATCGCTATAGTTATTTTTTTGTTTTTCTTTTTTTCTTTTTGTTCTTATGGAGAGAAAAACACCGATAGAGGAGAGATGGTTATATCTACGAAACAGGGAGAAAACCTTTTGACTGTTGAGATTGCTGATACTCCAGCCAAAAGAGCTTCGGGGCTTATGTGGCGTAGCTATCTGTCTGAAGGGGAGGGGATGCTTTTTGTTTTTGGAGATGAGGGTAAGCGTAATTTTTGGATGAAAAACACCCTTATTCCGCTTGATATTATTTTTATCTCAGCTTCTAAAAAAATTATTGGAATTACCAGTAATGCCAAGCCCTGCGAAGCTGATATGAATTGTTCCTATATTACTTCTGAAGAAAATGCGAAGTATGTGCTTGAAGTTAACGGCGGTGATACAGAAACTCTCGGCATACAAGTCGGCGACAGTGTGCAATTTGATTATCCATTTAAGGACTTTTGGTTTTCTTGTGGTTCACGTTATTTTTACTAAGTTATTAAGGAGTTTTAAAAAATATGTTTAATACTCAAAGGACATTATCACCTCAAAAAGCCTATCGAGATATTTTAATTACTTTAGGCGGTGAAGTGAAAAATCTCATTGTCCTTGATACCGATATTTCTCGATTTACAGGGACAGATTTATTTAAAAAACAGTTTGCTGATCGTTATTTTCATCTCGGGCTTTCTTATGCTCATGCTGTAGGATTTTCTATCGGCATGTCTTTGCGTAAAAAACTCCCATTTATTTCTACAACACCTCTTATAGCTTCTGCCAGGATGCTTGAATATATTCGTACAGGAATTTGCCTCCCCAATCTTAATATTAAAATTGTTGGCTCTCTGGCTGGATTTTCTGGGTATCCTTTTGCTCCGCATTTTCAGTGTCTTTCTGATATCGCTCTTATGCGAAGTCTTCCCAATATGAAGATTTTTTGTCCTGCTGATTATTACGAGTGTCTTCGTATTTTTGAAGTTTGCGTCCGAGATTTTGGGCCTACTTATATTCGTCTTAGCGGAGAGGAACTTCCTGTTATTTACGATGATACTTATCGTTTTTCTATTGGTCGTGGCAATATTATCCGTGAAGGAAATGATGTGACCCTTTTTGCCCTTGGGCCTATGGTGAAAGAAGCATTGAAAGTTTCTGATCTTTTGAGTTCTTTTGGTATTCATATCCGCGTTATCAATATGTCATCTTTAAAACCTCTTGATACTGAACTTATTTTGCAATGCGCGTCCACTTCTCAATTTTTTGTCACTTTAGAGGATCATAGAGTTTTTGGGGGACTTTTTACGAGCGTTTCTGAATGTATGGCATCTTTTTCATCAGTGAAAATTTATCCTCAAGCCTTGCCCGATACTTTTATTGATACCGTATCGAATGAAGATGCCTATATAAAGTATGGTTTGGATTTTGAAAGCGTTGCAGAACAGATAAAAAGATGCTTTATTTTACATCAAAAAGCGATTGATTGAATTTTGTATTTACGGTACAGTGGACTTGCTCAAAATACGTTATAGGTTTTTATGTTACATCCCCTTTCTTTGAAACTTTTTTCAGGATCTTCTCACTCAAAACTTACAGCAAAAATTGCACAATGTTTGAAGATAAAGGTTTCAGAGATGGTTTTGAAGCGTTTTGCCTGTGGAGAACTTTATGCAAAGCCTCAAGAAAGCGTGAGAGGATGTGATGTTTTTGTTGTTCAAACTACGACGCATAATGTTAATCAAGATTTGATGGAACTTTTTGTTATATTGGATGCTTTGAAGCGTTCATTTGCTGCCAAGATTCATGTTGTTATGCCGTATTATGCTTATGCTCGTCAGGATCGGGTGGCTGTTCCGAGAGAACCTATTTCCGCGAAACTTGTTGCGGATCTTATATCAGCAGCAGGTTCAGATCATGTCATTACTATTCATCTTCACAGCGATCAAGAACAAGGATTTTTTGATTATCCCGTAGATAATTTGAGCGCTGCGAAAATTTTTGCTGATTATTTTCGCAAAAAACGTTTGAAAAATATCGTTACGGTTTCTCCTGATGCTGGAGGCGCGAAATCTGCGAAGAGATTTGCCGATCTTATTGGAGCAGAACTTGCCATTATGCATAAGACAAGACCGGCTCATAATAAAGCGGAAATTACGCATGTCATTGGTAATGTAAAAGGAAAAACCTGTATTGTTTACGACGATATTATCGATACTGCTGGTACCGTTACTGAATCTATTTCGGCTTTACGAAAAGCTGGCGCGAACAAGGATATTTATCTTGCTGCTACTCATGGAGTTTTTTCTGACCCAGCCATGAAACGTTTGAAAGAAGCGCAATTTAAAGAAATTGTTTTTACTGATACTATTCCTCATCCTGTAATGAGTGGTTTAAATTTTGAGATTTTATCGGTGGCTCCGCTTCTTGCTCAAACGATTGAAAGCGTTCACAGTGCCCGTTCGGTTACCAATATTAAAGAAAGTTAATTTTTATGAAAGTATTTTTAGGCGCTGATCATCGCGGTTTTGCACTGAAAGAAGATTTGAAAATTTATCTTCAGAAACAAGGTGTTGCTTATGAAGATTTGGGAACTCAAAGCACCGATAGCGTTGATTATCCAAGATATTCACAAATGGTTTCTGAAAAGATTCTTCAAAATCCTGATTCCCGAGGTGTTTTGATTTGCAATTCTGGTGTCGGTATATCCATTGCTGCGAATCGTTATCAAGGTATTCGTGCCGCGTTGTGTTTTAATGAAAATATGGCTGAAATGTCCAGGCGTCATAATGATGCTAATATTCTTTGTCTTGGTCAGAATTTTGTTTCATCAAAAACCGCAAAAGCTATGCTTGAGAAATTTCTTTCTACTGATTTTGAGGGAGGGAGACACTTGAGACGTATCGATATGATTGACCGAAGTCAAATATGAAAATTCAGATTGCTGCTTCTATACTTTCATCAGACTTTGGAAACATTAACGCAGAAATTCGTTCTGTCGAAAAGTATGTAGATTGGATTCATGTTGATGTTATGGATGGCCATTTTGTGCCTAATATTACTTTGGGGGCTCCTGTAGTTGCCACTTTAAAATCTGTTCGACCTATGGAATGTCATCTGATGATCGAACATCCCGAAGAACATGTTTCGGATTTTGTCGCAGCTGGAGCAAAACGAATTATTATTCATCAAGAGGTTTGTCCACATCTTCATCGAAATATTCAGCAAATTAAAGATCTTGGAATTCAAGCTGGCGTTGCTTTAAATCCCGCTACATCTCTTATGACCATAGAAGATGTTTTGTCCGATCTTGATGTGGTTTTGCTTATGACGGTGAATCCTGGTTTTGGAGGTCAGAAATTTATCGAATCAGTTCTTCCGAAAATACAAGAACTTCGCGCTTTATGTCCGAAGCTTGATATAGAAGTAGATGGTGGCATTCATGATAAGAGTGCTTCGAAAGTTATTGAAGCTGGAGCTAATATTCTTGTTTCCGGTTCTTATATTTTTCGATCAAAAAATCGTGTTTCAGCGATAAAACTCTTGCGTACTTCTTGATCGTTGGCCATAATAGCCCCCTCACATATTTTTTTATTTTTTAAATATGAAAACCATGGTGATCGCTACTTTGAAAGAGATCAAAGATAATGAAAATCGAGTAGGTATTACTCCTGATGGAGTAAAGGAGCTCAAGCAGTTTGGTCATACGGTTATAGTTGAACGTGGTGCTGGAAAGGGAGCTTCTTTTGATGATGTTGAGTATATCGATGCCGGAGCTACTATTATGGATCATTCCGAAGAAATTGTGGAAAAAGCGGATATTGTGGTGAAGGTGAAAGAACCGCTTCCTCAAGAATATTCACTTCTTGAAAAAATGAAAGGAAAAACAGTAAGTTTTAAAATAAGGATTGAGAA
>CAZTVN010000003.1:0-41506 GCA_964617145.1 uncultured Candidatus Peribacteria bacterium
GCTCGAAATGGTAAAATTTCGTTACAACGTTATGTTTTTCAGCACCTCCTTTATTCTAACAAAAATTTCAAAAACTTCTAGGAATTTACCAATTTTTTAAAATTTTTTCATTTTTTTCTGCTAAAGCAAGAGCGTGCATAGCATTCGATTTTCCCAACTTTTTTACCAATTACGCTCTTTTTTGTTTGCGGTTTTGTTGCCACAACAATGCTTTTCCTGTCGCAAAGAAGGACAATCTTTGTGTCATGAGTGTTTGGACCGTATCCCCTTTCAGGTTGTACAAATGTGTCCTTTGTGTAAAAAACCAAGGCAGGATGGTACTTGTTGTCCTTTTCCTTGTCGAGAAATGAGCTTTCTCGATGCGCTTATTAGCGCTTGTCCTTATGTAAAGGGCAATATCCTTTCTCAAGCTCTTTTCCGTTTTAAATATTTCTTTTTATCCGATATTGGTCATATTCTTGCTTACCTTCTTGTTCATGCTTTTGATATTCATCTTTCTCAACTTACTGAAGATTCTCCGAATTCTTGGATTATTGTTCCAGTTCCACTTTCAAAATCACGGCTAAAATGGCGTGGATTTAATCAAAGTGAGATTCTGGCGCAAGCCTTTTGTAAAGCTCGTAATTTTTCTCTTGTAAAAGCTCTTTCACGTTCACATTACGCAACTTCTCAAACGTTTCTCCATCGGCAAGATCGACTGAAAAACGTATCATGCCAATTTTATTGCACGGTTTCACTTCAAAATATGAATGTTTTTATTATCGATGATATCTCAACAACCGGCGCTACTCTTCAAGAATGCGCTAAGGTTCTTAAAAATGCTGGATGTCGAAAAGTCGTAGGATTGGTGCTTGGCAGAGGTGTCTAGGGCCTGTGCACACAAAAGACACTCCTTAAAAAGACTTTTTTTTTGATTTGGAGTCTTATATGTCTTACAGTAAAAATGCACTCAAGGATGTACTGAAAAATTTGCAGCCGAAATTTGTAATTTTTAGTAGGAAGATAGTTTTTCAGACCCTCCCTAACTAAAGTGTAGTCTAAAAATGAAAATAGCTTTTGTTCATGATTTTCTCTTAAAACTTGGAGGCGCTGAACGCGTGCTTAAGGTTCTTTGCGATATGTTTCCTGATGCGCCTATTTACACTCTTCTTTATGATAAAGAAAATGTTGGCCATATTTTCCCCGAGCACAAAATACGGACTTCTCATATCCAGACTTTTCCCAAATTTTTTCGAAAGCGACAAAAATACCTTTTACCCTTTTTCCCTGAAGCTATAGAGCGATTTGACTTTTCTCGTTTTGATCTTGTTTTGAGCTCAAGCTCGGCATTTGCTCATGGAGCGCTTACTCCACTTGGGACGAAGCATATTTGTTATTGCCATTCCCCCATGCGGTATGCCTATGATTGGTATCACGAATACAAAAAAGAACAACGATTGGGTTTTATCCGTTCTATGTTCGCGAGCTATCTGGTCCATAAAGTGCGAATTTGGGATCAAAGCGCGAAAGATAGACCCGATCAATATATTGCCAATTCACAAACAGTACAAAAAAGATTGCAGAAATATTATGGAGTTGATGCTCCCATCATTTATCCACCGGTCGATGTTGATCGTTTTCGTGTTCGCCATAGCCATGAAAATTATTTTCTTATTGTTTCTACTCTTACTCCTTATAAAAAAATTGATCTCGCTATTCGTTTTTTCAATACTCTGAATGAACGTTTGATTATTATTGGAGATGGTCCGCAGAGATCATATCTTGAGAGTATCGCGAATGAAAATATCGAATTTACAGGTTTTAAGCCTGATGATCTGGTGAAAGAATATCTTCAAAATTGTCGGGCATTCATTTTTCCGGGAGAAGAAGATTTTGGCATAGCTCCTGTTGAGGCAATGGCTTGTGGTAAGCCGGTCATTGCTTTCTCGCGTGGAGGTGTCACAGAATCAGTTATTGAAGGAGTGAACGGAGCATTTTTTCATTCTCCCACGGTCGAGGGTATGAAAGAGGCTTTTCTCAGATTTCTTGAGAATGAAGGTCATTATGATGCCGATCTTATCCGTAAACAGGCTGAAAAGTTTAAACTTGAACGTTTTCAGAAAGAAATTTTGCGTATCATAAAGTGTAAGGACTAGGAGAAAAAATTGCCTTAAGCCTCAAAATAACATTCAAGATGCCAAATAACCCTGAATAGCCGCGGCAACTTTTGAATATATATCTCGCAATTTAGCTTCATCATCTTCAAAATTGCAAACTCTGAAACCCAACAGTTTTCCTCTAAATCCACTCAAAGGACTGGCAACAATTCCGGTTGTGGCCATAAGATAAATCAAAAATCTTTCGTCCAATGGCTGATTACCATTTGAAGTTTCTCTTTCAACAAACGTGAGAAGACCATCATTTTTGATTGGTAAAGATTGATGTTCATTCAAAACTCCTTCATCAAAAACAACGGTAGTGTACATAGCTCCATCCGGCATAATACATGAAACTCCATCAATACCGTCGAAACATTCGGTAATCACTCTTGCACTGTTAAATAATCTCCTATTGAAACCTTCAAGAAAGCTTGGATATTCCGGATGTTGATATATATGAGGCAAAATTCTTTGAATGGATGTAGCCCCGACGCCTTCCTGCATGAGATTGAAATATGCCATTTTTATCTTTCGAAGCTGTGGATCTTCGTCAAAACCGTAAAATTCAGCACAACCGATCTTATCCCCGCATTTAAAAGCATCCTTCGAACCTGATCTATAACAAACACACGGTACATTCCTTCTGGAAGCAACAACTCCTACAGAAACAAATCTTTTGCCTGGGGCAACGATCTGCCAATAAGTTTCATCGGATTCAATAATTAAGTTATATTTTCCGGCGAACTCACAAAGTCGACCTAAATCCTCTTCCGACCAAATATGTCCGGTCGGATTAGACGGATTTACGATGGAAATCGTGCGAATCTTACCTTTGGAAGCCTTAATCTGCTCCTCCATATCTTCAAAATCGGGTTTCCAAACTCGTGCCTCCTTATCGAGACGCATATCACTACCGATTAATGTGGCGTTAGGATCAAACATTTTAGCAAAGGCTAACTCGATGTCCGTTTGAACAGGATAACTTGGTAACACGTGTAAGATTCTGCCTGTGCGAGCAGTCGCCATTCTGAAATTGGATATGGCATGCGCGGCGCCATTCGTAGGGATAACATCACTTTTCTTTAAAACATTCACAACTCCGCAGGCTTGAGCTCTTTTTTCTGCTTCTTGTACATAATAATCCACAAATTCGTCCACCCCGCTTGTCGGAGGATACGAAGACATCTTATGATCAAAAAGCGCTAACAATTCATTCTCAGACACCACTTTTCCATCTCTAACTTTATCGGCTAATCCAAATCGTATTGCCAATTCAGTGAGAATAATAAAAGGAGGTTGTTGAACCAGATCCGGAACATTCCCAATATTTTGATAACTCAATTTAAGCTGTATGCCCTCAAGCTTACAAACTTTTTCCATCTCTGCCGCGATACCACCAATTCTCCGTAAGGCGTAATCAATATCAACCACGGATTGAGCGGCAACCGGATTATAGAAACCACCATTTTTTAAACAAGTAACTTTCAATCGACGATCCATTTTTTTTTCTTCTCGTGCCTCCCCTTCTTGTCCATCCTCGGTTCCATTTCCAATTGCAGCAACTTCAATAAAACCCCCTTCAATATACTTCATAAGGACCGTCAAAACCGAAGCGGGATAAGGAGGCGCCAAAATGATCGGGGCACTTTCCCTAGTCATCTTCCGAAGTCTTTCAAAAAAGCCTTCTTCTATCTCCTGCCGGTTCATCAAATCGCCACCCAATGTGCCCCTGCTTCTCCGCCTTTCATCACTATAGCAACTTTCCCCATTACTCGATGCGCGATCTAAACGTTGCAATCGTAAATCCGGATGCAGACCCACTTGAATATCTTTCAATTCAAAATCTTTCATACCCCCAACCTGACTGAAAAAATCTTGGTACAATCGACGGCGCTCCTCTCTTTCAGCAGTTGCCCCGATCCAACCCAATACATCTTCGACCAAAAGACCTTCGCTTGTCGGCGATTCAATAACAGAGTATGGCAACTGGGGATCACAGAGTCCTTCATCGAATGCTGCTACGCGCCCTCCGTCGTTTGCCAGGGACAAGGAAGTCTCATCACCCCCTCCCGCACTCCCATCAACAAATTGTTCAGAGGGACTCATATATAGTGGCGACAAAAATAAAAAATGACTCTAAACTTAGCGCAATAATCCTTGATAAAGAAGCCATTGTGTCGTTTAGCGTAACTATAATTAAGGATGAAAAAAAATCAACTCAAAATTGTTTAAAATTTATTATTAAATAATAAAAAAGTGAATTTGCACCGACAATCATCGAACTTTTTTATCCAGTGGACATTTTTAAATTCTCTCTGTTATACTCTGATTCGCTATGACTGAAGATATTTCTCTTTATCGTAAGTATCGGCCTCAAACTTTTGAGCATCTTGTTGGGCAAGAACATGTCTCAACAACTCTTTTAAATGCGCTTCGGAAAAAACAGCTTGCTCATGCTTACCTTTTTTGTGGGCCCCGTGGTACAGGCAAAACTTCAACAGCAAGACTGGTCGCCAAGGGTTTGAATTGTAAAAATCTTCAAAAAAATGCTGAACCATGCAACAGCTGTGATATTTGCATAAGCGTTAATGAAGGACGGCTTATTGATATTGTTGAAATTGATGCTGCTTCCAATCGCGGTATTGACGAAATTCGAGATTTAAGAGAAAAAATTAAATTTGCTCCGACTTATGCCGCTAAAAAAGTCTATATCATTGATGAGGTGCACATGCTTACCAAAGAGGCTTTTAATGCTCTTTTAAAAACACTTGAAGAACCGCCTATTCACGTCCATTTCATTCTTGCGACCACTGAATCCCACAAGGTTCCCGATACTATTATTTCTCGATGTCAACGCTTTGATTTTAAGCGCATTATGCCTGCAACTATTGTCAAACGCCTCCAAACTATTGCGCAAGAAGAAAATATCCAAACCGATCCCCTCGCCCTTAAATTGATAGCCGATTATGCTGATGGAGGTCTTCGAGATGCCATCGGACTCATGGAACAGATGACGGCTTCTGGTAAAGTGACTTTTGAACATGTGAAAGAATATCTTGGGCTTTCGGGACTTAAGGAAATCGAGTCATTTATTGATCTTCTTTTGAAAAGAAAGATTACCGAAGCCCTTAATGCCATCAATGTTTTTTATCAGTCAGGGATTGACCTCTCTCAATTTGTGAAAGAATGTCTTGATTATCTTCGCGAGGAATTACTTTCCGCTGTAAGTGAAGACAATGTGGAAGCTATATCCTTATTCATTCAACTTATATCACTTTTTCAGGAAGCGAATGAGGGGATTAAAAGTGCTATTATTCCTCAACTTCCTGTAGAAATGGCCATTATTAAAAGTGGTTTTGGCGATAGAACTCATCGCCGTCTCGATACTCTGGAATCTCAAGTACCATCGAAGAAAATTTCGATTTCACCATCATCTATTTCTCCTAAAAAAGAAAGCTCTTCTGCGCCAACACCATCTCAAGAGGATGATTCTCGCGATAACCGAGTCATGCCATCTTCTTTAGAAACAGTAAAATCACAATGGCCTCGTGTACTCGATCATATCAAAACGCCTTCGCTTAAGCGTTCCTTAAGTTGTGGGATTCTTCTCGTGTTTGAAAATGATACCATCGATCTTGGATTTACCAGTCTTTTTCATAAAGAGAAAATTGAATCTATTGAGCATCAAAAGGATCTCTACGATGCTCTCTCTCAAGTCTTCATCTCACCTCTGAAAATACAATGCCAAATACTCGAGAGGACTCTTGAGAGTGAATCTTCTGAAAATCTTTTCAGACAACATGCCGGGATCGAATCATTGAGCGGCGATGAATCGGTCGATAGTGACTCTATTGATGAAGAGGATGCTTTTATCGAAAAGGCGGCGAAACTGTTTGAAGGAGAATCTTCGTGAAATTCTCTTAAAAAGAGGCTTAAGAAAAACTATCTTACTACTTAATAATTGCAAATTTCGGCTAAGCAACGTAAGTTTTTCAGATCCTCCTTATGTCCCTATCCGAATCTTTTTCTTTCCTTCACTGCCTTAAAGATTTTCAGCAAGACTTTCGATTTCGATACCATTCGGAGACTTTTGATTTGCGACACTTTCGAGCATTTTTAAAGCGCAGTAAGATAGAATACGATACCCTTCCCACTATTCTCATTGGGGGATCCAAAGGGAAGGGCACTGTAGCAAATTTTCTCTCCTCTCTCCTTCAAGCGCATGGCAAAAAAATTGGACTTTTTTTAAGTCCTTATCTCTACGATGTTACGGAGATGATTCGTCTTAATGGTAAAGCAATTTCCCGTGCTCGTTTGGCAAATATACTCAAAAAACTTCGTGGACATATTGGGGGTGGGGAACTTTCTTTTTTTGAAATGATGACCGCTTGCGCCCTTCAATATTTCCACGAAGAACATGTTGACTTTGCCATACTTGAGGTCGGTATGGGTGGTGAAAAAGATGCGACCAATGTTACCAATCCTTTGCTTTCTGTCATTACTTCGATTGAGCTTGAGCATACTCGCTTCCTTGGAAAATGTCTTTATGACATTGTTCAAGAAAAAGTCGGTATTTGCCGTTCTCATATACCAGTGATTTTGGGGCCGAATACTTCTTATGTCAGAAATCTTGTAAGGGATTTTGTCCAAAAATCTCCTCTCATTGAAAGTAATGCGCTCTTTCCTTATAAAATTTTTTCCTTGACGGCGCAAAAAACCCGTTTTCAAATTTTTTTCAATGGAAAATTTCAGATATTTGATTTGTCTATTTGCGGAGAGGTATATGTTGAAGATGCGCTACTTGCCTTGACTGCTGCCTCTAAACTTCTTCCTAGCATAGATTTTCAGGCTGTTAGAAAGGCTTTTGTAGGGGTTCGCCTCCCTGCGCATTTTGAAGTCACAAGATTATCTGACAATCGCATCCTTATACTTGATGTTTTGCATACACCTTATAGTGCTCGCAGATTTCGGCAAACTTTGGATCGGGTTTTTCCAAAGAAAAAATTTTGTTTTATTGTAGGATTTAGCCGTGATAAAAAGCATCGGGCGATTTTACGATCTCTTGTTCAATCCAATGATATTCTTATTTTAACGCAATTTTCTTCACCAAGGTGCTACAGCGCCTCATTATTGTATAATTTTTTTATTCAAAATGGGCTGAAATGGAATGCGAATTCCAAAATTTTTCTTGAAGAAGATCTTAGTAAGGCATTTCAGAAAATTTTTTCGTTTCCTAGTCAAGAGTATATTTTTTGCCTCGTTGGATCATTTTTTCTTTTACGTGAAGCCAAAAACAGAAATCTTATTTAAAATCTTTTCTTTTCTTTTAACTTTTCTCTTTTACTTTCAGGTTTATTTTCGTTTAAATAAGATAAGAATTATTTTTTAACATTAATTTCTATGGCGTACTCACACCGAAACAGTAAAGGCCAGACCTACTATCTTCATATGAAGAATGTGACCCTTCGTGGTGGCAGAAAGCAAATGATTTATTTCTTTGCTCGTGAAGTAAAACCAGGAGCTCTTGATGAACTTCCAGAAAACTACCAGGTAATGGAGAATAAAAGGACAGGTCTTCCGATGCTTAAGAAAATGATGAAAAAGAAGTAAACAATTTTGCATAATAGGAGAGGGCGTCGGCATACACATTTTTTGCGCTTCAAGGAATAAAGACGCTTAAAAAATGGTATGCCGCCGCCCTCTTTTTTATACTGAAGTTTTTATCCTCTCAACAATTTCAAAAAATTTTTCTCGTTTAAGATAGGAATTTTATTTTTTATCGCTTTTTCATATTTACTGCCATGATTTTCACCACACACCACATAATCAGTTTCCTTACTTATCCCTGATAGGACTTTGCCTCCCGATTGCTTAATTTTTTCTTTCGCCTGTTCGCGAGTCATACTTTCTAGCGTTCCGGTAAGCACGAATGTCCGACCCGTAATTTCCGAATATTTGATCTTTCTTGCTTCGATCGAAATACCAACTTTTTGCAGTTTTTTAAGGAAATTTTTTTTATGAGTATCTCGAAACCAATGATAGAGAGAGTGTGCAACTTTTTCTCCGACTCCATCAATGTTTTTTAATTCTTCTAAAGAAAGCTCCTCTTGGGCATTGCTCACATCCTGAATAGTAACATTATCTTTTTTAAATTTTGTCTCAAGGTAACGCGAAAAATCTTCACTTGTTTGTTCTCCAATATATCGAATCCCTAAAGCGAAAATAAGCCGAGGAAGCGATAAAATTTTTGATTTTTTAATGGACTCCATAAGATTTTGCGTTCTTTTTTCTTTAAAAAGAGGCAGTGTTAAAAAATCTTCTTCGGTAAGAGTAAAAATATCTGCTGGATCTCCTATAAGGTGATTTTCGAGAAGTTGATCGATCACTTTTTGCCCAAGATGTTCAATATTTGCGGCGCCGCGCGAGACAAAATGGAGAAGATTTCCCCTCTCTACGGCATAACAATTTTTATTACTACAACGATAGATGATTTCAGCTTCTGTTTTTATCACTTTCGAACCACACACAGGACAATGCAGTGGCATATGAAATGGCTTTTCATCACCTCTTCGTAAATCTTTCAACACGGAAACTACATCAGGAATAACGTCTCCTGCTTTTTGAATTATAACGGTGTCGCCGATACGCACATCGAGTCGATGAATTTCGTCTTCGTTGTGAAGGGTTGCTCGTGAAATTGTTGATCCCGCAACGAATGTCGCCTTGAGCACTGCCACGGGAGTTATGGCTCCGGTTCTACCGACTTGAAGGATGATATCAAGAACTTCTGAGATGGCCTGAGTTGCAGGGAATTTATAGGCGATAGCAAAACGTGGAGCCTTTGCCGTAAAGCCAATTTTTTTCTGCTTTTCGAGATCATTTACTTTTATAACTACGCCATCTATTTCATACGGAAGGCTTTCTCGTTTTTCATGCCAATATTTGCAATACTCAATAACTTCATCAATATTTTTTTTATGAGCAAAATATTTATTCAATGGAAGATGAAGCTCTTGAAAAATTTTGAGAACGTCTTCTTGGCTCTGTATTGATTTAAGACCTCTATATTTTCCAATTTCATAAAAAAACGCTCCAAGATCACGCTTTGCTGCTATCGCTGGATTGAGCTGCCTGATAGTTCCGGCTGCGGCATTTCGAGGATTGGCAAAACTTTCTAAACCTTGAGCTTTTTGCTCTTTATTTACTTTTTCAAAACTTTTTTTTGATAAATAGATTTCTCCTGAAACCTCGATATCAACTTCATCACTCAATGAAAGAGGAATACTTTCCACTGTTCTCACTGTATGCGTCACATCTTCCCCCACTTCCCCATTTCCTCGAGTCAAACCTCTGACAAGTTTTCCTTTTTCATAGTGCAGCGTGATATTGAGACCATCGATTTTCAGCTCACAAATATAGGTCACTTTCTCACCGAAAACGAGTTTTTCTACTCTGATCGCCCACTGTTTCAATTCATCAAAAGAAAAGGCATCCTGAAGACTTTTTTTGGCTGTTATGTGAGGTATTTTTTTAAAGCGTCCCGAAAGAGTGCTTCCAACACGCTGAGTGGGTGAATCGGATGTTATAAATTCCGGATATTGTCCTTCTAATTCGCGTAACTCTTTCTTTAAAGCATCTCTCACCTCTTCTGATACTTTTGATGTATCGAGGACAAAATATTGATAATTGAGTTCTTTTATTTTTTCTCGTAATTTTTTGATTCTCGCATGAGCTTCGTTTGCAGAGACCTCCTTTGTCATAGCCACCTTGATAATAGAGCGAAAATTTGATATAATTATTTGATTTTATTGTAACAAATGGATCCATCTCATACAAATCCTGGAAAACGCGGAGCTGTCTCGATCTTCCAGCAGATTCTTCAAAAGAAATACAATCCTCTCTATGACGAGGCTACCAATGACCTTCCTATTGATCCAAAAGTTCAAGCAGAGGTTATCAATAAGCCTCAAGAAGATCCTGAAGGCGTTCTTCAAGAAGATGAAGCTTTTTTACAAAACGTTATTCACCTTATTGAAATCAAAAAAATTCAATTACATCTTCCCTCATCGCTCATCAATCAAGAAGTTTACGCGAAACTTTCGGAAGATATTCAAGGAAAAATCGATATGGAAGCTTTTAATATTTTGGCTTCCATTCGACAAATTCATGGACTTTATATGCTCGGGCACACTCATAGCTACCAGATCAAAAATCTCGGTCATCTTGTACGCCTTCAAAAAGAACGCACTGAGGGCATACAGGGTGATGTATTTATTATTTAATTTTTATGGCAGAACTCGAAGCACATAATAGGCCATCTGAATCACAGCACTCTGATAATTTTGAGGACTCTGAGCGACCAGATAGTTCTTTAAATCCTTCCCGACAAGATTTGGAACCTCAAGGAGCTTTTCCAGGAAGAGCCGCCACCCTTGAAAAAATACGTCAAGATGAAAGGCTTGATGCGGCACGGGAGAGACTTATCGATTGTCTCAAAGATGAACGTATTTCCAAATATCTTCCTGATGTTAAAGCCAATCCTGAAAAACCTCTCGAAGATATTTTACAAGGTAAAACACTTGAAGAAATTACATGGTATGCCCGTGAACACCTTTCACAGGCCGATTCCACTGACCTTATGCGAGTAGAACTTGATTATGGCCCGGGATTTTTGGCCTTTCTTTTTCTTGATTCAACTTCTGGTCAGATGCCGCTTTTTGCCGCGAATTCCGATGAAACCCAGAATGATTATGCCGCCGGGTCGGAATTTGGCGTAGATTTTCGCGGCAATGATCTTGCTGAAACGGAAATCGGGGCAGGAGACATCTTGCCGGCTTATGTTCGTTTTATTGTGGTACGTTCCTCAGATGGTGAAGAATGGATCGGAGAGAGAGGGCTTGGATCCGCTCACAGCGGGAAGCGCGTTGGTTATTTTAATGTAGAAAATGGCGATTATATCGCCATTTTTAGTAAGGATATTATCAGGATTCCCACGAATGATGATTTTCAACGTTTGGGCGTGAAGGATTCAACTCTTTATTCCGATGATGCGAGTGTTCAACGATCTTCAAAAGAAGAATATGATGTCAAAACATCGTATATTCATGACATGGAAACAGAACAGAAGCAGTACGCTGAACGCCGAGAAATACAAGCTCAAGATTTTACAGGGTATTTTAACGAATACTTTGAAACCAATGTTAGTGTTTCAGGTCAACTTGAGAGTGGCCTTGAGGATGCTGCAATTCGTGAAATGGCTTCAAAACTTTTGAATAACTCTTCTCAAGATATCGATTTTTTTGTCCAAGCTTTCAAAGCCAATCGCGACATCGAATCTAGGCAGAATTATGGGATTTTGGGCCAAGCTGTTGTTTCGAGGAAGTATATGGGACAAAGGGCTCTTGGCGCTTATCAAATCATGCCGGGGAATTGGGTGAGTTGGAGCCATGATGCTATCGGTAAAAGCCTTTTAGACGGCCAAGATATTGTGAAGAGTGAACATTTCGATAAAGATATCGCTCTTCCCTCCGCTAAAAATCAAGATATCCTCGCTTTGGTGCAACTTGCTGAAATCATGAATCATTATTCTCCTAATCGATCTCGTTTTTCTGATCAAGATATCGCGGCTATGATGTCGGTTTGCTGGTATGGGAATATGGCTAACGGCAGACCTGAAAGTCCAGAAGATATCTCAACCACTCGTGCCCGTATTTCTGTCAATGGTCGAAGCCGAGCTTTGATTTCTCCTCGTGAGCATGCCGATAAATTTGTGGCAAGTATGTTTGGAGGTGGCAACGCTCCAAAACGTGGTAATCGTCGTCGATCCCGTTAGCATTTTTTTTAATTTTTTTCTATGAGTGCAAATTCAGCTTCTCAACCATCATCTCAGCCAACTTTGGATCCTGTTGAAGGTACGAGTAATTATGATGATCTTCAGGGAAAAATCAATGCTCTTTTAACCCACATTAAAGACGAACGTGAAAAAAGGACTCTTGAAACTGCCCGTGAATTAGTTTCTCTTGCACAAAGCTTGCCTACTCTCACTTCTGACCAAAAGGAAAAACTTGGATACTATCAAAATCGAGTTGAGGCTTTAACTCTTTTTCAAGAAAAAAAAGGCGGGATTGATTTTGAGGGAATTTCTAGTGACGATACCGAACCTTTACTGCGTAATGGATTTGTTGATGCTTATACACAACTTCCCGTACTGGATAGGAAAATAAAGCCAGAACATATTTCGCGATTTAGAGAGGCAATGCCCAATCTTTTTTTTATGGCTCTTTCTGAGGCTCATAGTAGTGGGGGGGTATTCAAGGCTATTGTGGTAAGTGAAGTATCAAAATGTTTAGAAGCTGCTTCCTTTAAAAATTGGGCACTTTCTGTTGGCTTAGCTTCCAAAAACGAATCTGGCCAAATACAATGGGCTGACCAACTTTTTGAAAAACAAGAAGCTACCGAAGAAGAAAGAGAACGTGCTCGGATGTTAGAGGCTATTCCTAAACTTATTACTGCTATTCGCGCTTTTCCTAATACACAGAATGGATGGAGTTTGAGAGAGGCTGACCAAACTCTATTGGGAAAAATTGAAAGCAAAAATCTTCAGACTCTTGCTGATGCAGAACTTAAAGATTACGACCAGAAGCTTACCGCTATGCGAGATTACTATAGCGGTATGCAAAAAAGGTATACCGATATTTTGGGCCGTGCCCCAACACTTGCAGGAAATCCCAGCATAACGGCAGAAGATAAAAAATCTTTGGAGGAAATTAAAGTCGGTTCAAAGGATGCCCTCCTTGCCCATAACGAAAGTGGTCTTAAGGAATGGGAATCTAAATTCACCGCACTTGAAAAAAAATATCAAGTCGTGCCAACAAAAGAATCCACTGAAAAAGGTCTTTTTGCTCTTATTTTAGGAGGATTTTTATCGGCGGATATTATAGATCGTTTAGCGGAATTTATTCGTCCATTTTTTGGAGAAAAGACGTATGGTGTCATCGCTGATGCTCTTGCTTTAGCTGCCAATCAAAAGATGGTTACTGACTCTGAAATTCTTGGCCAATTTGGCGTTGTTTCTGATAGCAGTGGGAAATATGGAAAAAATGTGGAATATATCAAATTGCTTTCCATGACTCCGGAAGATATGTTAAAAACACATTTTGCTGTTACCGAAGACCATCTTATCGAAGATTTAAAAAATCCTCAGATGACTCTCAAATTTTATCTCGATACTATGGGTGCCGATGTTTCTTCTTATGCAGGAGTCCTTTCAAGATTAACTACTTTTCTTCAACCTCTTGTTTCTGAAATGAATCCGAGTGAACTTGGTCAATCTCTTTTCACCTTTCTCGAGAGTCGAAAAGCGAAAGTTGCTCTTGCTGCTTCACAAAGGGCAGGAGGAGGGGCTGCTACTGGTACTGGGGGGAATCCTCCTTCAGATGGTGATGCTGATTCTGGGACTGAAGGCAGCGGCACAGATTCCACTGATTCAGCTGGTGACTGATAAATTGGCCTCCATTACATTTTTCTTTATATTCATTTCCTATGACTCCTAGCCCTTCCAATCCATCATCGACCAATCCTTTTGTAGGCAGCAATACTCTCCCAGCGATTTCTCCTCAACAAGGCGACCAACAAAATTCACAACCATCAAATACTGATTCCACAAACGCAACTTCGAATAGCCAAACAACTCAGACATCGGGGCAAAGCTCATCTAAGCCTGCTACGGCCAATAATTTTGACATCCCTGATCTTGTCAAAGAAAAATATGCCGATCTCATTCCAATGATTTTGAAAACGGAATCCATGAATGACGAAGAGCGTCAATATTGGTTCCATATTTTGCCGATTATGACCCCCGATCAGATCGAAAAGTTTCGAGGAATCCTCGTAAATGAAAGCCAACAACTCTCAAAACTCGATGAGGAATATCAAACGGAACTTAAAAAATTAACAGGGAAACCTTCGAGTTTTGATCCTGAAAAAATGCAAGAAAAAAAACGCGAACTCAACGAGGAAGAATCCAAGGAAGAATCAAAAGAAAAGGCTCAAGAAGAAGAAATTTTGAAACAACTGTCGGATATTTAAAACAGCAGTCGTACATGATAGACTGCCCGATTTGGTAGCGCGGTTTTCGAGAAAAATTCCCGTAAGCTTGTTTTTAAAAGCTGCGAACAAGGTTGGGACACTCTGAAAAAAACCCTTTCGACTGCAATTGCAAGCGTTCGGCTAAAAAATGGCTCATGCCTTCTTGCCGTATCTTTCTCTGATACGCCTTCGTCGGCCTTCGCCATTTTCGCCAGAACGCTTGCAATTTCGTAACCGAAATGGCATTTTTCAGAGTGTCCTTTGTTATATTTCTGCTTCGTCTTGCTGAAAAGCGGTGATAACGAGTCGACGCAAATTGGTTCCAACAGGGGTACAGGTCATGAGCGTCAGTCTAAAATCGTCTGTTGGCTTGAGGATTTCGGTATTTTGTGGCTTTACCTCTTTTTTTTCCGCTATTTTGTAGCGATATTTTTTTTGATTAAAGTAAATAATAATTTCATCCCCGATTTCCAAATGCGGAAGAAGCGCAAAAACATCCTTAAATTTTCCATCATCCCACGGATAATAGGAACTGTGACCTGTAATAAACACATTTCCCTTTTGGCCAGGACGGGCTGAACCTGGATACCGCACCACTCCACGCTTTAAATCTTCTAAAATAGCCTTGCTGAAAGTATTCCAATCCGAGGCGTAGAGCGCTCCTTTTTCCGTTTCAACAATAGGAATATTTTTCCCGATCTTTGGAATAATAATGCGGTTATCTGGCGGAGTAATATCGTCAAAAATACCAGAAAAGCTTGCATATTCTTGTTTTGTATTTTTTGTTTTTTCGCTATCCACAAGCTCCAAAAGTTGCTTCTTTTGTTGCGCTTTCAGATCTGGCTCATTCACATCATTTTTGACAATGACCGATGTAAGAACATTTATCGCCATTGGTTTTATCTCATTCGTATAATAATGTTTTGTTATCTGAAAATATGCTTGATAATTTAAGAGAAAAAATCCAACGATAAAAATAGCTGAAGCGGCGGCGGCAAAACGTATGCCAAGTTTTGCCAACTCTTTCATTTTTTGTCCCATGAATGCCTTTGATTTCTTCGCTAACTCCAAGAGATGTTTTTTGCTTTCACCATTACTGACATGGCCAAAATGCCGAAAATGAGTAAAATTTTCGAGGTATTTCTTGCGGACATGTTGAAAAATGCCATTGGAGACGTGCTGAAACATGTCCCTTATGACATGATGAGGCTTGTGGCGTATTGATGGTATTGGATGTTTTACCTCATAAATTTCTATTTCTCCGACTTCTTTTATCGATTTCTTTGCGGCTGTTTTCTCTTTTTCGCGCTCTTCTTCCTCTAAATCGCACAAAGGAAGCACAGGGATATCTAATCGATAAAAATTCGTATTCCCTCGGTAAATTTTATGGCTCAAGGCATGCATCATATCTCAAAATTATACCTTATTTTAGACCAAAAATCAATTTAAGAATGGGCTGAAAAACTATTCAGCCACTACAATTTTCACATTTTGGCTTAAATTTGTTCAGGACAGATCAACGTATCTTTATCTGGGGAATAAGAGCTAGCAGCATTTTTTAGAGTTTGCTTAAGCAATGATTCCGCCGCCTAAAACCGCTTCAGGTTTTTTGTCTTTTTTATCAGGCAAATAAAAGACTACTGATTGTCCTTTGGTAATAGCTCGTTGCGGCTCTTCAAAGATGAGTTCTCCTATTTCTCCGTTGAGTTTCAAAAGACCTTTTTTGGGTTCAAACCGATGCCTTATTCGCGCATACACTTTTACTTCATTACCATCTGGTGGATTGATAAAATGTAAATGTATGGCTTTTAATTTTTCTTTTTTTAAATCTTCTTCTTTGCCCACAATAATGGCATTATCCTCTTTTGAAAGAGCAATAACGTAATAGGGGCTCATTTCTCCACCGATTCTAAGTCCCTTTCTTTGACCAATCGTATAAAACGGAAGGCCTTGGTGACTACCTATAATTTCCCCATCTAAGGTTTTAATAGGACCTTTTGAGTACTCATCTTTTTCTAAATGTCGTTTTAAGAAATCTGTGTGTTTTTTATCCGGGAAAAAACAAATTCCCTGACTTTCTCTCTGGTCAATGACAGGTTCAAGATTTGAGATTTTGGCTATTTGACGGACTTTTTTCTTATTGTATTGCCCTATGGGAAAAAGAACGTGCTTAAGTTTATTTTGTGAGAGAGTGTACAAGAAATAACTCTGGTCTTTTTCCTTGTCTAAAGCCATCAGAAGCGAATATTTTTCTTTTCTTTTTCGGATACGGGCGTAATGACCTGTCGCCAGATAATCTGCCCCAAGAGAAAGAGCGCTTTGCAAAAGGATACCGAATTTTACATTTCTGTTGCATTCAACGCAGGGATTTGGTGTAAGCGCTTTTTTATGTTTTTCAAGAAAATCATCAACGATTTTTTCTTTAAAAATATCTTGGACATCTTTGACATAAAATGGCATCGAAAGCATGTGAGCAATCCTTCTCGCCCTCTCAAGACTATCCTCCGAACAACATTTATTTTGTGGAAATTGTCCGTCCTCTTCATCCTCACTGATCTTTGGATCACTCCAAAAATGGAGATACATCCCAATGCAGTCGTACCCTTTTTGTTTCATAAGGTAAGCTGCGACTGATGAGTCGATGCCACCTGACATGGCTATTACTACTCTTTTTCTCATAAAGTAAGGCATTATGGCATCACGTATCATACTTAAATTGATTCTTGAGCGCAATTTCGATATGATTGGATATCATAATCGTTTTTCATGGCGAATATTGTAGACACCATAGGTTTTGCAAAAACTTACTTAAGAAATTGTAATGAAAAACGACTTTTAATGGCCTATGAATTTGCTTGTGAAGCTCATGGGTCCCAGAAGCGAAAATCTGGTGATCCTTATATCCTTCATCCCCTTGAAACCGCCCAAATTTTGATGAGTATGCGTGCTGATGAGGATACCATTGTGGCAGCGCTTCTTCATGATGTACCAGAAGACACTTCTTATACGCTTAATGACATTAAAAAAAACTTTGGTAAAGATGTTGCCTATATCGTTGATGGGATTACCAAATTATCCAAAGTACACTATCGATCTTCGATGAGAGCTCGACAAATAGAATCTTTAAAGAAACTCTTTTTGCACAGCGCTTCGGATTTTCGGACCATTCTTATTAAACTTGCCGATAGGCTTCACAATATGCGTACTTTGAATTACATCCGTCCAGAAAAACAAATCCGTATCGCACGCGAAACTATGGAAATTTTTGTTCCTATCTCCAATCTTCTTGGTCTTTTTCAGCTCAAATCAGAGCTTGAAGATCTCTCGTTTAAATATCTTTATCCTGAGGCTTATAGGGCGCTTTCTTTGAAAATTGCTTCCATTCAAGAGAAACAAAAAGATCTTTTAAATGAGATGATTCATCGGACACAAAAAGCGCTTCAGTCGAATACTATTCCTGCTGAAGTTTTTGGACGCCAAAAGACTCTCTATTCCACCTATTGTAAAATTGAACGCTCACAGAAAACCCTTATTGAAATAGACGATCTCGCCGCTATTCGCATCATCGTCGAGACTCTTTCCGAGAGTTACCAGGTTCTCGGCATTATTCACTCTGAATTTCCTCCAAAAGCTGGCCGTTTTAAAGATTATATAGCTCTTCCTAAATCAAACGGATATCAAAGTCTTCACACAACGGTTTTTGGTATTGATGGCATTCCAATTGAATTTCAAATTCGAACGAAAAAAATGCATCTCGATGCCGAATATGGTATAGCGGCTCATTATTTTTATGATGAACAAAAAAAACTTGGCCAAGCTCCAAGAAATAGCGCACATGCTCATGGATCTGAATGGATTCACCGCATTCTGGAACTTCAAAAGGATCACAAGGATCATGAAGATTTTTTACAACACCTAAAAATCGATATTTTTCAGGATCGTATTTTTGTTTTTACGCCTAAGGGCAATGTTGTCGACCTTCCTATCCGCGGTACTTGTTTGGATTTTGCTTATGCGGTTCATACCGATATCGGCCATAATGCGATACAAGCAGAAGTAAATGGGATTTTATGTCCTTTAAAAACCTTGCTTAAAACCGGTGACACCGTACGCATTATTACTTCTCCAGAACATAGAGGACCTCAACCTGAATGGCTTCATTCTGTCGTTACCGGACTTGCGAAAAATCGCATCCGAGCTTATTTTCGGAGACAAACTCGATTACACAAAATAGCGCTGGGGAAAGTTCTTTTGGAAAAAGAATTTGAACATGCGGGGAAAAATTTTGAATATGAATGTGCTGGGGGAAAATTTGATACTCTTCTTAAGAAATTTTACTGTGCTTCCCTTGATGAACTTCTTATGAAGATCGGAGATGGCACTTATAATTGTCGCGATGTTTTTACTCAATTTTATGAAGGAATCGATGTCCGTGAACAAATTAGCGGCAAAATTTTTACAGGCAATGGCTTTTCCGATATTCCCCATTATAGCGTGACGATTCGTGTTCTTGCCCTTGATCGTCTTGGACTTTTGAAAAATATATCCGAAGCGATCTCAACTTCTCAAGCGAATATTATAAGTTCCAAGACTCAGACTAATTTCAAGAAAAACGTTGCTTCAAATCACCTTACTATTAGTGTCCAGAATTATGATCAGCTTTCACAAATTTTTGAAAAAATTAAAGAGATTCCCAATGTTTATGAAGTAAAACGTGTTATATCGCGACGACGGATTTCTTTAATATTTGCGGTATTTTTGAATCTTATTTTCTGGGCCGTTCATCCTTTGATCGTTGGGCTTATTCACCTTCGTTTATCTTTTATAGGAAATTTTGCTTCTCATATTTTAACTCTTGCCACTTTTGCTGTATTTTTTTTGGTTCCGTTGGATATTCACAACTCGATAAAAAGATATTATCCTGAATATCAAAAAAATCCTTGCCTCTGGATTTTCTCTTATATCACCGCTACTTTTGTTTTTGCGACCACGGTCATGGAGATCTATTTTTTTCACCTTGGCATTTCTTGGATTTTTTCTCTTCTTTTCTTTGCTCTGAGTTTAAGCGCCATAACATTTTCCCTCTCCCGTTATCGAAAATGGTCAGGGAAATGCTGAGATTTTTTTAACGCACTGAATTAGGGCCTCTGCACAGGCCTTAAACATGAAAACGAAAATGCATAATGTCACCGTCTTTGACGACATAATCTTTGCCTTCAACACGTAAAAGCCCTTTTTCTTTTGCTTTTGCCTCACCGGCGCTTTCTACAAAATCTTCGTATGCTATCACTTCTGCGCGAATAAATCCTTTTTCAAAATCCGAATGAATTATTCCTGCCGCCTGAGGAGCTAAAGTGCCTTTTCCGATGGTCCAAGCCCGAACCTCTTTTGGTCCGGCGGTGAAGAATGTTTCCAAATTGAGCGTTTTGTAGGCCGTCCGAATAAGATGCGGCAATCCCCTCTCTGTAACTCCAAGTTCTTTCAAATATTCATCTGCCTCTTCTTCACTTAATTCGTTCACTTCGGCTTCAAGTTTTGCCGAAATAGGTATGATGTCATAATGCTCTGGAATACCTGTCATGCGGTACCATTTTGACTGGTCTGAATTTATTTCTTTTTCACTTACATTAGCGATAAAAAGCAGTGGTTTTTGCGTCAAAAGATGAAGATCTCGAATTTTTTCAAATTCTTCTTTTTCAAAGGATACCGAGTTTGCGAGCTCACCTTTTTTTAATGTTTCTAATAAGCGCTCAAGTAATATCAAATATTCTTTTTTTTCTTTATCACCGCCCTTAGCTTCATTTCTGGCATGAATAAGCCTTTTTCCTACTGTCTGCAGATCGGAAAGCATCAGTTCCGTAGAGATAATTTCGATATCTTGTTTTGGATCAATTCGATCGTGAACATGGGTAATCGTCGGATCATCAAAAAAACGTACTGCCAATGCGATAGCGTCGCATTCCCGAATGTGCGCTAAAAACTGGTTTCCCAAGCCATCTCCCTTGCTTGCTCCTTTGACCAAGCCTGCGATATCAACAAATTCGATGCTTGTTCGAATAATTTTTGCTGGTTGAACGATTGTGCTTATTTCTTCGATCCTTTTATCTGGCACTGCTACAACACCGATATTTGGTTCAATGGTACAAAAAGGATAATTCGCGACCGCAGCAGCACTTGATCGAGTCAATGAGTTAAACAGTGTTGATTTTCCTACATTCGGTAGACCGACGATGCCTATTTTAAGTCCCATGAGATGAGAGTAGATGTTTTTGCACTTGTTTTATAGTGAGCTGTCCTAAAGCTGATCTTTTTCTCATGTTCAGCGCTACAAAATTTATCGCATTATATTTAAGTCCTTGAATTCTCGTTTTGAGACCATATTTCCCCATCCCTATTATAATGGCTTTCTTTTTAGTTTTGTGAAGTTTTTTCATAATATGAATCAGTGACGCCTCTTCCTTTTGATTTTTTGGAGTTACCGCTATTTTGAGAATATCAGGTTTCAAATTCTGCATTTTTTTTATGAGCGAATCAAGCTTTTCTTTTTCAGGCATAGATTCAAAATTATGGTAAGAAAGGATCATTTTCGCCTGTCCTTTATTTTTTATTATTTTTTTCATCCATGTTTTTTCTTTTTCTACCGCGATATCGAAATAATCAGCTCCTAATTGTATAGCTTTTATTATGCGCTCCATCCTTTGTTTTTCTGATCCTTTAAACGTTCCTTTCTCATTTTCTCCTTTATTTACGATCATTACTGGTTTTTTCTTTATTTTAAAAATCTTTTTTATATCCTCTATGCCTAAACTATCAATCCACAGTTCAGTTATATCTGCTTTTTTTTCTGCTAAACGCATCGAACGTATCATTTCGTCCACATTTGAGCCTTTTATGGGGATACAAATCATATTTTGTGCATTATTTTTCTCTGTAACTTCACAAATTTCGAGTATATTATTGAGTGGGCAAGGGAATTTTTTCTCCTCAAAGGCTCCGCATTGACCGTACCAAAGGTCTCACTCCTTCTGATTTTACGATATAATCCGCAAAATCAGATAGTCATTCGACCTGTACGGTAACCCAATGCTTTGCCATTTGTCGAAAAAATTCCCTTGCCCACTTATCAAGTTTGTACTCAAAAAAAATGAAACCGTACGCCCCCTTCATATTATCGTTTTTTTGCATTACAATACAGAAGAAATTTGTAACTTCTTGCGACTAATTCAATGGATGAAGAAAAACATCTTGTGGAAATGGCAAAAAATGGTGATAACGATGCTTTTATGAGCCTCTACAAGATCCATTTTGAACCAGTATATCGGTTCATTTACTACAAGGTGGGTAATGAGATGGAAGCAGAAGATATTGCTCAGGAAACCTTTCTTAAAGCCTATAAGGCAATACACGGTTTTAAGGGAGATGCAAAGTTTAAAAGTTGGCTTATACAGATCGCTAAATATACTATCGCTGATTATTTCCGACATAAATACAAACATCCTACCATTGCCATTGAAGATTATCTTGCCTCTGACCCATTTCCTTATCCTGAAGACGATGAAGAAAAAGAAGAAATTCTTAAAAATCAAACCCAGAAAGAACTTTATCTTCAAAATATACTCTCCAAACTTCCAGAAAAATATCGTAATGTCATTCAGTGCCGCTTCCTTGAGAACCTTAATCTAGAAGAAACTGCTCAGAAACTTTCTCTCACGGTGAGTAATGTAAAAATTCTTCAATATCGCGGTCTTAAAAAACTTCAACAACTTTGCGCAGACAATAACCTTACATGGACATAAATGAAAAATGATACGCAAAAATTCGATACTATCCTTGAGTCTATTCTTGATGGAAAAAATATTGAGCTTCAATCATTGGATATGTCCTCCCTCTCTCAAGAAGAACATCAACTTTTGCTTTTTGCTCGATCTATTCGAGGAATATCTCAATATGATCATGCCAAATCTTCTCTTGCGCACAATCGTATTGAACAAAAATTACGTCATTCACTCCAAAAAGAAAAGACAATTCTTCTTCAAGAGAAAGATGCTCTTTCAGGTTTTGCGGCAATTGCCTCTTCTTTTCATTCTCTTTTCAATTTTCGTTTTGCGCCCATTGTTGCTACCATTGGCCTTATTGCTATTTTGACTGTTATGGGAACTCCTTTCAGCAATCGTACATCTATTACTCCTCAAGATGAAGTCATGGCTCAAGAATTGATAACCAAACTTTTGGCTTCAAATAGCGCGCCAATTGCAGAAGAGATGAAAATGGATGAGTCATTTACTCCTATTGAAATGGACGATCTTGAAGTCTCCATTGAAATTATGAACCTATCCTCTTCTTTAAAAGATTTTTCTCCAGAAGACCTTGAAAAAGAATTTAATACGTTTCCTGTTGACAGTGAATTTCTTTAAAGCTTATTCTTAAATTGTTACAATATTTTCTATGATCTCCCTTACTTTCAAACGTTTCTCCCTGACCTCTTTTCTTTTCTCTTGTGCGATCCTAAGTCTTATCATGCTTGCCCCTTCTCATGTTTTTGCTCAAGGATTTATTGGTCAAAAAGAAAATGTGCAAAAGGCGAACGTAGCATCTCAAGATCTTGAAAAAGTTTTGAAAAAAAATGATGCCATTTCGCAAACCGCTCAAGAGCTTAAAAATATGCTTGAACAAAATGGGCAGAAGGTCAGAGACAAAGAAACCTTTTTGACGAAAATGAGAGAATTTTTGTCACTTATCACGGATAATAAAATAACCTATTTAGGTGTTCTTAATGACCGCATAAACAATAATAAAGCCATTACAGAAACAGAAAAAAATACGGCTCTTAATCTTCTTGATACCGATATGACATTTTATCAAGAAAAACAAGCAGCCATTCAGTCCTTAAATGACTGGGAAAACCTCAGGAAGATTGGAAATGAGATTCAAAATTATTCTGAGAAAATTACTCCTCGCCTCCGTGGACTTGCCGGCCTTCGACTTGTTCAAGAAGCGACGGCACTTGTTGAGCGTGCCAAAAAAATTAGTGCAAAATTATCTGAAAATATTACCAAGTTTGAAAGGCAGAGTTCGGTTCAAGGAGTAGAGAGTGTTTCATCTGAACCATCATCTGGTTCCGATACAAGTGAATCTTTTAATTTTGACGCGGCTCTTGAAGATTTAGATGCCTTTGTCGCCGATGCGCAGCAGAACGTGACGCAAGCCAAAGAAAGTTTTATGGAGATGGTCGAGCTTAAAGACTCAACAACCGATCAAAAACCTATAGAATATTTAAAAGAAGCTCACCTCGATCTCAAAAGTGCCCGTAAAACTTCTGTTACGATCACGATTGAACTCATTAAGAGTACCATAGAGTAACGAATCCTCTAATTTTCAAGGACAATGAGATATTTTTATCGTATTTTTTTCGTTGGGATACTTGTTTTAAGTCTTTCGGCATCTGCATTTGCCACTTTCCCTGATGTCGATGACAGCAGCACCTATCACGAAGCTATCAGTTTTCTTGAAGAAAAAGGTATCATCCAGGGATATCCCGATGGACTTTTTCGGTCTGAAAATTCGATTAATCGCGCTGAAGCTCTAAAAATTCTTCTGCTCGGATCATCTATTGCCGTACCGACTGAAGTTTCCAACACCAGTTTTCCTGATTTTTATGCCACTGACTGGTTTGCCCCTTACGTTGAAACAGCTAAATCGCTCAATATTGTGGATGGTTATCCTGATGGAAATTTCAAACCCGCGAATACTCTTAATCTTGTGGAATATTTAAAGATGCTTCTTCTGACCAATGATATTGATCTTGAGTCCCTTTATCCTCATGGTATAAGCGATTCTCCTTTCTCTGACACTCCTTTCTCTGACTGGTACAGTTTATATATGCAATATGCGAAAGATAAAAATCTTGTTGATACTGATTCCGATTCGAAGGTTTACCCTGCGCAACCCATGAGCCGAGGATATTTTTCGGAAATCATGTATCGATTTATCTTTATTCAAGAAAATGGTTTGGACGCTTTTCCTGTAGATGCCAATCTTGAAGAAGATCTTACCGAGGTTTTAGAAGAACTCGACTCCCTTCTTAATGAGAATAACGAAGACTGGATCGTTGACTATGATGGTCTTTTTGATGATCTTGGATTTTGAGAGTTGGTAGGGATATTAGATAGCGGCAGATTGCTTTTTCCTGAACGCTTTCGTCTACTATTAAATAAAAATTTTTTTTACTTATCCGAAAGCTCGATTCTCGCGAAGCATCAACCTTTTCTCATTCTCTTGCTTCGCTCGAAACGTCAGTCAAAAGCAATCTGCCGCTATCTAAATATTGACAAACCAATTCTTCTCTCTATATTTTAAAAGCTGTGATTACTGTTAAAAATCTTTCCAAATTTTACGGCACCGTTCCCGCCGTCTCGGATATTTCCTTTGATATTAAAAAAGGAGAAATTGTTGGTTTTCTTGGTCCAAATGGGGCCGGGAAGACTACTACAATGAAAATTCTTACTTGTTATATGCCGCCGACTTCAGGAAGTGTCTTTATCGGAGATCTTTCTCTTTTTGAATTTTCCAAGGAAATACGTTCTCGCATTGGCTATCTTCCTGAAAATACGCCTCTTTATGACGACATGAATGTTTTTGAGTATCTTGAATTTTTAAGTGAGATGCACCAAATACCCTCAAAAAAGAAACGAGGGAGAATTCGTGAAGTGCTTGAACTTTGCGGCTTGAAAGAAAAAATGAAATCTGACATTTCTACTCTCTCCAAAGGCTATCGTCAACGTGTTGGTCTTGCCCAAGCTCTAATTCATGATCCAGAAATTCTTATTCTCGACGAACCCACATCAGGACTTGATCCTAATCAAATTATTGAAATTCGTAATCTCATTAAAGAAGCTGCGAAGAAAAAAACTATTCTTTTAAGCACTCATATTCTTTCCGAAGTTGAGGCAGTGTGTCATCGAGTTCTTATCATTCATAAAGGAAAAATCGTTGGGGAAGGCACGGTCGATGAATTGCGTGCACAAATCTCAAATCGTTCGATTATTCGTGTCGATGTCGAGGGTGGTAAGGGTGAAATTCTTGCTCAAATAAAACTCCTTGATGATGTTTTACGCGTTCAAGCCATGGAGTCTCCGCAGCAGGGAGTGTGGCGATTTATGATCGAAACTCCAAAAGATATTGACTTGCGCAAACGTCTCAATCATCATCTTTTAGATCATGGCTTTGAACTTGTAGGAATGCAAAAAGAAACCATCAGCATGGAAGATGTCTTTACTCAATTAACGAAATAAATAATATGTCTATCGTCTGGGCTATTATTAAAAAAGAACTCCGAACCTATTTTAATTCCCCTATTGCTTATATTTTTCTTACGGTTTTTCTCGTTTTGACCTCTTGGATGCATTTTCGCACATTTTTCTTGAGTAATCAGGCTTCGATGAGAAATTTCTTTGTTCTTCTTCCTTGGATTTTTCTTTTTTTTGTGCCCGCTATTTCTATGAGACTCTTTTCCGAAGAAAAGAAAACCGGGACATTGGAAGTTTTAATGACGCTCCCCGTGAGCGATATTGAGGTGGTGCTTGGAAAATTTTTTGCGAGCCTGATTTTGATTGCCTTAAGCCTTGTCATGACTTTTCCTCTTTATCTTATTACCACTATTTTAGGCGATCCTGACCATGGAGTTATTTTCACTCAATATTTCAGCTCTCTTCTTCTTGGCGCGGCTTATCTTTCGATTGGACTTTTTGTTTCCAGTTTTACCAAAAATCAAATTATCGCCTTTATCGTCGCGACGGTTTTTACATTTTTACTGCTTATCATTGGCGAAAGTCTTTTGCTTTTTACCCTTCCTTCTTTTATTGCTCCTTTGTTTCAATATATTGCTCTCTCGACTCACTTTGAAAGTATGGCTCGCGGAGTGATTGATAGCCGTGATCTTATCTATTATTTTTCGGTTATTTTTATTTTTCTCGCTCTTAGTTGTCGTAATTTATCCGCACGGAAATGGAAATAAATTTTCTCAAAAAAATTCGATATTCGACTCTTTTTATTATTATTCTTGGTATCCTAGTTTTTGTGAATCTCATTAGCGTGCGACATTTTTTGCGTTTTGATCTTACGGATGAAAATGAGTACACACTTTCTGATTCAACAAAAAAGATTTTGGGATCACTTGATGATGTCGTGAATATCAAAGTGTACTTTTCCGAAAAACTTCCACCCAATTTGATTCCTCTCTCCCAATATGTTCACGATCTTATGAGTGAATATTTTTCCTATTCCAAGGGAAATATTCAAGTTGATTACATTGATCCGCTTTCTGATCCTGCTCTCTCCGAAGAGGTTTCTCAACTCGGCATTCCTCAAATACAAATGAATATTTTGGAAAAGGATAAAGTTCAACTTCAAAATGGTTATCTTGGCATTGCCATTTTTTACGTTGATAAACATGAAGTTCTTCCTTTTGTTCAAGATACCGAAAACCTTGAGTATGAATTAAGTTCGGCTATTAAAAAAGTTACGAATCCTGTTGAAAAAGTTCTTGGTTTTCTTAAAGGTCACTTGGAATATGAAATTTATGGTGAATCCGCAGAATATTCGACCTTTGGTGAAGCACTTGGGAAAAATTATGAAATTAAGGAGATCGATATTTCTCAGCAGAAAGCGATAAGTGGAGTTGATACTCTCATTGTTGCTGGACCTAGTTCGCCGGCTTTTTCCGATACAGATATTTCGGCGATCGAACAATTTATGAAAGGAGGCGGGAATGTCATATTTCTTTTAGAAACTTTTGGAGTCGGCGGGGGGCTTCAAACCACTGCGACTGATCTTGGCGTTTTAAAAAGTTTTCTTGAATCTCTTGGAGTGAGCGTAAAAAATGGCTTTGTACTTGATGAAGTCAATGAAATGGCTTCATTTTCTCAAGGTTTTGTTCGGTTTTTTGTTCCCTATCCATTTTGGGTTAAAATCGTCGATTTTTCGAAAACTCAGCCTATTGTTTCCAAACTTGATTCTTTGGTTTTTCCATGGGCTTCTCCCCTTTCTGTTTCGCAAAAGGAAATGGTTAATTTTGAAATTCTTGCAAAAAGTTCTTCCCATTCTTTCCTTCAAGAATCCCCCAATCTCGACCCTAATCAAAATTTCTCACTTCCTGAAAGTGCATCAACTCAAGATATGGTAGTTTTGGGCTCTCAACGATTCTCTGCCTCAACGGTGAGCGGGACGGATGATAGCTCGAATGCAACTACGGGTGATAATTCGAATGTAACAGGCGATACAGTGAGCCGCTTTGCGGTTATTGGGGATGCTGATTTCTTAAAAAATAATTTTCTCAATCAATTCCCTCAAAATCTTGATTTTGGCCTTAATTTGGTGGATTACCTTACTTTGGATGAATCACTTATTGGGATTCGCTCACGTGGAGCTTCTGATCGACCTCTTTTGATTTCTTCTGAAAATCCTGAGCGCACGAAACTTATTGCTCGGATCATTGGCATCTTAGGCATGCCTCTTCTTATTGTGCTTTATGGTATAATTCGAGGATATTTAAGACGGAGAGATCAGCAAAATTTTGAATTTTAATGGGCAACTCCTTGGTATTTTTTCCTATTTTCTATGCCAAAAAAGTTACAAAAAAAATCTCAAGCTGTTAAAAAGCAACCGATCAAAAAGGAGCCTCTTAAGAAAGCGCCGCTTAAGACCATAACTCTCAACAAAGAACATTTCAAGAAAAACCCTAAAAAACTGACTTTTTCGATTCTACTTTTTGTTGTTTTTATTTTACTTGGCCTTTTTTTCTTTATCGATAGTGGTGCTTTTCGCAAAACTGAAGACTCATTTTTTCCGCTTTTTCCAAATTTTTCCGACGCGCAAGTTGCGAAAATTGAAATTACCCGAGGAGCTGAACGAGGAGCTGAAACCGTAATTCTCTTAAAAAATGGGCAACAGTGGTCAGTGAGGGCAGAAACGGTTCCCATGGGCTCGATTACTGAAAAAAATGAAGCATCAATTGCTGAAAGTGAGAGCGGAGAGAAGCCCTATCCTGCAGATGGTGCATTAGTCAGTAGCGCTCTTTCTACTTTGAAAGAACTTAAGCCCGATTCTATTGCCTCACGCAATCAGGAAAAATATAGGGCGCTTCAAGTCGATGAAGTATCGGCATTGAAGGTAGTTGCTTTTGATCCCAATGGCAAAAAGCTTGTGTCCCTTTTTGTTGGGAAAAAAGGGCCTACTTTTACATCACAATATGTTCGAAAATTCCAAGAAAATGTGGTTTATCTGGTGAATAAAAACCTCTCCGCTGTTTTTGAAAAAGATGAATGGCGTGATAAGACGATCGTTTCTATGGCAAAAGAAAATCTTGTGAAAATAGTCGTTAAAAGTCGTGAGGGGAAAATTGCTTTTGAAAAAATTGCTGACCTTGCTGACGCGATTGGCTCGAATGTTGACAAGGGTGCTTCGAGTGCTGATGGAACCGCTTCGACAGGTGAGAATGGGAGCTCTTCGATCGCTGATTCCGCGTCTCGTGAGGGCACTTCGACTGCTTCTGAGAATGTTTCCTCTTGGAATATTACTAAACCTGAGATAAAACCGGCTGATCAAACTCAGATTGATAATATTTTAGGAGATTTATCTCATCTTCAAGCACTTTCTTTTGCTTCAAATGATATTTTCGATAACGTTGATCTTGAAAATGATCCTTCTTCGACCAAAGTCTGGATGCAAGAGACGAGTGGCAATGCTGTGACCTTATACTTTTATCAGAAAGATGACGGAGTTTACGCCAAACGAAGTGATTTGGAGCAGGTTTTTACTGTGAGTCAGGCTGTGGTGAATGATCTGAAGAAGCTTAATCTATAAACTATCTCACCTCATCAAGACGTTGTGGTTGAGAAACATACTTGGTTACATCTCTAAACTCTTGTTCCCATTCCCCATTTATTTGTTCTGGTGTTAAATTGGCATTTACAGCTGTTCTCCCCAATGCTGCTAAAAATTTGGCTTCTATCCGTAGCATAGCTCCTTTCAAATCACTCAATATCCCTCCTTTGTTCATTTCTTCTTCCCATGTTTTTGGCAATCTTATTCTTGTTCTTGTATTCTTATTAAGTTTTAGGTCTTCTCTTCTAGAATGAGTAACTTCTAGACCTGTTTCAGCTTCTCTTATATCCACTTCGTTAGATCTCGTTATTCCTCTTTCTTTTTCCAAAAGTTCAGTTGTAAATCTTCTTTGTCCTCCTTGATCTTCATTTATTAGCATAGTAGCTATTGTTCCATTTTCACTAGAAAATACCTCATTCCAAGGTGGAACCGAGGCTTGTACAGATATTCCCTCCGGCGAGTGACGAACAGTACACTCTTCGTCGTCTCTCAACCATCTTCTCTTTAAACCGCTCACCGTATGTGGTAAAAATCGGTCTTTTATGGGATTTTCTCCACTTGCTAAAACGTCTCCACACACTTGATCGATGAGGGCTTGTACCTTTCTCATTGATGCTTGAAAATCTGGAGGTAATTCCTCAAGCATTGGAATTTCCGGAGCTTGAGCGATACCGTTTTCTACGGCACCAACTTGAGTGACGAGCTCTTGCCCATCTCCAGATAATTCTTGGCTTGGAGTTTCTGGTTTATCCTGACAACCTGCTACTACCGATGCGGCAAGGCTTAAGGAAGCGACAAAATTTCCGAAATTTCCAAGCTTGTTCATAGAATTCATAAAATGAAATTTTTAAAATATGAGATTATATCATAGTTATTTTTTACTTTTTGTCAAGGCTTTGTAGTATGATGCTCTTTCTCTATAGCTTGATGCCTCTTTTGGATAGACGACGGCGAGCAATTCGTAGAGATTTGTCGCCGCCTCCCTGTTTGGTGTTTGTACGGTATAGTGAATATTGTTTTTGAGTTGAAATTCGTACTTTTCCAGAAGATCGAGCGTCATGCCTTTTATCTTGTCTATTTCATCTTCAGAGCCGATTTTTCTCGCCATATCAATGAAATTCCAATAATACCAAAAGTGATTCATGGGATTTAAGTTTAACGCCTTCTTAAAACTCGAAAAAGCGTCCCTATATTTTCCCTGACTTCTTTGGATTTCCCCGAGTCTTTCCCAGCCTTCGGAATCGATAGGATTTAAGATTAAATGTTTTTCCAGCGCTATTTTTGCGAGATCGATATTTCCTTCAGCCAAAAAAGTCTGAAAACGTTTCATAAAATGTTCTCGAGGGAAGAGCGTTTTTTCATAATATTCGAAATACATTTCTCCTTTTTGAAAATCGTTCGCGCTTTCAGATTGATAGGCTTTTTTCTCAAATTGAGTGAGTTGCATCTCAAAAATGCCGTTTACGATCAAAATGCCAGCAATCAATAAGGCGACGTAGGATCGTTTTTCCCCTTGAAGATGTTGAAAACTTATCATACTTCGCACAGAGGCGAGCAAAATAAAAAACAGAAGAATATTTACGATGAAATTCAAATTGTAATCGATTTGATTATGGAGAATGGCTCCCAAAAGTGAGCTTGAGATAATCAGCGCTTCGTATTCATTAAAATTTTCAAGAAATCGGATTCTCTTTATCATCGTTCTGGCCAATATGATGAAAAATCCTAACAAAAATATGGCTGCGATGAGTCCTTCTTCTGAAGCTATTTTCAGCAAGATATTGTGAGCGTGATCGGATGTTCCGAGAAATGTTGTCTGTACATGCGGATAGGCAAATCGGAAACTATAAGGACCGTAGCCGAAAAACGGCTTTTCAAGAGTGAGAGTGATCGCACCTTTCCAAAATTCTATGCGTTCTCGTATGGATGTTATATTTTCTTGATGCTGAAAAGTAATTTTTTCTTCAAAAGTGGTTATATCGTGTGTTTGTCCTCTTATCAGGTTCGATCCTTGAATTATTAAAAATGTGAGCACGGTAATGAGTGCCACTTGTGTGAAAAATCTTTTTTTCCACCTGTAAGGGCGGATGGTGAAAAACAAAAAAAGACTTTGCAATATGAAAACCAACCATCCTCCTCTTGAATAGGTGAGATAGAGAGCGCTTATTATGAAGGCGGTAGCTAGTGGTGCGAGGGTTTTTAATTTTCCCTTCAGAAGAGCTAGTGACAAAGGCCAAACCATAATCAAAAACAGCGCTGCGCCATTTGGCCAAAGTTCCCCTGAGTTTTCTAAGTTTATAAATGTTGCGAAAAAGCGAGGAGAGGGATGAGTAAAATAAAAATAATATCCGATTCCTACGGCAATAATGGAAATGGACAGTATGCCAGGAAGCAACCATGATCTGTAAAAAGAGGTATGAGCCAATGAAAGATAGATCGTAATAGATGAGGCGAATACCAGGATTTCAGAAAATCCGTAATTTTTTGTTTGTGATAAAAAAAAGGCTGTTATAAGACTTAAGAGAAATCCTAAAAGGAAAATTTTTTCCTTTTTTGATTCTTCTCGTTTCATCCGAAATGCTACCAGCGCTAGAGGCAATGTACTAAACGCGAGTAAGAGTACGGGGAATAAGTCCTCGCCTTCATCATATTTTTTTGAGTGAAAAAGGAAAAGAAAGTATGCAAAAAGGGAAATTAAAAGAATCGGTGGAATTTGTGTGAAATTTTCTCGGATAGTTAGGGCCTGTGCACACAAAGTTTTTACAGATGGAAGAGACATATTTTGTTCAGTTCAAGAAACGACGACGAAGGTGTGCCCAAAGGCACATCGAGGAGGAGTAACGCAGAAATGGGCAAAATATGTCTCTTCCCTTCGGGTTGAACAGGAACCTGTCAGGTCTTCTTTGTTGCTCGTCGCTTGTGGAGCGCAATGGCGAAACAGCGCTCCTCGCGCCGCGAATCCGACAACGTTCCTGTTCAACCATCGCAAAAACTTTGTGTGCACAGGCCCTAGTAAAAATTTTCGTTTCATTATCCCGATTATATCGGAATTTTTAGTCAAGGGGAAAATTATGTTCTTCGGATCGTATTTCTCGCATCTAGCATCAGAAGGGATTCGCTCAAAAGATTTTTCTGCATCTTTTGTCTTTCACTTCGAGAAGTCTCGTCGAAGCTCGACTTCTCTTTGTTCCAGAACGCGAATCTCGCATCTTCATTGCCGAGGGGCGGAATTGAACCACCGACACGAGGATTTTCAGTCCCCTGCTCTACCACTGAGCTACCTCGGCTTACCTTAGGCAGAGTTTATCAAAGATAGATGGCAAGTTCAATGTTTTCTCCTCTCAAATTCTCTCAATAGTTCCGAAAATCGCACGGATTTTTCATTCAAAAGCACGAACAGGTGATAGATGAGATCGACGCTTTCTTCGATGAGCCTCTTATGTGACTCGCTCTTTGCTGAGTGAATCACCTCAATACTTTCTTCTTCCACTTTGTCACATATTTTTTGTAAACCGGCATCAAAAAGTTTACTGGTATATGATTTTTTCGGCCGCTTATTCTTTCGTTCAGCTATCAGCCTATACAATTTTTCCAAAAGATGAGTCGAAAGTACTGATTTTTTCCTTCGACTGAAACATGTTTGCGTATTTCGATGACATGCCGCTCCTTTTGGCTCAACCAAAATAAGTAAAGTGTCTTGATCACAATCCAGAAATATTTTTTTTACTTTTAAAATATTGCCACTCGTCTCACCTTTCATCCACAATCTTTTCTTCGATCTCGAATAAAACCATACTTTTTTCGATTTTTTTGTTCTTTCAAGCGCTTCTTTATCCATATATCCAAGCATCAATACTTCGAGAGTCTGAATATCTTGAATAATGGCTGGAATAAGTGTTTTTTTCATATTTTACATTCTTATTGAAATACCATTCTTTCTTAAAAATTTCTTTACCTTGGCTATCGTGACCTCTTGAAAATGCAACATGCTCGCCAAAAGTACGCTGTCTGCTTTCCCCTTTTCAAATGCTTCCAGAAGATGCTGCAATGTTCCAGCTCCTCCTGAGGCGATCACTGGAATGTTTACCGATGTACTTACTTTTTCTATTAATTTTAGATCATACCCTTGCTTTATACCATCTCTGTCCATAGAAGTTAAAAGGATCTCTCCTGCTCCTAATTTCTCCACTTTTTTTGCCCAATCTATCGCGTCAAGCTCGGTCTCCTCACTTCCACCTTTTATAAACACTTTATAATTTTTTCCAACTTTTTTCGCATCGATAGCCACCACTATGCACTGCGATCCAAAATTTTTGGCTCCTTCCTTAATGAGCTTTGGATTTAATATCGCAGCGGTATTTATCGTTATCTTATCAGCTCCACATTTCAGTATTCGTCTCATTTCTTCTACGCTTTTTATACCTCCTCCCACCGTAAAAGGAATCGATACTTTCTTTGCTACTTTTTCGACCATACGATAGATGGTGTCACGATTTTCCTTACTCGCGGTTATGTCGAGAAAAACAAGTTCGTCTGCACCCTTTTTTGAATATTTTTCACCCAACTTGCCAGGATCACCGGCGTCTTTTAAGTTGAGGAAACGCTTCCCTTTCACTACTCTGCCATCTTTTACGTCGAGACAAGGTATAATTCGTTTTGTTAGGGCGCTATTTTTGAGCGCTTCGCACAGGAGAATTTTCCCTTCATAAAGAGCTTTTCCAATAATTGCTCCTTCAATGTTTAATTTTTTTAATATTTGCAAGCTTCTCAAGTTCGATATTCCTCCTGATGCGATCACTTTTAATCCGAGATTTTTTAACTGCGAAATCATCTCAAAGTTTGGTGATGTTAATGTCCCATCTCTTGAGATGTCTGTGGCGATAATTTCACTGATTCCTATTTTTTTCAGATTTTTAGCGAATTTTCTATATTCGAGAGCGGTATTTTTTTGCCAACCATTCGTTACCACATTGCCATTTTCGATATCGATGGCGACTATAATCGATTTTGCTCCGTAAAAATTTACTAAGTTTTGTAGAAATTTCTGATCAGACGCCGCGACAGTCCCTATCACGATTCGCTCAATGCCGGAATCGAGATAGAAACGCGCATCTTTCTCCTGCCGTATTCCTCCACCAACTTGCAGAGGAATTTTCACTTTTTTCCTCATTTTCGCTATCAAATTTTGATTTACAGGATATCCAGCCTTAGCACCATCAAGATCAATAACATGCAACATCGGAGCTCCTTGCTTTGCAAATTTTTCAGCCACAAAAATCGGATTTTCGTTGTATACTTTTTTTTCTTCAAAATCACCTCGTAACAGGCGCACGCATTTGCCGCCCATGATGTCAATTGCAGGAATTATCAACATAAAGTACAAAAATTACGTAATATTTTCATACCTTGCTCGCCTGATTTTTCGGGATGAAATTGTGTGCCGAAAAAATTTTTATACTGAAGCACTACGGGGAATCTGATCTCATAATCTGCTTCGGCAATAATATTTTGCTGTAGCGCATCGAAATAATATGAATGCACAAAATAAAAATATGCATCGTCTTTGATGCCTTTTGTGAGCTTGGAGGTTTTTTTTAATGATACTCGATTCCAGCCCATGTGCGGAATTTTTAATCCTTTTTGCTGCGGCAATTTTCTCACTCGACCTTTCATAATTTTGAGACATTCCACATTACCTTCATAAGAAAATTCGGCCAAAATCTGCATTCCAAGACAAATACCAAGAAACGGGACATTGAGTTTTTGAATGAAATTTTTGATTTTTTGTAGGTGTTCCATCGCTTGAGAAGCCGCACCAACACCTGGGAGGATATATCCGTCGTATTTGGGAAGAGTCTGAAAAACGTGCTTACTCCTGCAATTTTCTGACAAAACCATATTTTCCCGAGGCTCTTTATCAAACTTTTCGAATGACACTCCAATTTTGGAAAGAGCATTTTCAATACTTTTTATATTTCCCGCACCGTAGTCAATTATAGCGATTTTCATAGTTTTCTTTTTAAGATTTACGAATTTTAAGAATCTCTATATAACAATCTGTTCGATTGGCGTGACTAAAATATCTCTTCCACCGGCTCTTTTCAGCTTTTCGATAAACTCCCAAAGTATTTTTTCTGGAATTACCGAGTGGATAGCCACCATTTCCGTATTTGCCAAAGGCATAACTGTTGGTGAACTCATGCTCGGCATAATGCTTTGTATCTTTTTGAGCGCTTTCCGAGGGGCATTCAACATCACATATTTCGTTGAGTCAGCTCTTATACTCGCTTGAAGCCGCATGAGAAAATTTTCGATATTTTTTCTTTTTGCCTTCTCCAATTTTGGACTTTGAATCAAAAGAGCCTCTGATTCAAAAATTGTTGCTATTTCTTTTAAACCATTTGTACGCAGTGTTGTCCCCGTTGATACAAGATCGCAAACGGCATCGGCAATTCCCAGCATCGGAGCGATTTCCACCGATCCTTTGATACCAATAACATTTCCTTTGATATTTTCCTTTTTTAAAAAATCATTCAGCGAACGAACATAAGATGTTGCAATTTTCTTGCCACTTAAATCCTTTATTTTTTTTATGGGACTTTTTTCCGAAACGGCTAGAGAAAGTCGACATTTTCCAAAACCCAGGCGTTCAAGAATCGTAACCTGAACGCCCTTTTCCTTCAGCATATTCTCACCCACAATCCCAAGATCACAAACCTGATCTTGCACATATTCAGGGATATCATCGTCACGAAGCCATAAAATTTCAAGATCAAAATTTTTTGATCGCGTAAAAAGACGATCTTTGTACATTTCAAATTCTATGCCCATGTTTTTTAAAAGTTGCAGGGTTGCTTCGGTCAGTCGACCAGTTTTTTGAATGGCAAGTTTTATATTTTTTCCACTTCGTTTCATGGTTTTCTTTGTGTTAAGAGAGGAAGACTTTGTAAGGGATGTGCTGTAAAAATATGCTTACTACTGGTAATTTTCACTAAGCTCCTAAGATATAAAAAAAATCGCTTTTCCTGGAGCGATTTTAAGTGGATTTAAGTTTCGATACATTTATTTTCCTCGTCGTTTCATGACGAACTTATATCCACCCATTCCGTGATGGAACCAATGGGCGACCCTTGTAACGGTTGCTGTGCTCGCACCAGTTTTTTTGCTGATTTCTCGATACGTTTCATTGTTAGCAACGCGTTTTGCTACCTGAAATCTTTCTATCATGGCTTTGAGTTCGGACAGCGTACATAAATCTCTTAAAAAATTACGGCATTCTTTTTCGGTTTTGAGATTTAATAGAGCTTTTAAGAGCTCTTTCGCTTCTTTTTGATTTAAAAAATTTTCATTCATTGTTTTCATGTATTAAAACGCTATCATGTTATCATGTAATAATTTCATGTCAAGTTAAAAATTGGTAACTGCTCACAATGGTAAAAAGTGGGCGGGGCGTTTCCCTTTCGTCCTGCCTCCGCATTGACCGTCCATCCGCTCATTTCTTCTGATAACGCGATTGGCAGACGCGTTATCAGATAGTCACTCGCGGGGACGGTTCCCAATTGCTCGGCAATGTCCTTAAGGGAAACGCCCCGCCCACTTTTTTACCCCCGTTGATTCCTTGTGAGCAGTTACAAAAATTGCATAAAAATCATTCGACAGTTATTTTTTTAAAAAACTCTATCAATCCATATAAAAGTGGAATGTGGAGCAAGTATATGACAAGAGCGTATTTTGAGAAAAACTGAAATATTTTCGGAGTAATGCGTGATATTTTCTCTGAATTTTTCCATCTTCTTTTTCCTCCAGGATATAAAAAGTGTCCAAGCAATATTCCCAGTGTTGGAAGAGTTATCCAAGGGAAAATAGGGAAATAATCAATGGTTTGAAAATTTTGCACTTTAAATCCAAAAATGAGTAAAAGAGGGAACGATGTTTCTACTTCCTGAAATATTTTTCCGAGTCCGAAACCGATCAAGGCTATTATTTTGAGTGTTTTCTTTTTCTCTACGAAGAAACTTAAAAAATAACTTGATACGGCTATAAAATGCAGGACTCCAAATCGAACATAGAGATCTCCTATAAATATTCGCGTTGCTAAAGTCACGAAAATAGCACTGAGCAATATGATTTTTGATCGGTTCCATTGTCTAAAATAAAAAGCGTTTTTCGATATGCCCTTTGCGCGAATTTTATTATATGAAATTGCCATGCATACTCCCACCAAAATCAGAAAAGAAAACTGTACAAATCTTGCGAGTAACAGAAAGCCACCTTCGTACATTTCGTAATTTCGTATTTCAAGAAAATCCAGCAGAAAGAAAAAATGAAAAATAATCATGCCTATTACGGCCAATGTTCTCAATATGTCGATTTCTTCAAAGCGCTCGTCTGTTTGGTTTATTTTCTTGTGATTTTTTTTCACCTTTATTATAATAGACTCACTTTTATTTATTTTCTCTCATCATGGCTGCAAAATCAAATAAAGCTCTTATCTCAGGTATTGTTGGAAGTGCCGTTTTAATTTCTGCTTCACTTGTTTTCGTTGGAGTTGTTATGCTCAACGGGGTAAAAGTGAAAAGTTTTGAGAATGGTTTGTTTGCTCAAGAACTCAAAGCAGCGATTGAAACTCTCAATAATGAAGATCCTCAAGCAAAGACTCAAAATGATCAAGATCAAGTCGTGAGGACAATTCCTTCAGACAGTGTCATGCCAGTTTCTGCGAAAGATGATCATATTTTGGGTGAATCCGATTCTCCTATTTCAGTTATTGAATATTCTGATTTTGAATGTCCTTGGTGTAAAAAATTTCATCAAGATGGCACTCCGAAGAAAATAGTTGACGCATACAAAGGCAAAGTAAATTTTGTTTATCGACATTTTGTAGCTGTAACTGGTCATAATCCATTAGCAACTCAAGAAGCACAAGCCAGTGAATGTGCTTCAGCACTTGGAGGAAATGATGCTTTCTGGAAATACCATGATGCACTTTTTGCTCGTACCACTTCAAATGGCAATGGCTTAAAATTAGAAGATTTAAGCACGATTGCCACTGAGACAGGTCTGAATACATCATCTTTTGATACATGTTTTCAAAGTGAAAAATATGCTTCAATCGTTGAAGAGGATATGAAAAGCGGAGCGAAAGTAGGAGTAGGGGGAACTCCTGGAACCGTTGTTATCAACAATGAAACTGGTGAGGCTTATCTTGTAAAAGGTGCTCAACCTTTTGAAACTTTCAAAGATGTTGTAGAACAATTGCTTTAAGCATATTAAGTCTATGAAATATTCCAAGCACGAACTCAAAAAACTTGAAAAGCAGGTTGGATCGAAAGAAGAACTCAATAGATTGTTACGAAATCAGGCTTTGAAATCTTCTTTTGGTATTGGAATAAGCATTATTGTTTCTATTGGACTTGTTGCCCTTATTATCTACGCAATATTGAGTCGCTCTTCTTATAAACCGTATTCTTCGGGTCCTGTCCACTGGCATACGAAGTTAGCCTATAATCTTTGCGGTGATCGAACTTTTTTGCCTGAAGCTGTGGAGGGTCACGGATGGCTTGTTCATGGCCATATGGATAATGAGATACACATCGAAGGCACTATAGGCAGTGAAGATGATATTCGTTTGAAACGATATTTTGAGAATTTCCAGATTCCTTTTGGACCCGATCGCATCGGACCGTATAAAAATGGTGATGTATGTCCTTCAACCGGAGTTCCCGGAAAATTGAAAGTTCTCATTAATGGAAAAGAAGAAGCTGATTTTTTCAATCATGTGATGAAAGATGGAGATAAAGCAGAAATTATTTTTGAGTAAAAATATACGAGTTATACAATTCTTGAGTACGTAAAATTACGGTACAGGTGTCGAAGTATTCTTAGAAAAACACGAGAATAGTTTGGCTCAAAACCCGATTCGTCGCTTAAAAAATGCAAAACCGGAATTTTGCATTTTTTAAGGAGTGACTCATCGCATTTTGACAGCCAAACAATCTCTATAGTTTTTCTTAAGAATCTTCCACACCTGTGCCGTAAAAACCCTGTACTTACCATCGTGAAACTCTAAAATTGGCTTTTTAAAAGGTTTTTTTCGTGTTACAATTGCATTGATGAAAACTTTCAAACATGTTTTATACACATTTTTGCCTACTACGCTTTCTTTGCTGATTTTTTCGGGCTTTTTTTTGCATTCTTTTCATGTGCTGCCACCTTTAACCAGTGAGCTTAAGCTTCTCAACACCCAAAATGTTTGTTGTACGCAGTGTCCACAGGAAAATGAATGTGTATCCGACTCAAAAAGTCATCAGATTGATATTCTGAATGTACCGTTTCAGCATGATATTGATTTTAAGCCTTATTCGTCAAGGTCAGACATAAAAACGACTTTTGAAGTTCCTGAACGTTCTTTACTTACATTATTTGCTTTTAAGACGCCATTTTATCTCTCTGAAATACAGAGAGAATGATTGTTTCGTAAGCTTTCGATTTTTCACTGTACCTATCGCTTAAGCGAAAATTTCAGTGAATTTTAATCGTTGATTTTTAGTGTATTTTTTCATTTTATGTTTATGAAACCATCTCGAATTGTCCTTTTCTCTCTTCTTCTCATTTCTGCTTTTGTCTTGCTTGCTGGGTGCAATAGCAATACTGATGCCTCTAAAGCACTTTCACTCAAAGATAAACAAAGTAATGGTTTTGTCACTATTTCCCAAAATAATCTTGACCTTGGGGACATCCCTATTTTTGGAGGCAAAGTGACAACAAAGTTTAGTTTTCGAAATGATGGTGATGAAGCGCTTGTTATTCTTGATGGAGTGTCAAGTTGTATGTGTACCGAAGCTCAGATCAAAGCATCTGTTCTTTCCCCTAAGATTGTTATGCCAGGGCATGGAGGATCTATTTCTCCTATTGATGAAGTTTTTGAACCAGGTGAAGAAGCTGAGCTTATAGCGACTTTTGATCCTCTTGCTCATGGGCCCAATGCTCTCGGTCCGATAATGCGAGATATTACACTTCGTACGACTTCTTCCAAAACTCCTCAAGTTAAATTTGTTTTTCAAGGTAATGTTACTCAATAATTTATGATTTCTTTTGTTCGAAAATATTTTGGATGGTTGGTCAGTCTTTTGCTTATTTTTCTTGCTAGTATCTCAATTTTTGTTCGTTTCGAAATGAGTATTCAAACTCAACACACCGAACTGAATACAAGCTCTATTTCTTTGATAGATTCTACTTCATTTGATTTTGGTGTTATTCCTCGTGATCGCAAAGTCGAACATATTTTTTCTCTTCAGAATCCGGATTCTACTCCGTTAGAAATTAAAAAAATTGTTACTTCTTGTGGTTGCACTACGGCAGAACCTTTTATTGATGAGAAAAAACAAACTATGCCTTTTACGCTTGCTTCTGGTTCTACTTCTCAAATTCGCGTTATTTTTGACCCTCTAGCCCATGATTCACGCGGCGATACTTATAGAGCTGTACGCATAGAAACCAACCATCCTCAAAATCCTTTTATAGTTATCAATCTTCACGCTTATGTCCAATGAAATTACTTTTTCTGTCGTTACGATAAATGGCCTTATCGACTCTATTAATCCTTGCGCTATTGGAGTTTTGATAGCAACGGTTGCGATCCTTTTTGCACTAGGAAATTATCGGCAACAGATTCTCCGATTTGGGTTCTTTTATATTCTCTCTACTTATGTTACTTACCTTTTGATAGGACTTGGCATTTTAAAGGCAATACATCTTTTTGGCGTCCATAATTTCTTTGGCTGGCTTTCTGCTGTCGTCCTTATTCTTATGGGTTTGTGGCAACTTTTTCGTTCTGCCTGCATCGTACCAAAGCATATGCCGAAAGAGGCTACTATTCTGTCCGGCGTTTTTTTGGGATTTCTTGTAGGACTCTGTGAATTTCCTTGCTCTGGAGGTATCTATCTTGCGACTGTTGGCTTTATTGGCCTTCGCGAAACCTTTTTCTCAGGGCTTCTTTTGCTCATGTGGTACAACTTCATGTTCGTCTTGCCGATCCTTGCTCTTTTTCTTATTGCCTACAATCTTTCCGCAGCTAAAATGATCTCCGAATTAGTCGGAAAATTTGGTGCTCGTGCTCGATACTTTAGCGCTGCTGCTATGATCATCATAGGGATTCTTCTCTTGAGTTGGCTTATTTTTCGTTAGAATTTCAGTAGAAAGTTGGTTTTCCAAAGGATCTTAGACTATTGTTAAGAGGCCTCGCGAATAAATTCGCGAGGCCTCTTATACTAAATCCTTACTGCCGGAGACTTGCTCTTACTTATATCTCCACCTGCTCAATACGAATTTTGAGTTGAGGAGGGTCTAAGGAGGTGCTGAAAAACATACCATCTACTGCAATTTTACCATTTCGGCTGCAA
>CAZTVN010000004.1:0-33633 GCA_964617145.1 uncultured Candidatus Peribacteria bacterium
TTCATCAAAGGGCAAAGAACTTTTTCGCCTTGCATGCATCGGTTTCTTTTTCATCTTCCTCTTAAATAGCATCAATGTTTATTATCGTGCTATTGATCTTAAAGCCGATCTCGCTCATTCGGCTTATGAAAGTTTTTCTCATATAATCGAAGCCAAAGATCAGGTCATTTCCCAAAATTTCAATGATGCTTATGTTACCCTTCAAAAAGTTTTTATCGATCTTAATACGGCGCAAAAAGAACTTTGGTTTATTGAACAATCTTCCTCCTCTCCTTTGACGCAGGGCATTTTTTCCGATTCTTTGAATAATATTATTTTAAGTGGCAAGGATTTGACCAGCGCTGTGACCTATTTTACTCAAGCTTTTGATCAAGGTTTTTTTTCAATTTCCCAAATCTTTCGCGAAAATGATCAAAATCTTGTTCTCACAGACGAGCTAAAAAAAAGTTCTGAAATATTTCTTCTCGGATTAAACCATCTGAAAAAGGCTCAAAATCATCTTAACGATATCGATGATATTTTTCTTCCATCCGAACTTAAGGGTCGTTTTGTTACTGCGCGTTCTTCACTTTCTCGTATGATTGAAAAAGCGCAAGAGTGGAATTCTCTCCTTCCTTCATTTTTTACTTTTCTTGGAGATCGTTATCCCCATCGCGTTCTCGTTTTACTTCAAAATAATAACGAAATTCGCCCAACAGGAGGATTTATCGGCAGCTTTCTTATTGTTGATATCAATGATGGCCGCACAACTCATTCTTTTCATGATGTTTATGATTTTGATGGTCAATTTTATGAAAATATTGAAGCGCCTCATGAAATTTCTTCACTTACTCAAAATTGGAAAATGCGAGACAGCAATTATTCACCCGACTTTGCGATCTCAGCGCAAAAAGCGGCTTGGTTTCTTGAACGCGAGGGAGGCCCTGGAGTTGATAGTGTTATCGCGGTTGATCTTGAATTTGTAAAAAAACTTCTCACTCTTACAGGACCCATTACGGTTTCCGATATTGAATTTACTGACCAAAATTTTGATCTTCTTCTTTCATATATTGTTGAAGCAAAATTGACTGGAGAAAAAACTCCAAAAATCATTATTGATCAGTTTGTTGACACACTTAAACAAAAACTTTTTTCATCGTTGGATGTTAAAAATTTAATTCCTTTATTTTCCTCTTTGATCGATGAAAAACATGTTCAATTTTATAGCAAGATTCCCGAACTTCAATCTTTGTTCCAGAAATTTGGACTCAATTCCCAAATCATGCCCTTAGGTCCCAAAGATGATTTTTTTGCTGCGATACATTCGTCTATAGGCGGCAATAAAAGCGATCGATTTATTGAGCAAACGATAAACCACTCTACCTTTATTGAAAAAAATGGTGAGATTATCGATCAAGTTACTCTTCAGAGAAATCACACATGGACTTTCGATACCGAACAAAATTTGCAAGATCTGCTTGTCAAAAATGGTTTTGGAAAAGCCTCAGAGCTTCTTATGAGTCTTTTGGGCGGCTCGAAGAATGTCGTTTCAACCCGTTTTTATGTTCCGAAAGGGTCTGAATTGCTTGATTTCTCTGGTGCTTCTCTTGAACTTCGCTATGACAGAGATCTTGACCTTGACTACTTTTATGGCGTGATTTCTACGGATCATGGGGAAACAAGCTCTCTTGCTTTTACCTATCGTCTTCCTTTTAAACTTTTTGATGAAAATGATGGCATTTCTGAATATAACTTCAGCACTTTCAAACAAGCTGGTATTGCAAAGGAAACTTTGTCTAAAGAAGTTCATATATCACCGGGTCTCGAGGATCTACGAGTTCTTCCTCCTCTTCGAGCTATCCAGGATAACTTTTGGCAATATGAAGGAGACTTTTCGTCCGATAAAAAATTTGCTTTGCTTTTGAAGCCTCAAGCTCAGTAGTTTCTTCAGAGGGGCCCTTAAACTTGAGCATAAAAATAGAAGGGAGAGTGGAGGGGAATCACGAGATTCTTTCGGTCGCCATCCGATTCACCTTATATTTTATCTACCTAAAAACTTAAAAAACTTCCTAAGTTTGCTCTCATCTCCTGCCAAATTTCTTCTCAAGTTCACTGTATGGGAGGCGAATCATGGTTGGTCTTCCGTGCGGACAAGTGAATTTTTGATCGAGTGAGTCGAGATTTTTTAAAAGGGCGATTTGCTCTTCGTGCGTCAGAGTTTTTCCAAACTTTATTGCTGAGCGGCAGGCCATATATGTTAATACTTTTTCTCTTGGTTCTTGTGTACTTTTGATAGGTCGATTGGTCAAAATATCGCCTATTAGCCCCCTTAAAACTTTTATAATATTTGATTCACTTAAAAGACTTGGAATAGCTGTGATAACAAAAGAGTTCGTGCAAAGCGATTCAATTTCAAAACCCATCTTTTCCAAAAGCTCTTTTTGTTCGCTTAAGACTTCCTTTTCTCTATGACTTAGATCTATATTGAGAGGAACAAGAAGTTGTTGTTTTACAGGATTATGGGCATCGAAATTTTTCATCAATTTTTCGTACATACATCGTTCGTGGGCTGCATGTTGATCGATAATGACCATGCCTTCATCGTCTTTGGCGATAATATAGCTTGCGGCGATTTGAGCCACAGGCATCAGCCTTAGATTTTCTTCTGTTAAACTATCTGTAAAAGTGGACGCTTTTGTGAGAATTTCTGGAGTGCCGCTATCTGTTTTGAGACTTCTTGACGTCCTTTCTTCGCGTAAATAGTTCTTCATTTTGGCTATTCCCTCAATGCTTTGTCCAAAATTCATTTTTGGTGAAAGAATACGTGATTCTAAACTCGTTTTTACCGCTTTGTGCAGAATACTAAAAGTCGCTGACTGATTTTGAAAACGTATTTCAATCTTTCGAGGATGGACATTGACATCTATTTGCGCTGGATCGATTTTGATCCTTACAAAAAAGACAGGATGCATGCCATGAGGTAATAATGAATGGTAAGCCTCTTTCACCGCATAGGCTAAGGCAGAGCTTTTGATCGACCTTGAATTTACAAAAAAATATTGATGTAGCTTGGTATTTCTAGCAATGTGAGGTTTTCCGATAAATCCTTCCAGAGAGATTTCCTGTCCCCCATAAAAAATAGGGATAAGATTTTCTGCTATTTCTTTTCCGTGCAAAGCCCGTATTCTGTCGAGCCACTCTGAAGAATTTGGCAGGTTATATATCGTTTTGCCGTTATGAGTTAAAATAAAATCCGTGCTTTCTTTCGACAAAGCGAGTTCCGTCACGGTCGCCATAATCTGATTCCATTCTGATTGTTCCGATTTCAAATATTTTTGTCTCGCAGGAGTATTAAAAAAAATATCTTCGACGGTAACTGAAGTTCCTTTTGGACAGCCGCACGATTGGATCTTTTCTTCGCTCTCTCCTCTACAAATCACCAGTGTTCCCTCTTGAGGACCTTCTGGTTTTGTTTCTAATTTAAGTTTGGAAATCGCTGCAATACTTGCCAATGCTTCGCCACGGAATCCGAGAGAAAGAATATTGCTCAAGTCTTTTTCATCGGCAATTTTACTTGTCGCATGTCGCTTTACAGCCAATATCGCATCCTCTTTCGACATACCAACTCCATCATCAATAACTCGTATTTTCCTTTTCCCAGCTGCCTCAATATGAATTTCGATACGTTTTGCTTTAGCATCGATGGCATTTTCAACAAGCTCTTTTACCACCGATGCAGGACGTTCGACGACTTCGCCGGCTGCGATTTGATTAATAAGATGATCTGGAAGTATTTTTATGATCGACATGTTTTCTTAAGTTCATCAAGTTTTTGCAGAGCCTCAAGCGGTGTCAAATGGTTAATATCAACTTGCTTCAAAGCTTCCAGAGCTGGATGCGTAAATCGACTAGATTTAAAGGTTTGATATAAAGCTTCTTTTGCCCTCTGTCCTTCTTGACTAAAAAGTCCCATTTGATCGTCCGATATTTTTTTTGACAGTTTTTCTCTTATACTTTTTTCCACTATAGCCTCTTCCAGTTCTTCTAAAATTTGCTGAGCTTTTTGAGTAACTTGAGCAGGGATACCAGCAAGTCGTGCAACTTCGATACCGTAACTTCGATCGATAGCACCTTTTTCTATTTTATAAAGGAAAATTATACCATCGATCGTTTCTTTTACTTTGGCTGAAAAATTTTTCGCACCCTTAAGTCGCTCCGTCACTGCAATAAGCTCATGATAATGTGTCGCAAAAATGGTTTTTGCCTTTATGGTGTCATGAATATACTCTGTCACTGCCCATGCGATACTCACTCCGTCGTAGGTCGATGTTCCTCTCCCGATTTCATCAAGCAAGATAAGACTTTTTTGTGTTGCGTGATTTAATATATTGGCAGCCTCCTCCATTTCCACCATAAAAGTGCTTTGTCCTTTCAAGATATTATCGCTGGCGCCAACTCGCGTAAAAATTCGGTCAACGAGGCCTATTTGCGCTTCACTCGCTGGGACAAAACTTCCGATATGCGCGAGCAAAGTTATGAGCGCCACCTGTCTTAAATACACACTTTTTCCGGCCATATTTGGCCCAGTTATGAGCATAAACTGGTTTTCGTTGCTATCAAGGAGCGTATCATTTGCTACAAATCGTAGATCATTGAATATTTTTTCGATCACAGGATGGCGACCATCTTTGATAAAAATTTTCGCTGCGTTTCGAATTTCTGGTTTGCAGTATTTATAGGAAAGCGCGTTTATCGCAAAATTGAGAATGACATCCAAAAAAGCGATTTTATAGCCTGCTTCTTGTATAGAATGCATTTTTTCGAGCGTTTGGCCACGAATTTCTTGGAAGAGTTTATATTCGAGTTCTATCATTTTTTCTTCGGCACGAAGTATTTTTTCTTCAAGCTCTTTAAGTTCTTGAGTAATGTACCTCTCGACGTTCACCAGTGTTTGCTTCCTTATGTAATCTTGCGGAACTTTTTTCAGATGTACTTTTGAGATTTCAATATAATAACCAAATATTTTATTAAAACTCACTTTCAGAGATGAAATGCCTGTACGATCGGCTTCTCTTTCCTGTATTTGTCGAAGAATTTCTTGCGCATCACGTGAAATTGCTTTGAGCTCGTCTAATTCACCGTGATATCCATCGCGAATAATGCCTCCTTCTTTTAAGCCTATCGGTGGGTCCGATACGATGCCCTTTTCTATAAGTTCGGTGAGATCGTCAAAGGCCTCAAGTTTATCGCGAATATGTCTAAGGATAGTTGATTCAGTACCCAAAAGCGCGGTTTTTATGTGTGGAATTTGTTTTAAAGATTCTTTGAGAGCTTGCAGGTCGCGAGCGTTTCCTGATCCGAGACTTAAACGGCTTATGATTCTTTCGATATCAAATATTTTTAATAGGATTTCTTTTAAAGAAAACATCAGCTTTTGATTTCTGTAGAGCTCTTCCACTCCTTCCAGTCGATTTTGGATTTGATTGAGTTTGACCAGCGGTTTTAGGACCCATCTTTTTAAAAGCCTTCCTCCCATGGAAGTTAGGGTGTGATCGATACTTTCCAAGAGCGACCCTCTTTTTTCTCCGTCTATGCTATTTTTTACAAGCTCAAGATTTCGGATAGTGGATTCGTCCAGCATCATGTATTCGTCGCAGCTATAGGAAATGAGTTTTTGGATATGTTTGAGTTCATTTTTTTGTGTTTCTTTCAAATATAGAATCAATCTTCCCGCTGCCTGTATGCCAAAAGGCAGTTTTTCTGCTCCAAATCCTTCCAGACTTTTTGTTTGAAAAAATTCGGTTAAAAGCTGATAAGAGTTTTCGTTTGACTTAAATGGATAAAAATAGCTTTCTTGCAGAATATTTTGGATTTTTTTTAACCAACTTTCTTGTTCAGATTCTAAAGGGAAAATAATTTCACTCGGCGAAATACGTTTGAGTTCCGAAACGAGTCGATCAAGGTCGTTGATTTCCGACACACGAAATTCACCCGTTGAAATATCGGCAAAACTTAATCCGAAATAATTTTCTTTCGCATAAATGCTCAAAATATAATTATTTGTTTTTTGCTCGAGAATGTTTTCATCGAGTGTCGTTCCAGGAGTTATGACTCGCGTAACTTCGCGTTTCACTATTCCAGAGAGGCTGGGATCTGAAACTTGCTCGCAAATCGCTACTTTTTTCCCTAAACGCGTGAGTTTTGCCAGATAATTATCCGCTGCGTGGTAAGGCACTCCGCACATTGGAGTCTGGTCTTCTCCTTTATTGCGCGATGTCAAAACAATATCCAAAATCTTCGAGGCTATGACCGCGTCCTCTTCAAACATTTCGTAAAAATCGCCTAAACGAAAAAAAAGGATGCAATCAGAATACTGCTCTTTGATTTTTCGATATTGCGCCATCATGGGCGTTAGATTTTCCTTCAGCATTGATGAGTGCTAACTAGCTAAAAAGGCTATCTTAAGGACATACTAAAAAATTTAAGTTGCGTATTATAATTAGAAAACATGTTTTGAAAGCATTGTCCTTAAAAGCGCATTTATTATTTCATTCTTCTCTTTTGGAATCAATTTGGTTTTTAAAGAAATTACGGGTCGGTTATCGGACGTTTACTTTAAGATGATCACTCTATCATTATTTTTTACTATTCTCTTGTTTTACAACTCTATTCTTTATCGCCGATAACCTTTCTTTTACTTCTCTTTCTTCTAGCCCAATAGGCTCTCTAGAATATCTCGAACGTAAAGCTGGTATTCTTTCTGCCCTCTTTGCTGCTTGCAAGACCTTATTGGGAAATGGGTCACTGCTATTTACGCCTTGTGCGAGGCTTCGAAGAACTCTTTCTTGTCTTCTGTGTATAGCGGCTCTTAGTCCTTCCACGCCGTACCCTCCAGCACTTTCTAATCTATGTTCTTGACGTATTAAATCTAACAGTCTATCTCCTTGTCGGATATCCGAATCTATCACTTTTAATCCTTTCCAAGCCAATGTTTCTCCCAGATGGCCTATTACTCTTAGTATTCTCCCTCCTAAACCTTCTCTTGTTCCGTCGATAGGATTATTGTTATTGTTATTGTTTCCGATTCCTTCACGACCTCTTATCTCTTCTCCTGTATCGACTCCTTCTTCTCTATCGACTTGCTCTTCTGCACGAGATGCTTCACCGCTTAAAATTCGTAATCCCATTGAAGTATTTTAAAATTATATAAGGTTTTTTTGTATCATAGATTTGCCTCTTTTTGCAAACCATTTTATAAATATTGATCGTTTAAAAGTGGATAAATGTCGATGGCCGGCTCTTCGTAAGGATGGATTTTTTTCACCGCTTCCAAAACTTTTTGCAACTTTTTTTCTTCGCAAATGGTTTCGATGCGTTCCTCTTCAACTTCTTCGATTTTTCCTGATTTCCCTATAAAAGGCTTTGTTCCAGCACTTCCTCTGAATCTTCCTATACCACGAACTGAGAATGAGCATGAATCGTAATTGCCGATATTGCCCGCTCCACTTTCTGCGAATGCCTTCCTTATCGCATCCGAATGAGAAATAGGTCCAAAAATAGCGATTTTTACGAGTTTTTTCATAGTTTTTTTTGTGAGATTTGGTGTCTCCCTCAACTTCCCACTTCCAAATCCTTATACGCCTGACTGCCAACAGATTTTGCTTGGCCTTGATATTTGCCGCGATAGGGATGGTCTGTTGATTGATCCATCTTGCAAAAAACGAGCTGACAGATGCGCCGACCTGCTTGGATCTGAATAGGGAGCGAGTTGGCGTTGTAAATTTCCAGAGTGATTCGGCCTTCAAAGCCAGGGTCTACCCAACCAGCGTTTTGGATGAAAAGTCCCATGCGGCCGATTGAGCTTCTGCCTTCGACAAAAGCCGTCAGATGATTTGGAAGTTTTATGTACTCTTTGGTGGTTGCTAAAAGGAAAGAATGAGGAGGAATAGTAATGATGTCATTTTCGATTTCTCGGTACTTAATGGCATTGTCCATGGTGAGTAAGCCCATGTGAGTGTCTTCCACAACCAAAAAATGATTTCCGATTCGACAGTCAACGGATGCAGGCTGAATGGAGAGTTCATCAATAGGATCGATCACGAGTTCTCCACTTTTTAACATTTCGCGAATCGTTTTGTCTGAAAGGATCATCGAATATCTTGATTACTTGATAGATGACATCGATGATTATACCACGTTATTGGCTCAATGCACTGAGAACGGCTGGTGGCAAGATTGATCGGGCTACAGTCAATCCTATTACTTCAGATTTATTGAGTATGTCAAATCTATTGAGAGTCGAGGGGAGACTCTTGCCATTTAATACCACCGACACGACTACTCCATCTACTCCATCTACTCCATCTACTCCATCTACTCCATCTACTCCATCTGGGATCGACTTAGGTAGCAGTATGCATTTTATGTCTGCTGGCTTTAATTTTATCCCTTCCGAGTCTGCGGCTTTTATTACCTCCTCCAATAATCTTTTTTTCCATGGAGCTACTTCTTCTCCAGCATTTATTTGTCTCATCTCGTCCATTCGAACTCCAAGTATTTGTGTTGATCGTGCTAACGGTCTTTCATCACCACTGTCATTTTCCGATCTCTCATCAGATAATCTCGCCGCCGCATCAGTAATCCTCCCGCTAACCTCACCACCTGCTGCTACAGCTTCCTTCGCTGCCGGACTATTATTCCTCCTGAAGCGCGCCTCTCGACCAATACTGGTAGCAAGCTCTATGAGCTCCTCTATACTACCTTCTCCCACACCTTGCATTGCGGCTCCTGTTTCTCTCCTTGAGATTTCCACTGCTTCATCTTCTTGTGGGAGTGGGAGTTCTTCCACATTTGGAACTTCCCTTTGGAGTGGTTCCTTGCCTTCTGTTTCGACTTTTGGCGGTGCTCCTACTCCTCCTCCCGAGACTGTCATTTCTTCATCTCTTGATCCTCCTAACTCCGAACCCGATAGTCCACTCATCAAATCTGGCTGATCAACTATCTCCTCTTCCCCCCCCTAGTGCCATCATTTTCCATAGTTTTACATTTTTTAAATTATAAGCGTTTTTAAGATACCTTACTTTGTAAGTGTGTCAAATTTTTCTTGGCTCATTTGCGGAAATAATGGGTGAAAATGAGGTTTAAAAGGAAAAAAGTGATAGGGAATAAGGCGAAAATAAGGGGATAATGGAACTTTTTCTGTGGCTAAAAATGGTAGTCTTCGTTTAATCTAAGGGCTGTTTTTATCTTTTTTTGATTGGTGAAAAAAGTGTCACCGGTGATACTTTTTAAAAATCAACTTGACAGACATTTTTGCATGAAAAGCGAAATGAATTTGTGACTTCACATAGGTCAAAAATTGACATGATAATTTTTGCGCGGAAAATGTGCTAAAATAGCATTTACAAGGCTTTTTTTCTTGTTTGTTATTAGGATTTTTGAGAAAATTTAATCATAAGATCCTTCACGCAAAATACCATGATCCATGCACGAAAATTACATAATGAATTTGTCAGACTTGGTGGGATGAGGCTCAAGTTGAAAAACAAAATGCTCGCTATTCTTCCTGAAATTTATGAGAGTGGGATTTGGAAAAAGTATGCAGGTTCCATTGAAGAATATGCCGGTAAATATGGAGACATCGCAAAAACAACGGTGATAAAAAGGCTCAGGCTTGAAGAAAATTTGAAAGACAAACCGTGTCTCAAAGCCGCCATTTCCAAAGTCGGAGTCCATAAAGTCGCGCTGGTGGCAAAAATTGCGACAGCTGAAACGGATTCTATTATGGCGGAAAATCTTTTCAGCATGAGCAAAATGGCAGTACAAAGTTTGTCGAAAGAACTTCGAGCTGGGCAAAACGTAGAGAGTGTTCCAGAAGGTTTTCGGCAACTTGCTTTTGTCGATCACGGTTTTGTTCATCACGCGCCGCTTTGCAAGGCGGTTTCCATCATAAAAAAGATAGAACTGGATGAAAATTCAACTTTCCTTTTCATGAAATTAAAAAGCAAACTTGGAAAAAATCTCAGCGATAAAGAATTTTTGGCAATGATGCTGGAGGAACGGGCAAAAGAAGAGTTTCCTCAAAAACGAAGCAAAATCACGAATAAAGGAGCTTCGTCAAAAAGTATCACCGCAATCGCATTGCAAAACGGAGCGACCATTTCCAAAGAAATAATGGGTTAAAAAATATCACCGGTGATGCAAACGAGACGAAATCAACGATGGAGAAAGGAAGTGATGCCGGCCGCTACATCCCCGTCAATAAAAAACGCGAAGTCATCGCTCAAACACATGGGAAATGCGCTTATCCGAATTGCCATTCGCCATACGAGGTTTTCCATCACACCGACCGCTACAGTGAGAGCAGAACGCACGACTCCATCATACCTTTTTGCAAAATTCACCATGAATTTGCGCACCATAACCTGATACAAAATGAAACACTCAAAACAGATGAATGGCGAATATCGGTTATCAAAGAACCTGTGGAAAAAATTTCACAAGCAGATGTTCTTTACCGAAAATATCGAAGGGGAATATTGGACTAAGATTCCCCCCAGCTTAGGCAGGAGGGATTGCGTTGGGAAGCTAAGGAGGTGCTGAAAATGTTCGCTCTTCGCGGTTTCATTTATTTCTGCAAATAAGCCATTTTTCTTTGCGCTTTTCGATTTTTAGGTTATATTTACAGTGGAGTTTTATCTTTCAAAGGATGCCTACTGTTACAGCGATCCATCGAGAAACTGATCGTCTTTTTCAACATCTTCAAAAAGTTGGGTGGGTTTATAGTGATTGCGAACTTTATGCTCCTTTAACTCTTGAAATTAATCAACTGAAAAAAGAGCAAAATGCCCTTATTCTCGCTCATTCCTACCAAACTCCTGACATCATGTATGGCATTGCTGATTTTGTTGGTGATTCTTATGGATTAAGTCAACTTGCGGCACAAACCGATGCTTCAAAGATTATTTTTTGCAGTGTGCATTTTATGGCTGAGACCGCGAAACTTCTCAATCCTCAAAAGGAAGTTCTTATTCCAACTCCTGCGGGATGTTCTTTAGCGGAATCTATTACTCCTCAAGATGTTCGGGATCTTCGGGCACAATATCCGAAGGCAGGTGTTGTTTGTTATATCAATACAACCGCCGCGGTTAAAGCTGAATGTGATGTTACCTGCACTTCTGCCAATGCCTTACAGATTATCGAGGCTATGGCCCAAGAGGAAATTATTTTTCTTCCTGATGAACTTATGGCGAAAAACCTTATGCCTCTCTCATCAAAAAAAATCATTCCTTGGAATGGTCGTTGTATTGTCCATGAGGAATTTACTGTGGAAACGGTTCGAGCTATCCGAGAGAAATATCCTCATGTCAAAATTTTGGCTCATCCTGAATGCACGCCTTCTGTTATTGATGAAGTCGATCTTGTCGCAAGCACTACGGGCATTGTTGATTATGTAAAAAAACATGGCGTCGGGGACTATATGCTTGTGACGGAATGTGGCATCACTGATCGGATAAAAATCGAGATGCCAGAAGCTCACATTCTTGGGACATGTTCACTGTGTCCCTATATGAAAAAAATTATGATTCGCGATGTTTTAACAGCGCTCAAAAATCCACGCGAAGAACAATTTGTTACCATCGATCCAGAAATTTTTGAAAAAGCTCGCGCAACGCTTGATCGAATGTTTGCCATGAGTAAAATTTAGAGAAAGCTTGGGAATTTTCCTCGAAAATCCTTATCGCTATCGGCCGTTTGCAGGTTTCTCAAAAACCAAAAAGCAACTGTTTCATATCTTCATCCATTCGCTCATGGGTCCACACCGGGTCCCACACAATATTCACATCGCATCTTTTTATTCCCTCAAATTTTTCCATTTCATCTTGCACTTGCGCGATGATTTCCGGCCCTTGAGGGCAACCGATACTGGTCAGCGTCATGGTGACTAAAGCCACATCATCCTTTATTTCTACATCATACACAAGCCCTAAATCGACAATTCCTATTCCTACTTCAGGATCCACAACATTATTGAGAAGATTCCAATAGGGTTCAGTTCTTTTTTCTTTTGGGACTGGTATGATGGGTTTATTTTTTGATTTCATGGATAAGGAGGCTTAAGAAAAATTATGCGGAATGAAATTTTCACAATTTTAAAAATACTTCAGCACGTCACTCATTTTTCAGGCTTATGAGCTTTTCAATCCCAATATGGCAGCTTTTTTTGCCGCGACTAAGGCAAGGAGCGCGCATTTTACTCTTGCTGGACTTATTGGCACTCCGAGCATTTCAAACACTTTTTCGTTGGTCATTTCTTGTATTTCTTGCCATGTTTTTCCAAGAATTTTTTCTGTGAGCATGGATGAGGCGGCCTGACTTATGGCGCAACCACTTCCACTAAAGCCGATATCGATAATTTTGCCATCCTCTGCTTTTATATCAAGTTGAATTCTGTCTCCGCAGAGAGGATTGTATTCCATCACTGAAACGGTAGGATTTTCAAGCGTCCCATAATGCTCAGGATGTTTGTAGTGAAAGAGTATATTTTCAGAATAGAGATCCATACTTAACGAACATCAAAAATACGAATAACTTCATTTAAGGCATGCTGCGCTGTTTCAATGTCATCAAGAGTGTTGTAAATATAAAAACTCATGCGTGCCAAGGCTTCAACTCCAAGGCGTCTTAACAAAGGTTGCGCGCAATGATGGCCTGAACGTATGGCGACGCCTTCTTCACTAAAGATGCTTGCCACGTCATGAGCGTGAACTCCCTTAACATTGAAAGCAAGAATGCCTCCGACATTTTCTACTGGACGCGGATGAAAAAGAGTAACTTGTTGGTAGGCTGAAAATCGTTCTATCGCAGCCTTTAAAAGCGTTTCATCGTGTTTTTTTATATTTTGAAATCCAATATTCTCTATGTATTCTAATGCTGTTTTAAACGCAACAATGTCAGCAATATTTGGAGTTCCTGCCTCAAATCGAAACGGAAGTTCGTTATAGGTTGCCTCATATTGATCGACTGAAAGCACCATGTCTCCGCCGTATAAGAATGATGGCATGGTTTTTAAGATTTCTTCTTTTGCATACAATACTCCGACTCCTAAAGGACCGAGCATTTTGTGACTCGAAAATGCACAAAAATCAGCATCGATTTCTTGCATATCTAATTTTCTATGCGCGGCATATTGCGCTGCATCGATGACCACTAATGCTCCGAAGTCATGAGCTTGTTTTATCATTTCTTTCACATTTGGAATCATTCCAAGAACATTTGACATAGCGCTCAAACACACGAGCTTCACTTTTCCTTTTTTGAGGATTTCTTTATACACTTTTTCATCTAGTTTCAAAGAATCGTCATTTGTAAAAGGAATGACTTCGAGTATAGCTTCTTTTTCTTTCGTGAGAACTTGCCATGGCACAAGATTGGAATGGTGTTCTATGGCGCTTACTACAATCCTATCGCCTTGCGTGATATATTTTCCCCCCCATGTGTAAGCGATCAAATTTATTGATTCAGTTGTTCCATGCGTAAAGATGATTTCTTCGTTTTTTTTTGCGTTGATGAAATTTTTTACATATTTCCTCGTCGATTCGTATTGCTCTGTTGCTTCTTCGGACAGCGTATGTACTCCTCTGTGTACATTGGCATTTGAAGTTTTGTAATATTCTGAAATCGCATCGATTACCTGAATGGGTTTTTGTGTTGTCGCGGCACTGTCAAGATAAACGAGACATTTATCCTTCATACGTCTTTGTAAAATGGGAAAATCTGATTGTACTTTTTTAGAATCGAACATGGAGATATCTTATACATTCGTCTTTCAGTTGCATTTTTATTTCTTCACTTGGAATTTTCTCAATATCTGCTTCAAAAAAACCTTGAATGAGCATTTCTTTTGCTGTATGAGTGTCCAAGCCTCGACTTTGGAGATAAAAAAGCATTTCATCATCGACTGTGCCGACCGTCGCTGCGTGGCCTGCTTTGACATCATCTGCTTCAATTTCGAGTGAAGGGATGGAATAGACTTTTGCATGAGAGGAAAGTAGGAGGGAATGATGATTTAAATAACAATCGCTTAATTTTGCGGCAGGAAGAATCTTTAAATTGCCCTTGTAATCAACCGTAGCTTTATCAAAAAGCGCATTTCTTACATTATACGAGGCTTTTGTGTTTTTCGTTTCATGATAGGAAATTGTTTCAAATCGATACTTCTGATCATTTCTTCCGATAATAAGAATGAAACAATTTACCTTCGATTCCTTCCCACGCAAATGAAAGTGTATTTTTTTTACTTCTTCCCAACCTTCCGTAAGAAATGCGATAAAGGTGAGGGTTGCTTGCTCTTCAAGGATGATTGAACTCGTATTTAAGGTGTTTGTGAGCAAAACATGCTCTTCTCCTTTTTGAATATGCACTTTCTCTGGGAGATACGGTATATAGGCGTGACGATTGCCTGAAGAAGTTTCATCGAAAATGTTTTGAGGTTTAGAGACATGCTGTAAAACATGTTTAGAGAGGTAAAGAAAAACATCCTTAGAGTGTGGTCGATTTTTCAAGTTTATAGCCTTACTCATGTTTTAAAACGATAATTTAATCTATTTTTAACCGACGGATCCCGTCATTTCAAGTTCGATGAGACGATTCATTTCAAGCGCGTATTCCATGGGAAGTTTTTTAATAATGGGCATGGCGAATCCATTCACGATCATTGAAGTTGCTTCTTCTTCGCTTAAACCTCGAGACATAAGGTAAAAAAGTTGCTCCTGCCCAATCTTTGCGACTGTTGCTTCGTGAGCAATAGTAGCATCTCCTTCATCGATTTGCATGGTTGGATACGTATCTGACCTTGAAGTTCTGTCAAGCATAAGGGCATCGCATGAGACGTGACTTTTTGTTTTTGTTGCGCCTTTTACTACTTTTAGAAGGCCGCGATATGTCGCGCGTCCGTTTCCTTTGCTTAACGATTTTGAAACGATTTTTGAACTTGTGTTTTTTGCGGCGTGAATGATTTTTGCTCCGGCATCTTGATGCTGACCATTGCCTGCGAAAGCGAGCGATTGGACTTCTCCTTTAGCTCCTTCACCCATTAAAAATATAGCTGGATACTTCATCGTTATCTTTGATCCTATGTTGCAATCGAGCCAAAACATTTGCGCATTTTCATAGGCATAGGCTCTTTTTGTAACGAGGTTATAGACATTTGAAGACCAATTTTGGATCGTGGTGTATTGGCAACGCCCACCTTTTTTTACAATAATTTCTACCACGGCTGAATGCAGAGAGTCAGTCGAGTAAGTGGGCGCCGTGCAACCTTCGAGATAATGCACCGAGGCTCCTTCATCTACGATAATGAGTGTCCTTTCAAATTGTCCCATATTTTCGGCATTGATCCTGAAATAAGCTTGGAGTGGCAGTTCTATCTGTACGCCTTTTGGCACATAAATAAATGATCCACCCGACCATACCGCTGAATTGAGCGCTGCGAATTTGTTATCGTTTGCTGGAATGATTTTTCCAAAATATTGTTTAAAAAATTCTGGATATTTTTTAAAAGCATCATCGGTTGATTCGAAAATGACACCTTTTTCTTTTAGTTCTTTTTGGAGCGAATGATAAATAACTTCAGATTCGAACTGAGCGCCTGTTCCCGCAAGAAATTTTCGTTCGGCCTGCGGGATTCCTAATTTTTCAAATGTGTTTTTGATCTCCTGCGGCACATCTTCCCAGCTTGTTTTTGACCCATCCTGAGGCCGAATGTAGTAGTGAATATTTTTGAAATCGATATCGCTTAAATCAGCTCCCCATGTTGGCATCGGTTTTTCCATGAAAATTTCGTAAGAGCGGAGTCTAAAATCTCTCATCCATCTTGGTTCTTCTTTTTTTCGAGAAATCTGTTCCACGATTTCACGCGTCAAACCTTTCGGACTTTTGTATAGGACATGCGCATCCGTTTTGAAGCCGAATTTGTATTGGCCAAGAGTTTGATTGATTGTCTTTCTGGTACTTATGGGTACTGACATAGAAAAAATTGAGATTTTAAGCACATGCTGAAAAACTTCTTTTAAGCATGTGCGTATATTTTTTCAAACTGCTTTTCATGAATAAATTTTTGGTATCCTTCTTTTTCGAGTTCGATCGCAAGGTCAGGACCTCCTGATTTTACTATACTTCCTCGCGACATAACGTGAACGTGGTGAGAATGAATGTAGTTAAGCAACCTTTGATAGTGGGTGATAATCAAAATGCCTGCGTTACTTTTCTTTTGATATTGATTTACCCCTTGCGCCACAACCTTGAGAGCATCAATATCAAGACCGGAATCAATTTCATCCAACATAGCGATTTTTGGCTCTAAAATAGACATCTGTACGATTTCACTTCTCTTTCTTTCACCGCCTGAGAATCCTTCATTTACTGATCTTCCTGCAAATTTTTTTTCCATAGCAAGTAATTCCAAATTTTCTTGCATGACTTTGATAAATGGTCCTGGAGCAATGGGTTTTGCATTTTTGTTTATGGCTTTTTCATTGGCGCTTTTCGCCAATCTCATAAAATTTCCGAAGGTTACGCCGGCTATTTCGAGTGGTGATTGGAAACCTAAAAAAAGACCTTTGTTTGCTCTTTTATTCGGTTCAATTTCTGTAATATCTTCGCCATTCAAGAGTATTTTTCCGCCTTCTACTTTGTATTTTGGATGTCCCATCAATACATAGCAAAGAGTACTTTTTCCTGATCCGTTTGGCCCCATGATGGCGTGGATTTCACCTGAACGTATAGTGAGTGAAACGCCATTTAAAATCATTTGACCATTTACTGATGCATTGAGATCGCGGATTTCCAGTGTATTCATTTTTTCAGACATGAAACAAAGATTTAAGAAATAAGTGTCATGAGAGAGTGAGATTGTAAGATATTTTCGATTTCTTTATTCATTTTTTCCATTCCCTGTTTCATTTGGCAACAGCTTTCTCTTTCGCAAAGAGGAGTGGTTCGGTCATGGTGTTCTCGAAGGCAGGGTACGATAGCTATATGTCCCTCGAGGCCTTCAATAACGTCTTTGAGAGAAATCTCTTCTGCTTTTCGCGTCAAATTATATCCTCCAGCTTTTCCACGAATAGCTCTAATAATTCCTGCTTTTTTCAAGTTCACGGCAATTTTTTGAAGAAAATAAAAAGAGATATTGTTTTTCTTGGCGATGGTTTTTACTGAAAGAGGGGTTTTATCCTTATTTTTGTTGAGAGTGTCGTGCTTATGAAGAGCGCTTAGGAAAAAGAGCGCTAAATCGACCTTTTGACTGAATGGCAAAATACGATTTGTGTGAAAATCTTTATCTTTTGCTATACTGTTTTGTGCGCATATTAATGACATTTTTGAATTGAGAGCCAAAAACTCTTAATTGCGCTTATACTGTAAAGAGATTTTAGAAATGAGTCAATGGTTTTGTTTGGAAAATAGCGTAGCCAGGACGGAACCTCGTTCTGTAAAAACTTTGTGTGCACAGGCCATAGGTACCTGAAAGAAGCGGTAGGATTGGTTTGGAAAATTTTTATTTGTATTTATGCTTAATATGGGATACGATAAAATTAAACCTATCACATATTAAGCATGTTGTTTTCCGCTGACATTTTGAAACGTCTCGATGAAAAACGAAAGAGACTCAATGCCTTGCGCCCACTCCCATCTGTAGCGGTTGGCAAACTCAAAGAACATTTTGAAGTGGAAATGACCTACAATTCAAATGCCATTGAAGGGAATTCCCTTACGCTGCGTGAAACTTTTTTAGTGCTCAGCGAAGGCATTACCATTAAAGGAAAACTCCTGAAAGATCATCTTGAAGCGACGAATCATAAGGAAGCCCTCGATTTTCTGTATGATCTTGTTGGCCATGAAAAGAAAATAACTTTTTCTGAACATTTGATAAAAAGTCTCCACCAGCTCGTTACTCAAAATATTGAAAAAGATTGGGCTGGACGTTATCGCAATGCTCCAGCGAGAATTACTGGAACTCCTCATCGGCCTCCTGATGCCTTGGATGTGCCGCCGCTTATGAATGATTTGGTCCAATTCGTTGGAGATCAACAAAAGAAAATGCATGTTGTTGAACTTTCCGCAATTTTACAACATAAACTTGTGTATATTCATCCATTCTTTGATGGCAATGGACGAACGGCTCGACTTATTATGAATCTTTTACTTCTTCAAAAAGGTTATCCATTGGCTATCATCTTAAAAAATGATCGTAAACGTTATTATCGCGCACTTCAAGAAGCCGATAAAAATAATTACAAGCCGCTTGTCGAATTTGTAGCGAAAGCGGTAGAACGATCGTTGGACATTTATCTTGATGCCCTCACGTCTTCTTCAAAAACCAAAGAAAAATATGTAACCCTTTCAAAAGCGGCGAAAAATTCACACTATTCGGCTAAATATCTTAACCTTTTGGCAAACAAGGGTTTGCTCGAAGCTCACAAGGAGGGTCGAAACTGGGTTACCACAGAAAAGGCTATTCAAAGATATAAAAAGGGTCGTCAACGAAAACGCAGGTAATACTCGGGAATAGCCCATGGAAGGCTCGAGAATCTTTCCCTAAAAATTGGGTTTTTCAGGGTTTAAAGAAAAAAGTTTTTCTTGACATTTTTTTGTTTTATCATTAGGTTACAGTGCCTTTAAATTTAACTTTGATTTATATATATGGAGGATAAAATGGAAAAAGATAGGGTTGGAGCTGATGATGAAGTTGAAACTGTTTCTCCTAGCCCTCAAAATGGATTAGGGGGGAGTATTGCTCATCCTGTTAGAAGAAGTGTTCAGGGAGCTGGGCTTGTTGATGATTACCGAACCTATATGCAGAGAGGTGCAATGAGGAGAAAAAAACCTTTAGACGGCTCCGAGGATCGAAGACCTTCACCCTTTCGAAGGAGAGATAGACCTTATCCGCTAGGGGCTCAGTTGATAGATTATGGTAGTCACCTTGCTGATGATTGTGTTGCCGCAAATGTATCTGAAGAAACGGCATGGACTCTTTTTGACGAGTTTTGCACTTGGCTTAAAGATGGATTATCTTCTGTTGAAAAAAGTTTTGACTATAATCCTGACAAGGAATTGGTTCCTCAATATCTTGCGAGAATAGAGAGAATTCAGAGAGATTTTCAAACAAGGCTTAGGTCGGCTGTCGATTTCAGAAAACAATATATAGATTTTTAAGCGGCAAACAGGGAAATAGCCTTTAGGAACCTCTGAAAAACATACCATCTGCTGTAATTTTACTATTTCGGCTACAAAATGTTCAAAGGTTCCTTAGAGAAGGTTTTAAAAAAAATGATTAGGGCATCTGTGCTACAATTGAAGATGAAATTTTTCATAATATTTTTTTTAAGATGCCAAATATTCAAATTCTTTCATGGAATGTTAATGGTGTGCGTGCCGGAGAGAAGAACGGTTTTGTCCAATGGCTTGAAAAGGCATCGCCCGACATCCTTTGTCTCCAAGAAACCAAAGCCGATGTATCGCAGCTTTCTTCTGAACTTATTCATCCCAATGAATATCAAACTTTTTGGCACAGCGCTCAAAATAAAAAAGGCTATAGCGGGACATCTCTTTTCACGAAATACGCGCCAATCAAAGTATGGTCAGGCATTTCTGATCCAAAATTTGATTGCGAAGGAAGGACTTTATGCGCGGATTTTGGTGAATTTTTGCTCTACAATGTTTATTTTCCAAATGGGAAAGCGAATCAGGAACGACTGGATTTTAAAATGGCTTTTTATGAAGCTTTTTTGAAGAGTGTTTACGATGATCTTAAAAATGGTCGTCATATTATTATTTGTGGTGATGTGAATACCGCTCACACAGAAATTGACCTCGCCCGTCCTAAAGAAAATGAAGATATCTCAGGTTTCCTTCCTATGGAACGCGCTTGGATCGATCGTTTTCTTGGTTTAGGTTTTTCCGATACTCTTCGAATGTTTCATCATGAACGCGATCTTTACACATGGTGGAGTATGCGAAGCGGCGCTCGCAAAAGAAATGTTGGCTGGAGAATTGATTATTTTTATGTTTCAGATAATTTTAAAACGCAGGTTCAAGATGCTTTTATTTTAAGCGATGTTTACGGATCCGATCACTGTCCATGCGGCATTACCCTTAATGTTTCTCATGATACCCTTAAAAATCGCGAAACACTTGATGCCGAATCTCTGAAAGCCCAAGAATCGTCGCAAAAATTACTTTTATGACTACACGATCTTTGAGAAGCGCAGCGTGAGACTCTTAAGGACATGCTGAAAAACTATCTTCCTACTGCCCATATGGTACCGTTTGAAGACGTGATTTTTGTGTTGTAACGAAAAGTCCGATCATAATGAAAGTAAAACCCACTATTTGATATATGGTTGGCACTTCTTTCAGCCATAGAAAAGCAAAGATAAGGCTAAATGCTGGCGCGGAAGTTCCGAGAGCAACGGCCTTTGTGAGATCGATACGCCTTAAGCCTTCGTACCAGAAAATTTTTGAAATACATGAGATCAATATTCCATTTATGGCAATCGGCCAGATATTTTCTTTGATAAGCGAGAAAGATTTTATAAACGTTGCCTCGAACAAAAAACTTATCAACAACAAAATTATTCCTCCCACAAAAGCTCTAAAAAAAATAACGGTCGTTGGAGAAACCTCTTTAAGCGCTCTTTTTGCGAAGATATTACCAAATGGGAAAAATAATCCTGCTCCTGTTATTAAGATATCGCCGAGACTTAAACTCAATTTTCCGTTGTAGAGAATCGCTATTGCCCCGAAAGTAATTATAATGGCTCCTAAAACTTTTCTTTGAGTTATTTTTTCGTATTTTAGAAGTCCGCAAATAATGAAAGCAAAAATAATTTCTGTTTGGAGTAAAAGCGCCGTATTCACGCTTGAAGTCAACTGTGCTCCAAGAAATATGAGAATGGATGGAATAAACACAATGAACGTCATTACCCCTAATAAATCTTTCAAAACCCTTTTCTCTCGCATTTTTTGAATATTTTTTTTCGATATCACGAAAGGAATAAGACATAAACCAGCCAAGACACTTGTTATGCCCGCAAAGAAAATAGGTGGTGTGATTTTAACTGAATAATTTATAAGAATGGGAAAGAGTCCTGCGAAAACATTTTGTCCGATGATAAACCATTCGCCTATTTTTTCTTCTTTATGTAAATGCATAAAAACATTTTATAAGGTTCGGCACGAAATTCCCTTTTATCTTTTCTCATTTTCTGTAAAAATCATTATTAGTATCGTTATCTTTGCCCATATGCTCGATATTGAAATTACCTCAAAACTTGACAGAAAAAAAGTTGTTTCTCTTATTCCTTTTTTTCCTGACGAAATTTCTAAAGGCTTGCGTCGTGCGTTTCGAGGACTTTCTCCTGCCCAAAAACGTGCTGTTCGCAATGTGTTTAAGAATGGAACTTTGCCGAAATCAGGTGTTTTTCCCGTGTATAGTGTGGATAAGATGGTACTCGTTCATTTTCTTGCTGAAAAGAAAAATTTTACAAGACGAGATGCATATGAGGCCGGGTTTGGTATTTCTGATGTTACAAAACGGTTCAAATTGACTGAAATCAATGTTCTTTCAGGTGGGCTTTCGCAAGAATATGGGCAGTCTTACTCTTTGGGTTTATGTCTTGGAACCTACGAATTTCTTGATTATAAGAAAAAAAGTCAAAAGCCCGATGATGTGCGTTTAAAGAAAATTATTTTTTATGGATCGAAAAATGAAGAAAAAGAAAAACGTTTCAAGACTCTTTTTGAAGCTTTGAAGCTGACCAAAGATCTTATTAATATTCCTCCATCTGATTCAAATCCTGATTATGTTGAGGCACTCACCAAGCGTCTGTATAAAGAACTTCGTCATGTTTCTTTGAAAATATTCAATGCTAAAGATTTAAAGAAAATGGGGTGTAATGGCATTTTGGGTGTTGGCAAAGCGAGCATGCATGAACCCAGACTCATTATCTTGAATTATGCCGGAGGGAAAAAAGAAGCGCCGATAGTTCTTGTTGGGAAATGCGTTACTTATGATACTGGCGGACTGAATATTAAAACGAGTTCTATGAGGACTATGAAGCAAGATTTGGCTGGCGCTGCGACCATGCTTGGGGCATTGTACTTCGCTTCCAAACTTGGACTTAAAAAAAATATTATTGTAGTTATTCCGGTTGTTGAAAATGCCATCAATGAAAAATCTTATAAGCCCGATGACGTTTTAACCATGCACAATGGAAAAACGGTCGAAGTTACGAATACCGATGCTGAGGGACGCCTTATTCTTGCTGATGCGCTTTCTTATGCCGATGAACATTTTAAACCTCGTGCCATGGTCGATGCTGCCACGCTTACCGGAGCATGTATGTATGCGGTCGGAGATGATATCATCGCTGCTTTGAGTAATAACAGTGATCTTCTTTTGGCTCTCAAAAAGGCTTCAAGTGACGTTGATGAGCCACTTTGGGAACTTCCTCTTCATGAAAAATATAAAAAACAATTTGAATCTTCGATCGCTGATATCGTCAATAATACTAAGAAACTTCGTTGCGGAACCATCGAGGGAGGTTTGTTCTTACAGCACTTCGTATCGGAGAAAACACCATGGTGCCATTTGGACATTGCGTCCGTGGCGTTTGACGAAAATGCAAATTTGGCGACAGGGAGGGGTGTAAGGATGATGGTTGAGTTTCTGGAGCAGTATTAATGGCTAAACCTCTCAATAATCTTAATAATGATAATGTTTGGGGATGTCTTTTAGGATTTTCTTAGATAAGGTGGCTACGTTTTCTTAGAAAGGTTCCCTTGACCTTATATGTTAAAGTTTTATAGTTGTTAATGTTTTTCCTTATCTAATTTTAAACTTATTTTACTATGCCTTATACACTTCCTCAACTCCCTTATGCCTATAATGCCCTTGAACCTTATGTCGATGCCCGCACCATGGAAATTCATCATACGAAGCATCACCAGGCTTATATTGATAAGTTGAATACCGCTCTTTCGGAGACAGCTCTCGAAGAAATCCCTCTCGAAAAACTTTTTGAGAACAATTGTGCTATGGTGCCAGAAAATATTCGAACCGTTTTCCGTAATAATGGCGGTGGACACTACAATCATTCCTTGTTTTGGCGTATTATGGCAGGCCCTGAGCAAGGAGGTGGCGGTTGGCCTTCCGGACAATTGGCTTCCGATATCAATGCCACTTTTGGTGATTTTGAAAATTTTAAGAAGGACTTTTCGTCTGCTGCGCTGAATCGTTTTGGAAGCGGCTTCGCATGGCTTTCCATTGATAGTAAAGGTGCCCTTATAGTACATTCGACGGCTAATCAAGATTGTCCTCTTATGGAAGGATTTACCCCTCTTCTTGGGCTTGATGTTTGGGAGCATGCTTACTATTTGCATTATCAAAATCGAAGAGCGGAATATATTGAAGCTTTTTGGAATGTGGTGAATTTTGAAGAAGTTTTGAGCAATTACATGGCTAAAAAGTGAGAGACGTATCTTCTATCTGAAAAATTTATCTCCTCTTAAATCAGAGTATGCCTTGCGCCGATGTCACAGAAATTTTGCGCATTATCCTCGACAAGGACGACTGTGTCGTATCTTATGCTTTGAATAAACTTACCTGTGGTGGTTCAGTTGGGACCCAATCACTCGTTTTTGATTGGATTCGCGATAAGCATGCATCAGATATTGTCCACGAATCGATTGAGAATTTCTTGATGCATCATCCGACCGAAGATATTGTTGAAGAATTTCTCATGTTGAAACATTTTTTCGCCATTCAAAATGGCCTTAAAGCTCTTTTGGGTTATGAAGATGGCGGAGTACAATCTCCTTGCATGGTTGATCGCATTCTTTATAGTGACTCCGGAATAGAATTTACAGCGCGTATTAAAGTAAATGTTTTAACCGAACAAATAAAAAGTTGTGGATCATGTCGATCATGCGGCACGAAAAATCTCACTTTAGCGAGAAAAATTAAAGCGGTGAGTTTGATGTAAAGAGACAGAGGTGTATCTTTTGCTCGAAAAACGTACTGATGGCCTTCTTGACCGCTATCCTTAAAGGGGGGGGTGACTCTATTTTCGTGACGAAACAAGGTTTTGCTTAAATTCCTTCTGAATGAACGCTTCAAGGATTTTTATAAATTGTTCTTCGATGTTGTTGCCTTTGAGTGAGCACAGATACTTTCCTTTTTGAAATACCTGCGCAACATTTTGTTCTCCTTTCCCTGGCAAGCTGATTCCTATATCGGCGTGCATTGATTCTCCCGGGCCGTTCACAATACAGCCCATTACACTGACACTCATATTTTCTACCCCTTTATACTTTTTCTTCCACTCGGGCATTTTTTTATTGACATGCTCATTTATCTTGCTTGTGAGACGTAAAAAAAAATCATTTGCTGACCTTCCGCATCCGGGACAACTTGTTATTTGCGGCTTAAAATGACGAAAATCTAAGGCTTGCAATAATGTTTTGCAAGCTTCTACTTCCTCTGTTCTTTTCTGATTTAGAGATGGAGTCAGTGATATGCGAATGGTATCTCCAATGCCTTTTTGTAAAAGAATTGAGATAGCGGCAGTTGAGGTTATTATTCCTTTGAGGCCGCTTCCAGCTTCCGTTAAACCAAGATGCAAAGCATATAATCGATTTTCGTTTTTCATTCGCTTCGCCAATAATTCATAGGCTTTTACGACATCCTGAACGATCGACATTTTTACACTTAAAACTATTTTGTTTCTTTTCATCCCGACTTTTTCTGCAAGTTCTGCTGATCGCATCGCACTTTCCACCATTGCTTCTATCAGTACTTCTTTATCTGGCTCTGGATTTTTCCGTTTCGCATTTTTATTCATACATTGCGTCAAAAGCTCTCGGTCAAGCGATCCCCAATTGACACCGATGCGGATAACTTTGTCGTTTTCTTTCGCCACTTTCACCAGAGTTTCCATGTTGTAATTATGCTTATCACCATAGCCGACATTTCCTGGATTGATTCGATATTTATCGAGAGTCTTCGCGCATTTTGGAAAGTGAGTAAGAAGTGTGTGACCGTTATAATGAAAATCGCCAACCAAAGGTAAAGCGTTGTATCCTTTATCATCAAGGATTTTTCGGATTTTTGGAATGGATGCCGCCGCGCTTTCATCGTTTACCGTTATACGAACGATCTCTGAGCCGCTATTTGCGAGTTCTATGCATTGATGCGCTGTTTTTTTGGCGGCACTCGTATCGGTATTCGTCATTGATTGAATAACGATCGGATGACCAAATCCTATTTTTACACCACGAATGTTGACGGTTTCAGTTTTTATGCGCATGACAGATGAATTCATTTAAAAATGTTTTTAGGGAGGGCTTTCAGACGTTCCCTAGTATAGCATTTTCAAATAACATTCATGGCAATAAATCGCTGACTTTTTCGCTGGATCGTAACTCGTATTAAGTTCGATTTCACATTTCTGACAATGATTTTTCCAAAGTTTTCGAGAATTTCTTTGTTTCATGCGATCAAGATACCTTTGATCAGGATGTCTCTGCGGCAAGGGTAGTCCTGTTTTTTTGTAAAATTCGAATTCTTGTTTTATTATTTTGAAAGGTTTTTGTGTTATTTCGCAAAGTATTGCTGAATGGATGATGTCATCTGAAATGTCTTTTATGTACTTTGGAAGTTCGTCGGCAGGTATTGTTTTTGCAACTTCCGGAAATGGTGCTTGGTAGGTTGACCATGTGATATTTTTTGATCTAGCCTGATCTAACGTTAGAGGATAATATTCATTCGCGCGGCTTTGATTGTAGGCAAAAGGAGAAAATTGAATAGGGAAAAACTCTCCGTATTCTTTGTTTTTAAGCTTCGTTGGACTGACAAAGTCAGATCCTCTCTCAGCCTGCGCGTTCGCCGCGAGAGAGCCGTTCTCGCCTCCCATGTGTGTAATAATTCTCGGGACCAAATCTTCATATTCCTCTTTTGAATATTGCTTATTTAAAATGCAATATGATTTTCTGTTTAACCCCACGCAACCAAAAACATTATTACAATTTTGCGTGCAGTCGCAGTAGATCGCATTTCGATTATCGTAAGTAAAATGACAAAATAAACAATTATAGCTGTTGATAATTGCGTGGCATTCGTACATAAGTTCTGCCCAGCCGACGTGATAAACATCCATGCTATCTTTCATATCGATGCCATCGTAACAATAGCGACAGTCCTCCATTCGGATTGAATCAAAACAATAAAAACAATTTTTGCTATTGAAAAGAAGATCGCCGAGACAATCAATACTTTGCAACTGATACACTCCTGCATGAGAAGCTAAAAATTCTTTCGCCTTCATATATTCTTTTTTGAATTCGTTAAGTTTTTCAGATGAGAGTGGAAAAATTTTTTTCATATATTCTTCGTACTCTTGTTTTGAATATTGTTTATTGTGAATGCAGTATTGTTTGCTTCTTAAATTCCAGCACATAAAACAGTCTTTGCAGGCTATGCAGTCGTAACAAAACCAAACATCCGAACATCGTTTGATAAAATCGCAGAAGAATGCCTTGTAACTGCCCCAAGCATAGTATGTTTCGTAACACAGTTCGCAACCTTCCAAAAGATATGAACAATCGAAACAATCTCTGCAATGACCGATAATCCAATCGCTGTAATAAATATCCTCTGATTCAAAAATAACCGCAGACATAAAACAATTTTTGTTTTTTCCCGAATGATTGGTAAATTCGCTGTTTTCACTTTGTTTATTTACGAGAGCGAGTCTTGGAACACTTAATTGTAATTCGCGGAATTGCTCGAAAAATGGACGGGTGAAATCAAAATCTCTTCCATAACTTAAGGCATCCCATTTGTCAGACCACCAGATTTCTTGATCATATACTTTAAAAGGTGAATCTGGAGGATACATGGAAATAATTTCCTTTCCACTAAAATCACATTTTCTTCGGTACATCCAACGTTCATTTCTGAATGCGAGTCTTCTTTGCTGACGACAATCAGGGCAGAGTTTTGGATGTGGTATTGGTTTTTTCGCTATGCTTGTTTCACCGATTTTATTATAGAAATCTTGATCTGTGTCGGTTATGAAAAATGTGTTACCACAGTTTTGACATGGGTTTGATGTTATGATGTTTTTCATCGCTCTTTAAATTAAAGCGCTTTTATCGTACTTCTTGTCTTAATTATATGTCAATTTTTCTCGTCCTTCTTGTCTTAATTATATGTCAATTTTTCTCGTCAAAATTTTATTTATTTTTTAAATTTTAATCTTATTTTTTGCTTTCTTTTAAAAGTTTTTTATCAAAAGTACAGATATTCATCCCTCTCGAATCTTCTAGAACGAGTAATGATATATCAACAAAGGAAAGATTTTTATTCTGTTTTTGAAACCTTTTAATGGTTTCCTGAAGTTCATCGTTGGTCAATCTTATAAATTCGATATCCTTATTTTTCACTAATATATCAATAGCTCTTGATGCTATTTCTTTTCCTTCTTTAAAGAGCAATACCGTTGCAACCTCTAACAAAATATAATCAGTTATTGCTCTGTTTGATAATTTCTCTATCCACTCTACGGCATTAGCGTGATTTTCTTCTTCTTTCCGAAAATAGGAAATAATCAATGAAGAATCTATAATATTCATTATTTTGATTCGTGATAGATGATTTTATCTATCTGTTCTGAGAGATTTTTTACTCTTTTATTTTTTGAGTGAAACATTCCTTTTCGTAAATCTCTCAATGTATATTTTTTTTCTTTTTTACTATCATTCAACTTCATAATTTTTACAGGCATTATCACAAATTCATCATCTTTCACTTCATAAGTAAATACATCGGTTTTATATTTACTTCTGTAGATTTTTGGTAAAGTTATTTGCCCACTTTTTCCAACTTTTATAAAATTCATATTTTATGAATTCATGATTTCATGAATATGATATTACTTTCGCCATTTTTCTACAAGTTAAAATTTTAGATTGCTTCTTTCTGCGCATGAATTCTTCGTATTTCTCTACGATTCAAAACATCGATCAATGCCTTACCTGAGGCAATAACGATATCAGTGTCAGATCCGTGGCCGCAAGTCCAATTTCCTTTTTCATCTTCCCATTCAATATTCACCACGCCAATAGCCTCTCGATCTTGCGTAAGAGCTTTTATTGTAAAACTTTTCAAATTTCCCTTCAGCGCTGTCGCCTTAATAATGGCTGCGTACAGAGCATCGACAGGCCCATCGCCTCCTGAATTTTCTTCTATCATTTTTTGTCCGACACGAATTTTTACCTTTGCGCGAGCACCGCTTTCCATTTCAGAAATTATTTTTGCATCAAGCATCTCATATTTTTTTTGAAAATCTTGATTACTCGCGATCAAAATAAGGTCTTCGTCATAAATATTTTTCTTTTTGTCGGCGAGATCTTTAAATTTTCTAAAAATTTCTTCCAAGTCTCCTTTTTCAACCCCTATCCCCAATTCTTTCAAACGATTTTCTAAAGCATTTCTTCCTGAATGCTTTCCAAAAATAAGCTCGTTTGATTTATATCCAACATCCTCAGGTTTCATGATTTCATAGGTCATGCGATGCGCCAATACTCCATGCTGATGAATTCCTGCTTCGTGCGCAAATGCGTTTCTGCCTACGATAGCTTTATTTGCTTGGACATGCTGTCCAGTAATACTCGATAAAAGTTTACTTGTCGCTAAAATTTGTTTTGTATTGATATTGGTTTTTACATTATAAAATTCAGGTCTTGTTTTTATGGCCATAACGACTTCTTCGAGTGATGCATTTCCTGCCCGCTCTCCTATTCCATTTATCGTGCATTCTATCTGCCTCGCTCCATTTTTTATTCCCGCCAAACTATTCGAAACGGCAAGACCCAAATCATTGTGACAGTGGGTTGATGTGACTATTTTCTTCATTCCTGGAACATTTTCAATCAAAAAATGTATCAAATCGCCAAATTCTTCGGGAACCGCATACCCTACCGTATCAGGGATATTGATGGTATCCGCTCCTGCCCTAATGGCTTCTCTCAATATTTCTATCAAAAATTTTCTATCTGAGCGCGTGGCGTCTTCCGGCGAAAAATCTATACCACAATTTTTTCCAAATGATCGAGCTAATTTTATTCCCATAATTGCCTTTTTTATGGCTTCGTCTTTTGTAATTTTCAATTTGTGCTTCAAATGAATATCACTGGTCGCGATAAAAACATGAATACGAGGTTTTTTTGCATTTTTTAAGGCTTTCATGCAAGATACGATATCTTCTTCTTTGCACCGAGCTAAGGCGCATATTTCCGGTCCTTTCATTTCTTCTGCAATTTGCTTTACGGCTTCAAAATCATCTTTAGATGCATTGGGGAAACCTGCCTCGATTACGTCGACGCCGAGATTTGTAAGTTGTTTCGCAAGTAAAAGTTTTTCTTTCAGATTCATGGAAAATCCAGGAGCTTGTTCGCCGTCTCGCAGAGTAGTGTCGAAAATTTTAATCATGGAATTTTTGGTTAAAAATATGGTGAATTACGTGAGCGAAACGTTCGCCAAAAACGTCGTTGCATCTTGTCAGGTCTAACATCTACGACTAAAAAATATTTTACTATCGCGTCGCCCATTGCTTCCGTTTTAAGTGTGCCACCCAAATCACGCGTTCGGTGTCCTGCTTCAAGCGCATATAAAACAGCGTCTTGGATCGCGTCATGCTCTTTAGAGAGGCCAAATGAGTATTTCAGCATCATTGCGCAGGAGAGAATCATTCCAATAGGATTCGCGATTCCTTTTCCCGCAATGTCCTGCGCACTTCCTGATGATGGTTCATAGAGCCCAAAACCTTTATTATTGAAACTTGCCGAAGGAAGCATCCCAAGTGAACCTGAAAAAATGCTTATTTCATCGGAAATAATGTCCCCAAACATATTCGGCATTAAAAGGACGTCAAACTCATGTGGTCTTTTCAGTACCTGCATAGAACAATTATCGACCAACATGTGTTCGAGAATACAATCGGGATAAAGTAAGGCGACTTTTTCTACAACTTTGCGCCACAATTTACTGCAATCTAAAACATTTGCCTTATCGACCGATGTAACTTTTTTTCGTCTTTTTAAAGCGAACTTAAAGGCAACTCGTGCGACATTTTCAATCGTTTTTTCATCGTATGTCATAACATCAGAAGCAACCAAAATCCCGTTCTTTTTTTCCGTTTTATGTTCGCCAAAATATATATCGCTTTTGAGCTCTCGAATGCAAAGGATGTCGACTCCTTTTTCGATAATTTCTTTTTTTAACACGCAAAAATCTGTCAGTGATTTATATGTTTTTACAGGCCTTACATTAATGTGAAATTGAAAATATTTTCGTATTTCAAGGAGAGCGTTTTTCTCACAATTTTGCCACTTTGCAGCCATTTGATTCGCTACAGGCCCTCCAACCGCGCCAAAAAGAATAGCATCACTTTTTCTGCATATCTTCTTCGTTTCTTCTGGAAAATGCACACCATGGGTATCATAGGCTGCGCCCCCAATCAAAGCTTGTTGATATTCAAAAGTATGATGATATATTTTTGCGATATGATTTAAAATCTTTATAGATTCTTTCATTATTTCTATACCTATTCCGTCTCCTGAGAGTATCGCTATTTTCTTTTTCATATTAGGAAATTTTATATTTTACTTATGTCAAAAAATATATATTTTTTATGCTTATTTTCGTATTTTTTTATATTCTCCAGATTCTCCAAAAGATAATCAAAATCACTGATTTCTTTCATGAGACATTCTTTCCGATAGGGATTCATTTCAAATCTTAGAATATGAGGAACTATGTTTTTCCGCATGTCCCTTCCTTTTATCTCATGAGCTAAGGACACTTTTTGTTCATACAAATTCACTTCTATTTCGTAGGGAAAATGTTTTTTCTCTTGCTCAAAAATCTCCTCAATGATTTTTGATGAAAGTTTTATTGGCAGGAGATGATTTTTTAATGCGTTATTATAAAAAATATCAGCAAAACTTTCGGCTAAAATCACCTTGATACCAAAATCTTTCAGCGCCCAGACAGCATGCTCGCGCGAACTTCCGCAACCAAAATTATTTCCTGTCACAAGAATTTTTGCCCTATGATAGTGCTTATCATTTAACGGAAAATCTTTTTCTTGTTCACTTAAATGAGCGAAAAGATGTTTCCCTAATCCTTTTTGCGTGGTTCCAACAAGAAATTGCGCAGGAATAATGATATCCGTATCGATATCCTTTCTTGGAATTGGAATAACCTGCGATCGAATTATAAAGGAAGGCTCGTTCATAGAAATTTTCTTACATCGGTTATTTCTCCTGTTATGGCCGATGCTGCTGCCATAATTGGACTTGCTAGGTGGGTGATGGATTTTGGGCCTTGCCGACCAATGAAATTTCGGTTACTTGTTGAGAGGCATCGATTTCCTTGAGGGACTTTATCTTCATTCATGGCTATGCACATGCTACAACCAGAATTTCGGAACAAGCATCCGGCACGTTCAAAAATTTCTCGCAGTCCCTCTTCTTCAGCCTGCTTTTTTACCACTTCCGATCCGGGCACAACATAAACTTTTACCCCCTTTTTGACACGTTTACCGTTTAAGATTTTCGCTGCCTGCCGTAAATCACTGATTCTGGCATTTGTGCAGGAGCCAATAAAAACATAGTCAATTTTTACTCCTTCTATTTTGTTTTGAGGTTTAAGATTTACATATTCTAAGGCTTTTTCGATACTTTCTTTTTCGGCACCAAAAAATTTTGAAGGATCGGGAATACGCTCATTAACTTCTATCGCCATTTCAGGATTGATTCCCCATGTCACCATCGGCGCCATGCCTTCGATATCAATGGTTATTTTTTTATCATATTTCGCATCATGGTCGCTTTTTAACGTTTTCCAAAAATTGACAGCTTTTTCCCATTTTTGCCCTTTCGGCGAACAGGGTTTTTCTTTGAGATATTCATAGGTTATTTCATCAGGAGCTATGAGTCCTGCACGCGATCCACATTCGATGCTCATATTACAAACGGTCATCCGCTCTTCCATGGAAAGTTCTTGTATAGGCTTTCCTCCATATTCGATAACGTGTCCTGTCCCCCCACCGATACCTATCGTTTGAATGAGTTTCAAAATCAAATCTTTGGCAGTAATTCCTTTACCTCTTTTTCCGGAGAATGTGACTCTCATGGTTTTGGGCTTTTGAAAAATCATGCAGGAAGTCGCAAGCACATGAGCAATTTCGGTTGAACCGATGCCAAAAGCAAGAGCTCCGAAGGCTCCATGTGTTGAAGTGTGGCTATCTCCGCAAACAATGGTGAGTCCTGGTTGCGTTATACCAAGTTCTGGACCAATCACATGCACAATTCCTTGATTTTCGCTGCCTAAATCTAAAAGCCGAATACCAAAATCTTTACAATTTTTTCGAATGGTTATGATCTGATCGCGTGAAAATGGATTTAAGAGCTTGTCGCGATCGTGTGCTGTTGAAATATTGTGATCAATAGTTGCGAGCGTTCGAGATTTCCCGTACACTTTGAGATTTCTTTTTTTTAATTCGGAAAAGGCTTGTGGTGAAGTCACCTCATGGATAAATTGCAGGTCAATAAATAGGACATCAGGATATGCTTTTTCGTGGACATCCTGAGAAATGTTCTTAGATTTCACCACATGCGAATTCCAAATTTTTTCAATAATATTTTTTGGCATAATACAAAAAAATCGCTATCTTTTTTGTTTCGGCGATAGCGTTTTCCTTTTACAATAACCACACTCGCCAAAACCTATGCCCCGAGAAGGAGTGGAAGGTTTTGGCTTGAGATTGTGATTATTCTTTTCTTCATATCTTGCGCTATTTTAGATGGACGCGTTTTCGCTGTCAAGCGATTGTTCGGTTCCACTCTATTTAAGGATCTCCTTACATTGTCGATGAATCCAATACCGCCTTTAAACGTCTTGCTAAAATATTTATCGCTGTTTCTGTCGATTCTCCTTGGATCTCTGCGGCGGTTCCAATATTTATTCTACTTGATTTTGGCATCACTACCATTACGTCTTTACCTATTTTTTCATCTCTTCTTGGGATAGTTAATTTTTCTACTTGATCTTCGGTTAAGCCTAACATAGCGAATAGTCCTCTTCCGCTTCTTAATCTTTCTTGTAATTTTCTTTGTTTATCAGGCAGACCATCTGCTAAAAGATCTCTTCTCTTTAAAAGATCTCTCCTTATTTTTCCAACTTCTTTGGCAAATCCTTCTCTTAAATCAGGATTTCCTAATATTCTTGCTGTTAATCTCTGAGGTCCTCCAGGTGGACAAGTCCATGTCGGCCGTGCTACATCGATTTCTGAGCGAGTCTGCAAAATTCTTGCCGTAGCGGGATTGTGATTCACCATGAACATAAATCCGTCTCGATCATCGTATTCTGACAAATTTTTTGAAAATGAGTAAGAAACCATCACCATTACTCCTTTTTCTGCTAAGCGGCGTATTAAAAGACTATCTTGCTCAAATCCGTCTCCGAAACCCTGATAGGCTGAGTCGACAAATACTATTGCATTATAATATTTCGCTAAAGCCACAAAATCTTCT
>CAZTVN010000005.1:0-29605 GCA_964617145.1 uncultured Candidatus Peribacteria bacterium
TCTTCAAAATAACAAAAACTAATCTTTCCAGACACCAGAAAAGTTTACAGTGCTAAATGCCCATTTTACTTGATTTTGATCGGTGGTATCTCTGATATACGCCCAGTAGGATTTATAGCCATTCTGGTCGGTTTCTTCCCCCCAAAAATAAGAGAGAGAGCCATTATAAAAATTCTGAAAACTATTACTTTTCGTATCGACTTCTAAATCATCATCTGTTTTCCAGAGCCATCTACTCAATGGCCCTCGCGTTGACCATGGATCACTTGATGTTCCCCACCAACCAAATGGATCAAACCTTACATTACTTGCATCTCCCACATCGAAATGTAAATGTGCTCCAGAAGAACTTCCTGTATCATCGCTCTTGCCAAGTAATGTCTGCACATTGACTTCATCACCCACTTTGAATGACTCAGGAATACTCCCGTAATCCAAATGGGAATAACGCGTAAAAAAATCGATCTCATTATCATTATCGATATCGTGTGAGAGAACGACACGACATCCATACCCATTATTGTTCTCGCAGCATGTATTTGTCGGTCCTTCACCACATATTCTTTTCCCTTCTGAGTCAGAGTCAGTATTTTCGCCCTTCTCGTTGGTATCATTTCTATAAAGACTCGAAATTTTTCCATTCGCCGCTGAATAGATTTCCATACCACTTCCCGTTTGATAATCATACCCTTCATGCCCTGAATATGAATTTACTCCATAACTCACCCCAGTTGCCGATGACGGTAATTCATCACCAATAAATCTCACCATGATATTTCTGTCTGTATCGCCACTATTGTCAACTTCTTTAGATTGCTGAGGATATTTATGATCGAAAAAAGAATTTATTGGGATGATCTTTCTATCAGCAAAAGGTCTTTCTATGAAGGTAGTCGTCTCCAGTTCGCTTGCCATCTTTAAAGCTTCTGCTATCGGATCTGAAAACCATTTTTTATAGATAAAGTAGAAAGATCCTTCATTTTTCGAGATCCATTTTTCCCACGTCTCTTTGTCTGGCGCGATTTCTGCCAATACTTGTTCTATGGCATAGGTTTCTTTATTGATTCCTTTCGGGGCTTCTACCCGCGAGCCATCTGAAAACGTAAAATATTTTCTATCACTGTAAAAAGCATCCATGAATCTGATCGCGAGCCAACCCATTTGATGATAGAGCGTCTGAGCGTCTATATAATTTGGCTCTCTAAAACCAGCCTCCTTCATTCTTTCTTTTACTAATGTGTTGAGTTCTTCATCTCTCACATCCATAATGCCTGCAAAATCATTGAGATTAAAATTTTGATTTGTAATGGCTCCAGCTTTCAATTCTATCAATACAAGAAAAATTCTCGCATTAAGAGTATCTGGCCTCGAGTAAGATGTGGCATTCCAAATCATCTCTGAGAGATAATCCTTTTTTTTCAATGGACCTTCTTGCGATTCTAAAAACTTTTTTAATTTTGTGTAATCAAAATCGCCCAAACGCATGAGAATATTTTCTGCGATATTTTTGTTTTGCTCTTCAAAGGTTTGTGCGTTTGCGTTTGCGCTCTTAATGGTAATGAGTGAAACTGGCACACTATTTGATGTAACAATTCCCACAATCGCAAAGATAGTACATGTGACCTTTACAAATTTTTTTTTCATAGATAGAGGGATAAAAAATATGTGTTGTTAAATTTTTTTCAATGTTTTTGATCCTTCTTTAGGGTATAGGAAATTTCTAAAGTTTTTCTAAAAAATTTATTAAAAAAATCCAATTTCTAGGCGGAATTTTTCGATGGGATTTTTGATAATTCTTTAAATGAAATGGGCCCGGAAGGATTTGAACCTTCGACCAATCGATTATGAGTCGACTGCTCTAACCACTGAGCTACGGGCCCATATTTCAAGGAGTAATAGGTCTTTCATTCAATGCAATGACCTTTGTTAGGTTAACACAAAACCTTTTTTTTCGGCAAGAACAGTGAGAGTGAGAATATACAATATGAGGCCTCTGCGAAATGCCATTTCGGTGACGAAATTGCAAATTTTCGAGCGAAAATGATGAAAACCGACGAAAACGTATCAGATAGCGATACGGTGAGGAGGTTTGAACAATTTGCAGCCGAAAATTTGCAATTACAGTCGAAAGGGTGTTTCGCAGAGGCCTCAAAATGTTATGTGAACAGTATATGATGTGCTGAAACGAAGATTTCTTGAAAAGCCCTGGCAGTTACAAAAAATCCACTTGTAACATTTTTTTATCATGTATAATCACTGTAGATACATTGTTTTTCACTTCAAATGAAAACAAAAGTTCAAAAAGGGGGTAATAACTTGGCTTTAGGTATTGCCATGACTCTTCATAATCTTGTTTCTCGTATAACGGGAAATAATATCCATCGTGAAATTGAGAGTGGGACTCCTATAGGTCGTGAAGTATGGTAAAATCGTAATTACGCAAAAGCGAGCCCCGCGCCACAAGGCGCGGGGCTCCCAATTCTTTACTTCAACTAAACTTAATTCAACGCTTCTTTACGCCTTTCCTAAAGGTCCGAAACCTTTACAAGGATTTTCGCAAATTCTGCTCTTGTTATATTTTGCTCAGGTTTGAAAGTTTGATCTTTATAACCTTCAACAATACCGAGATCGTAAGCATAGAGCACGTATTTTGTATACCACTGACCATCTCCATCTTTCACATCGCTGAATGGATCAAATCCAAGGTCGATCTCTTCCGAAATAGCTATTCCGGCTGCTTCAAGGACTATTTTCAAGGCTTCAGCTCTTGTGATGCTCTGTCCAGGCTTGAAGGTACCATCTTTGTATCCTTCTACGATGCCCAGTTCTTTCGCTTTTTCGATGTATGGAGAGTACCAAGCCGAACTCTCAACATCTGAAAAGCTCGTCTCCCCACTTCCGACTACAACCTCAAAGTTATTCAAGACCATTTTGGTGAGTTCTGCACGATTCAATTCATTATTCGGTTTAAAGGTGCCATCGTCATATCCTTTGATGACTTTCTTTTCAAAGAGCTTGCCAATGTATTTTGAAGCCCAGTGACTTACGACATCAGTAAATGTGCTTTCTGCTACCTTCACTTCTGCCTCGCTTTCTTCTTCCTCTTCAACTACTACCATTCCGTCTTCGGGTTCAACTGTTACTTCCTCTTCTTCAGCAACTGCTACGGTATCTGAAGTACGAGAGCTGCTTCCTCCACCTCCAACGGAACTTGGTGTTGATGCAGGAGTGCTAGGATTGCTAGGCGGGGTCGATGTGCCTGTGTCCACTTGTTTATATACCACGGCGAAGCTCGTAAAGTGGTTTACTTGACCAGTAATCGTGTCGTTTGTTTCATCTATAGTGAATCCTCCTTCTACAGGCACATATTCTCCTTTTTCTTCCGAGTAATACACGAGTTGCAGTTCATCCTCACTCACACCTGTTGGTAATGAAGCTACTAAATCTCCATAAGGAAATTGAATTTCTATAAAATCATTGAGTTCTTTAATAGTACTCGTACCACTAGCGGTAATATCATAGATAGCGTTTTCTACAGGAACATAGTTACTCGTTTCTATACCATCATGACCTGATGTTATCGTTAATGTCACATCTCCACTCGAATCAAGCGCTCCTGCTGGAGAGGTAACTTCGATACCAGTATTCGCATCTGCTACGGTTCCACCAACATTCGCTTGCATCGTTGATGATGACACAGTTGATATACGGGTAGCGTCCGCTGTTAATTCGAGTTCACCAGTACTCACATCCTCCGTGCTTACGGTTACGGCAGTGAAATCCTCTTGTTCGTGGAGATCCGCTGCCACCTGAGGGATCCATTGACCAGCACTTACTGGGATCTCAAACGTGCCATCGGGATTTACACTTCCACTTGCAATGATGTCATTACTCTCATCCGTGTCACCGTCTACGAATGTCGCCCATACTGAAGCCTCCACATCAAACACGTCAGATGAGCCACCACTGTCTTTTATCAGAGTACCAGTGATTGAGAGATCTGTTGATTCCAGTGGTTCACGGTCAGCTCCGTCAACGAAATCATATCCTGTAGTATCGGCTGTCAAAATCACTTCCTGAGGAGCTTCTTGACGAATATATCCACTCAGATCTACAGCCACTTCTTTCGTTCCTGCTTTTGCCTTCACACAATAGTCTCCATCACTATCGGTTGTTGCTGTACGTATTCTCCCTGTATTGACGTCGGTTACCGTTACGAGAGCCCCTTCGAGATCATTTCCATCATCATCTTGTACCGTTCCACAGAGCGAGAGCAGACTTTGCGCTGAAAGATCAATGGTTGCCGTGCTTCCGGTTGCAACCGTTCCTGAATAGTCACCGACACCGAAGACGCTGACATAATAGTTGTAGGTTCCGGCTTCTGCCTGCAGGGTGACATTGGAGCTCAAACCTTGGACATATTTACTGAGACTGGCATCTTGATCCGTAGACTTTTTGATTTCGATCATGGCTTCGTGATTTGCCGTGCCACCAGTAAAGGCAAAGGTTGCGGTACCAAGAGTTTTCGTAATGTCGATTCCCGTTTTATTCGCATTCGTTACGGTTGTTGTGGTTGATAATTCACCATAATTTGGACTCCAAGTGCTTACTTTATAGGTTTTACTTGTTTCTAATCCTGAAGGTCCAGGGACTTTTACTTTATATGCTCCGCTTGAATTTGTTGAGGAGTGTTTGAAAGCTCCAGCAACGACTGGCGCACTATTGGTGCTATCCCACTCCATGACACCAAGAGGTACATTCGCTTGCGCATCGCCGTCTAGTGTAATGGTACCTGAAATTTCATAACATGTTGAGGTCGATGGTTGAATATTTTGACCTGAAGCATCGGATGTTGTGATGGTTACGGTTTTTGAAAGCGTTCCACACTGATCGGTTTTGTCTGGAGGCAAATCGGCTCGTATCGTCCATGTCACACCAGTTGCGCTTCCGTAAACAAACACTGAGTAATTTCCGTTTCCATCGGTTTTAATTGGAATGAAATCTCCATTTGCCGTGGTTGCGAATCCTTGAGCATAGGTAATAGCGTTTCCATTAGAATCCGCGACTTTACCCGAAATGCTTCGATCAAACTTTTTCATTTTCAAGAGAAGCTGGTTTGATGCTGTGATAAGGTTTCCACGGAAATATACGTCCGCTGTGGTATTCCCATCAGAAGCTGAGGTGTTTGCTTTTAATTCTATTTGCTCAAATATAGGAGGCAGTCCATCTTTCCAAGTACCGACTTCCCAGTTTCCATAATCACCCACATTAAGTTTCCAGCTTCCATTCGCATCGGTAGTCGTGAATGTTTCTGATCCAAAACCCTGTTTATGCATGAAAACTTCCACGTTGGATATTCCATTTCCATTGCCATCTGTCACTTTTCCTGTTACTTGCTTATCTGCTGTCGCACAAGTGATAGTGAGGGTTGATCCGCTTAAACTATATCCTTCCGGCGCGAAAAACCCTGTAGCAAAGGTCGGTGTACCGCCTACACCTGAAACATTGATATCAATAGGCGGAGGTGTCGTACACGATAATGGCTTGAAATTTCCTCCTGACTTTGGATAGGCTGGCCCCATGCCAATAAACCAGTGACCATTGTTTCGGATTCTTAGATTATATCCATTTGTATCGGGCGTTGTTACCCCTGAGAGAGTCTTTACAACGAAGTCTCCAGGACCTCCAGCAAAAATATCGATATCTTCGTCAGTGAAAGTTCCTGCAATTTTTATCGTCAATGTTGCTGCGGAAGCGCTTGTTGCTTTTGTAAGAACAATGTTTTTGCTCGCTGTGGTATTTTGACTGTCAACACAGACTGGTTCCCATGAATTTTGTCCGAAATAGTCATCGCTTCCAAGCGTGACCAGTGGTTCGGTACCAAAAAAGTAACAACCATCTGTGAGTCCGGTATATTGGATGCTTGATGCTGATGTTCCAGCTACAGCACTGACAATTCCATTTGTGAGCGTTATCTCTTTGCTCATATCACCGAATGGCCCACCTCCCCAGATGAATACATTTCCATCTGCTTCGGCATCTGGACTGTCCAAACTCCCTGCATAAATGTTTAAAGTAATGCTATCGTCTCCCGCTTCTTGTATAAAATACGGCATACTCGTATATGTTTCCTGAACTACATTGCTTGAATTTTTACGGGTAAGATTGACTGTATAGCCTGACGTGCTCCAATCTTTTGGTATCGTTGGATTTAAAATTTTTCTCAAATCGAAAATATAACGATCATTGGCATTTGGAGTACCTGTTACGCTTAAGGTCAAACTGACGGTGTCTGTCGAGGTATCACAAGTCGGGTTAACAAAGCTAACGGTTGCTCCACTCTGGCTAAAGTCAAGTACGTTATTTGCGAATGGTGACAAGGTGTCTTTTTCCACACTTGAACAATCGGTAGTATCGGGAAAATCGATGGTAATGATATCACCATTTTGGGCGGCGCTTGTAAATGTCGTTCCTGTTTGGAACACATTTGAATCTAAGCCTGCAACCATATTAAATGGAAAAGCCCAAGTCGCTGTACCTGAAAAGAAATCATCCTTACCCCAGTCACCACCAAAATTTTTATCGGCTTCAAAACCATCTGTTCCTCCACCTGACGAAAACATACAATCGAAACATTCAGCGCTTCCAGGAGCTTCTATCTTTCCTTTCCATGATTTCTCACTTGATGAAACCGCGTTCTGCGAAAGATCTTCGACTGCGGTAGCGGCGGTCATGATAAATGTATCTCCAGGAGTAAGCGTTAAGCCTTCGACTCTTACTGAGAAATCTCGCGCAGTATAGATAAATGTTTTACTGCTTACATCAACGGTGTTTTCTGTTCCATTTGGACCATAGGTCAGAGCCCAGTTTGCTGGTTTTATAGCACTTTGAGAGTAACGACTTCCGGTTGAAGCCTGATTATTCATCGGTTCATTGAAGAATAGCTCGCATTGGTAGTCATCACAACGCGCATCGATCAGTTTCGGTGCTGTCGTATCTATGCTAGAGTCTGTCGTAAAGGTAAATGCTTGACTTGTCGCTGAAAGAGTCCCTCCAGCAAGTGATTTGACACCACTTGATCCTCCTGAGAAAGTCAGAGTATACGTCGTACTTGTAGAGAGAACATCGTTAGGTATAAGAAAGAGTTCGTTCGTTCCAAAATCATAATATGTCGAGTAGGCTACGTCCGTGCTTCCACGTTTGAAGCTCAAGTTATTTGTAAATGTGCTTGTATCCATAATCTCGCTAAAACCGTATCGGAAATTTCCTTCATTTACTTTCACTCCCGTAGCTCCGTTCGAAATTCCAGGATAGATAGTTGGAGTGAGAGCCGTTAAAGTTGTGTCAATGTTAAAAAATGAAGAAAAAGCTATACATGTTGATGGATCACTGTTTCCAAAACCAGGATCACACATGGTTACTCCACTGCTACTTGCTGCTGATCCTTTTACTTGTAGTTCATAATCTCCTGCTGCCAGACTACTTGCCGGTGTAATAGTTACGGTTTTAGAATCATTGCTGTCGAGACTCACGGTTGTCGTAATAGTGCTACTTCCTTTTATTAAAACGATCGTGCTTGTATTAATGGTCGATGAATCCATTGCATCGTTAAATTTGACTAAGATTTTTGTTGAAGCTGGCGCAAAAGTTCCAGGGGATGGTTGCATGGATTCGATAAATGGCGGAGCGTATCCACCTGTACCAAAATTGTCTGCAATGTCGTCTGCTGTATACATATTTCCAACGGTGAAATACAATTCATATCCACAACTTGTTGAGGTGCTATTTCCTTCTATACACTGATTGGACTCGCTCTTTACATTTGGTCCTGCCACCAAAGCATAGAACATACCTTCCGTAAGATCTGCTGCCGGTGTAAAGACTATGACAAATTGATCGCCTGAAGTGAGTGTTGAACATGGCGCATCTTCTGTTTTCGATTGACAATAGTCTACGGTTCCAGTCACTTTTGTTAGACCACCGTCTTGAGTCAGGTAGACATTTCCATCTCCTTGGAGATCTTCAATCGTTGAACCATCCATATTTTGATCAAATCCAATCAAAATAGGTTCATCTTTGGATATACTGCAATATTCACATGGTCTTGTAAATACTTCATGTGCTTTTCCACTTGAAGCGCCAGTTCCACCTTGAGTAAAGTCAAAACTAAAGCCACAGTCTCCTATGTCCATAAAAAGATTTTTTGTAACAGTTCCATCTTTCACAAAAATATTTTCAGATAGTCCACAAAAAGTCATTTTTTCTCCAATGAGGTCGTAGTTCCCTTGAGGAACACCAGTGATACTATACATATTTGAGTCATCGCCGCCATCCGCTACATCTCCAGCAATACCCAGTCCCTCAAGATAAACATAGGTATTCGTTACTGCGTCGCTATCTTGAAGGTCGATCACGTTTCCTGTCACTGTGTAGGTCGTTACATTCGCTGCATCTACAGATGGCTGGATCATACTGTTTGTCGCATTTTGAGAAGTGGCAGTAGGATCATTACTAAATACCGTGATATTTCCACCCATATCTCTTGCTTCGAGATAATATTGGAAGGAAGTTGAGACATTTGTCGCTGTCGTAAATTTAAAGAGATTTTTTGTTCCTGCCACACTCTGTCCACTTACCTCTTGAGTTTGTCCCCCATCTATTTTATAAAACATTTTTATATAAGAACCATTCGTTCCTAGATCGTCTTTTTGCGTTACGTCGTCTTCAAAAATAGCGTGAACAACTGCCTGCCTTCCTGCAACAACCTTCTGCAAAGGCGTATGATCGATCAATCCTCCTCCTCCATCAGTTACATTGTCATCAGATGTTACGGTTGTACCAGATGATGAACATGTTAAAGATGAGCTTGTTGCGGATATCAAGACACATGCTTTGTAGGTTGTCTCAGAATCCCAGAGGGCTCTTTCACTATCTTCTGGCTCCCCCTCATTTAGGGTGAAGCTTGCTTGAGAAAAATTCGTTATAAATCCCACTTGTCTACACTGTTGGCCACCACAACCGTTACTATTGATGTTATTTAACGAAAGGGCTGAATTAATATTATTCACGATATAGATGGCTGTACCCGAATAACCTGCTGGCTGTGTAGCGGCTGTCCATGTTACGGTAAAATCTCGGCCATCGAGTCCAAAACCGGTAGTATCATTATCGGCCAACGCCACATTGGAAATTGGGCTAGATTGTTGCTGTTGCCCGCTAGTTATTGCCTGGTTGTTGGCATTAAATGAAGAGAGACTTGAAAGATCTCCACTGAAACTATAACTTATCGTATAGGTGTTATCGATGGTTGTCGGATTTGTAAATGCTATGGAAAGTTTCAGGAAATCACTTTGCTGAGGATTTTGTGTCGTTTTGTCAGCTCTGGTAACCGCTGCAGGAGTGTAGGTATTTTGCCCTTTTGTCAGGGTAATGGTTCCAAAACTTGAATAACAAGGCAAATTATTTGCTGATGCGCAAGTAATACCTTGCGGAGTATTAGGCAACTCGTCATTTTGTTGACTTGCCGCAAAGGTTAGGACTACTATTCCCAAAGTCGGTCCTCCCGAAGTAGCTGTGATCGACTGAATAGATGTCAGCGCCGCTAAAGCTACTTGAGTTTTTGTTACAACAGGCACTTGAATCAGTGAAAAAACCAATGCTAAGAGAGATATCTTTGCAAAAGTCTTTTTCAGATTTTTCGTTAATATCGCATTCATTTTTATTTTGGTTAAAAATTTAAAATGATTTTTTTAAAAAATATATATAAAAAGTATTGCTCCCTTTGTTTTTCAGGTAAGCAAGTATTTTGTTGTTAACATGAGGATCTAGCTTTTTGTTAAGAGACAACATCGATCGATTTTTGTGTTTATTTTTAAACATAAATCATATTATTTTATCTCTTTTTAGACTCTGAGTCAAGTGTTTTTGCTTTAGACTTCGTTGTATCGGCATACGCTCACCCCTACAATAAGCTGGGTTTTTTATTTTATTTCTGATTTTTATGAAACTTCGCGATAACGCTTTTGGCTTTGATATTAACCTCGATAATCCTTTTCGCATCTTTCGATATCTGCGACACATCGCTCAAGGAAAAGTCGGAGAAGAAAATATTGTGGATCTTTCTCGTGGTGATCCGGGTTATGGTTTTTATCCTTCTTCTTCTGGTCGCAGTTTTTACAGTTTTCTTTTAAACATTGACACACTCTTTAATGGCCATGGTGAACATTTTGTTACTGATAATCGTGATGATTTTTCTACTTTATGGAGGAAAATTCAGGATTTCGCCTCTACGATTTACACAGAAAAAAAAACTTCGGAATTTCTTGAAAATTTTTATTTTTTTATCACCCGTATTGAAAAATATGCTCTCACGCAGGGACTTCAATGGGATAAACGCAAAATCCTTTATGAAATTTTCAAATATTCGACGGTTTCCGGTGGTTGTTATCATGACCCTCAAGGCGAAATCCTTATTCGTCTTGTCATTGCTTCACATCATAATGAAAAACAGAATCTTGGCATTAGCTATAAAGATCTTATTCTCACTCAAGGCGTCTCTCATGGCATTGGCACGATTTTTCAACTACTTTGCGATGAACGCATTGGCTATTTGAAACCAGGGGATTCCGTGCTTATGACCTCTCCTGCTTATGCTCCTTATAATACCATTGCTCAAAATCGTGGTTTAAATGTGATTCCTCTTCGTGTAAATCCTACTACCGGTAAAGTCATTGATCTTGAGTCGAGTCTTAAAAGCCCTACAAAAGCGAAACTTCTCTGCATCATTGATCCAAATAATCCTACGGGATTTATGTTTGAAGAATCTTTTCTTGAGAATATCGCTCGTTTTGCGGAAGAACATAATCTTCTCATTCTTTCCGACGAAGTGTATAGTGATTTCTTTTTTGCGAGGCGGAAAAGCATGCTCTCATTTGCTTATGATCGCACTATTGTGATGACAGGGAGGTCAAAGATTGAACGCGCTACTGGGTTACGATTTGCTGAATACATTATTCCCGAGAAGACCGACAAATATATTTCTGAAAAAATTCTTTTGGGTCGTCTGAATGGTCATCCAAATTTAAAAACTTTATTCATTGCTGCCAAAGGTCCAGGAGGGATTAACGGTGAATTTCAACATACGACCTTTGTTCCAGGACCCTCTCAGTATCTTGGTATTTCTCACATGATTTTTGGGGATGATGATCGAGAGGAATATCTGAAGCGTATCCGTGTGAATATGGAAAATTTTTATGAAATTTTGGGACTTCCCTATAATAAAAATTTTTATTATGCGTGTTTTGATTTAAGAAGCATTCCTTCTGCAAAAAAACTTGATAAAAATCCTGAAGAACTTTTTTTGGGACTTGCGGAAAAAGGTGTTGTTCTGATTCCTGCCAATCTTTTCTTTTCTGAAATCGAGCGATCAGCGAACGATTATCGGACTTTTGCTCGTGCCTCGCTTGCGAATTTAAATTTTACTCAGCTTACCAAGGCCGCGAATGCTATGCGGGAGTTTATGATGCTCTAGAAAAACTATCTTCCTACTAAATAATTACACATTTCGGCTGCAAATTTTTCAGACTCTCCTTAAGCTCTCCACCTACTTCCATCCCTTCCTATTCAACGCATCAGTTGCCGCTTCTTGCTCGGCCGTTTGTTTACTTGAACCCGAACCCATGCCGCAGAGTTCTTCGCCGAGATATGCGCCCATCACAAAATTTTTCTCGTGATCTGGGCCGCTTTCTGATATGAGCCTGTATTCCGGAGTTAGATTTAATTTTTCCTGTGCAATTTCTTGTAACAGCGATTTTGGGTCGATGTGTAGACCCTTTTCAATGATTTCTTCGAGATATTTGAGAATATATTTTTTCACAAAATTTTTCGCTGTCTCATATCCCTGATCGAGATAAATAACTCCGAGAAGTGCCTCTAAAGTATTGGCCAAAATATAGTTTTTCTTCGCGCCGCCTGAGGTCTGTTCGCCTTTACTTAAATAGAGATAGTCTCCAAGTGAAAGTTCCAGTCCGATTTGTGCTAAATTTTTTCCTTTTACCAAGGCGGAACGCCAGTTGGTGAGCTCTCCTTCCGGTCGATCGTAACTTGCATAAAGATATTCTGTGACAATGAGTTCTAAAACAGCGTCTCCGAGAAATTCCAGACGTTCATTATCTTTAAGATCAGGATCAGGGCATTCATTTAAATACGATTTATGGACAAAACCTGTGTTGAGAAGTTTCCTGTCTTTAAAAGATATTCCTAAAATTTCTTCAAGTTTTTGGTAACGATTCATATTTTTTTAAGAGAAATTTTTAGCTCTTCATATACGGCGCTCAAAACTCCATTGACAAATTTGCCTGAATTTTCTGATCCGTATTCTTTAGCGATCTCGACCGCTTCGTTTATGGCTACTATCGGCGGTATCTCTTCTTTATTAAACAGTAATTCGTATACCCCGATCTCTAAACACGCTCTATCAATGGGTGCAATTTTGTCCATTGGCCATTCGGGCGCATGTTTTTCAATACAATCGCCTATACTCTCTTTATTTTTGAGTATACCTTCAAGAAGCCGAGATGGGAAATCGTTATTTTTTACCTTTTGCCCAAAACCTTCCAAGAGATCTTTTAAAGTTTTGACTGCATCAGCTCCGCGAAACTCAAAGACGTAGAGAGTCTGCATTACCAAAATACGGCCAAGATGACGATAGCTTGCCATTTACGCTTTTATCTTTGTGATTTTATCAATTTTTTTGGACATGTCTATCGTACTTCGGCCTCGATATTTTCCACATTGTGGACATGCGTGATGAGCCAATCTCATCTTCCCACAATTTGGGCATGGAACAAGTTTGACTCGATTTTCTAGCTTTTTCTGTGTATTTCGCACAAATGTACTGAATCTGCTTCTTGTCTTAGCTTTTGGAGTTTTTTTCTTTGGAACCGCGTGCTTTGCCATTTTTCGATTTTTTTAGGATATCTTTTAATCGGCTTAGTGGTTTGTCATAACTTTGGGAACGGTCGCAATCACATGTACCAAGATTTAGATCCTTTCCACAGCTTAAACACAAGCCCTTACAGCTTTCTAAGCATACTGGAACAAGAGAAAAATGCAAGAGTATTTCCTGCCGAATGAAATCAGCTACATCTATTTCAAACTTTCTTTGATCGATATATACTATTTCATCGCTCTCCTTACTATCTTCTGGTTTCGACCAGTAATAAATAGTTGAGGCACTTTGTATTTCGATTTTTTCGGTAAACTTTTTTAAACAACGACTGCAAGTTGCCTCTATTTCCAGGCTGAAATCTTGGATTTCCAGGCTGATATCCTTATCAGGGAGATTCCTTAAAATCAATGTTCCTTTGATGGGAGAAATATAATGGATTTCTTCATCCTCTAAACATTTGGCGCTTTCATTTATTTCGTATTTTTCCGTTCCACCCGTTGGTTTCGCGAGTAAACTTTTAATTGAGATTTTGAGCATTTTTAGAGTTTTTAGGGAGGGTCTGAAAAATTTGCAGCCGAAATTTGTAATTATTTAGTAGGAAGATAGTTTTTCAGACCCTCCCTAGCAATCGGCCGTCTGATAAATATCAAACGGCCGATTGTTTTTTTTTGAGCCCCCTCATTTTTAAGAAGGTTTCTCGCTCTATTTTAGAAGATCTCAAAAAGGTTTGCCAGAGTTTTAATGGAAATATTTTTCCAAAAATTAAATTTGCCTTTCTGCTCCTGAACAAGTTGTTTTTTCATTGCGTTGCGTCCAAAAATTTTCTCTGCAATATCGCTGTAACCCACTATTTCTTCTTCCAAATTTTCTGACTCTGATTCCATAGCTTGGTTAAATTCTTCTATATCAAATTCTTCACCTTCAAACTTTTGAGCATCCAAAACCTCCATGAATTTATTAACCACTTTTGCCACTTCGGCCCTATTTAAAAGTTCATCAGGACCAAAATTGTTTCCCTGCCCATATCCACTCATGATGCCGAGGTCTTTGACTGTAGCTATATAAGGAGCATAGGAATCACTATTTGAAACGTCGTTAAATCCTCCATTTCCACTTGAAATCGGTATCCCTAAAAGTTCTACGATGGTTTTTGCCACAAGCTTTCTTTGAATAGGCTCAGACGGAAGGGTATTTGCTAATTCTAAGCTTAAGTTTTCGGCCATTTTATAATAACCTGAAAACCATTGTCCGCCTTTTGCGTTACTATTTGAGGGGTCCCCTTGTGCTTGTCCTTTGTGAGTGGCTTCAAGCACCATTTTTGCGAATTCGGCATGCAGCACGGAATTTCCAGGTCTATATTCTCCAAGCTCTCGTCCTGATTCATCTTTAAAACCCTTCACCACTCCTTCTTTTTTCATTCCATCGACATATTTTGTAAACCATTCACTGTCATCGGTATCTTTAAAGGGGATGAATCCTTCATTGAACTTTGCCACTTTTGAAGATTCTCTTGCATCTTCAAATTTTTTCTTTAATCCTTCAGCTTCTGTCGGTGAAAGTTTCTCGAGATCTATATTTTGGAGTTCTTTTTTAAAGGCTTCTGCTTTATCACCATAAAAATTGTATGCAGCGATCTCATTCAGTTGCGTTTTTAACTCTGTATTTTGCAATTTAAGATCTTTAATTTCCTCCTGCATTTGTGCGATCACTTGCGACATTTCTTTTTTCTCTGTCAGGAATTTTTTAAATTCTTCATCTTTCCCCTCCGACAGATAACTACTCATTTCCAAAATGCTATCAAGTCCGATGTCTCTTTCTTGGTCGTATGAGGTGAGTTCCAAAATTTCGTTCGAAACTTTACTAACAATTTTTTCGATAATTTTGTCAGCAAGATCTTCAGGAATATTTTCAAGCAAATGTTCTTTGAGATCTTCATTATCAAATTCAATCACTTCACCCAAAGCCTCTTTTGAATCACGATTTGGCCCATTATTGAAGAATCGATTGACGACTTCAAATTCTTCGTCTTGAACTTTATCCTGATATTTTGTGTAGAAAAGATCGGCCAGCCTTTTCATCTTAAAATCAATGCTTCTGCCGAGTTTTTCCATGAAGTCGAAAAATTTCCATATAATTTCTGGATTTTTCACTTCTTGTACTTTTTGTTCAACTTTTGCTAAAGCTTCAAGAGCTTTTTCAATAAGTTCTTTTATTTCACTCAATGTCTTTTTTGCCGATGGTTCTTCAACTACTCGTTCCAAAATTTCTATAGCTTTTTTCGCATTCTCAATTTCTCCTTTGAAATTCTCGAGATCTTTTAAAGCAAAACTGCTTTCTTGAGCCCATCGTATTTGTTCCCAAACCTTTTCGATTTTTTTCCATGGTTCTGATTCCCAAAAGTCACTATTGCCCTGTACCACTTCATCCCACTCGTCCCTTATATCTTGCATGGGATCGGAAATATCGTCCCTTATGATACTGAAATCATCCCAATTCATTTCAGGACCTTCGATCAGCTCTATTATTTTGGGTTCAAGCTCTCTTAATCTTGCGATAAGGGCTGCAAGTGTTGAGCGATTTTCTTCTATATGTGACCAAAGTTCATTTTGGATACTGAAATCAACTTCACTTAAAATATTCAGTTTTGCCGCTTCAAATCTCTGATTCACAAATTCTTTCTCCATATCTATATGCCCTTGTTCATCGAATGGCTCAATTCCGCGATCGAGAATTTCTCTTAAATACCAAAACATTTCGTTTCGGTTTACGTAATTCCAGAAATGTTGGGAGCCCTTTTCGCCAGATTTTACCTTCTCAAGTCGAGATTTTGCTTCACTTGCAAATGCTTTTGAGAGTTCACTGTATTTTTGAACCTTTGCCGCATTTGATTTCACATCTTTAATCGCTGCTTCGTAGTAGGCAATTTTTGGCTCTACAAAACTTTTGAATTCACCATTTATGCCATTTTTCTCGGCTTTTTCGAGATATTTTTTCAGACGCTCAATGGCTTTTTGTAAATGTCTTTCAGTTCTTTTCGCTCTTTTCAGGATATTATCGAAATCGAATTTCCATTGTTTCATTTGTTTTTCCATGTCACGGATTTCACGAGGCTGCGCTTTGCCGCACTGTCCGAAATATTCTACTTCTGCATTGGCGGACTCGGCTTCTGCTTCACTGTCATAAGTTGTGCCGTCTCTTCCACAAACGCTCTCGTTTTGCTCATTAAAGTCTTCCTGAAAATTTTCTGATTCTTCCGGGTCTTGATTAAAATCCTGTGAATCTTCCTGAAAATCCTCAGATTGTTCCTGAAAATTTTCTTCGTCTTCGTTAAAATCATCTTGAAAATTTTCATCAAAGTTTTGGTCTTCAAAATCTTCGTCAGTTCCGTGGAATTCTTCACCTTCAAAATCATCTTGAAAATTTTCATCTTCGGTAAATTCTTCATCGTTAAACTCTTCTTCAAAGCTTTGGTCTTCAAAATCTTCATCGAAATTTTCTTCTGGAACTACGACTTCTTCACTCATTTCACTCATTCCTTCGTCCTTCACTTCTTCTTCGTTTTGCGCTGTAAAAACATTTGTTAAACCCAAGCCTGAGAGCGCTGGAGCCGCTACCAGCATAAATGCCAAAAATATTCCAGCGCTAATAATGGAATATTTTTTTTGGAGGTACTGTCCCAAATTTTCACTGTAACGAGATTTTTTTGACATGTTTTTAGGTTAAATAGATGTTAAAAAAAATTTAAGTTTTTATTTGTAATCTTGTCATTTTAACATTATTTTTTTTCTTTGTCAATGAGGAAAACTCGGTTTCTTCCTTCTTTTTTTGTATATTTTTTCTTGTGTCAGAGCGCTTTCTTACTGTTTACGGTACCAAAACTTTCTATCGGGTTATTGGCAAAGGTATCCCGGTGATTATCTTGCATGGCTGGGGTGGTGAAAGTTCCTTTTGGGGAGTAGTCCAAAAGGGTTTAGCTGATAAAGGCTATAGAGTTTTTGTTCCTGATTTGCCTGGATTTGGCCAAAGTAGCTCAAGTGCTCATCCATGGGATGTTGACCATTATGTTTCTTGGCTTATCGCTTTTATACAAGCGCAATCTCTTCCTCAACTTCATCTTATAGGGCACTCATTTGGCGGACGCATAGGCATAAAGATGGCTGCCAAACATCCAAAGGCGCTTTTGTCACTTATTTTGTGTGCTTCCGCGGGCATTAAACCCAAAAAAACATTGCGATATTTTCTTTCAAACCTGTCTGTAAAAATTTTTAAACCATTTTTCAAACTCCCTTTTCTTCGTCTTTTTTATCGTTTCGCTCAAAGAATCCTTTACAGATTTGCTGGCTCACCAGACTATCTGAACGCTTTTCAAAATCGCGAAACATTTAAAAAAGTGATTGAAGAAGACTTGTATCCCTACCTTAAACGTATCTCTGTTCCCACGCTCCTTATCTGGGGTAATCGAGATAGCAAAACACCAATTCGAGATGCTTACATCATGAAAAAAGAAATACCAAACTCCACTTTAAAAGTCTTTGATCAGGTTCGTCATGGAATTCATAGAGAAGTTCCTCAAAAACTTGTTCAAGAAATTCTTCATTTTTTGATACGACCTTCTTTATGAAACAAACACTCCTTGAACTTGGAGAAATTGAGCGCCTGTTTGCCTTTATTTTTCTCTCTTTTTGGGCTGTTTCTATCCTCGCCCAGATTTTGAAAATACTCTACATCGCCCAACTGAAAGAATATCGTTTTGATCGTTTTTTAGCCTATTTGAAGAGTCATGAATTTCGCAATATGTTTTTTACTCGATTTTTCTTTTTATATATTTTTGTTCTTTTTTTTTCCATCTTTACTCATTACATTTTCCCATTCTTTCGCATTCTTTCTGATCCTTTCCTCATCATATATTTCCCTCTTTTTTATTGTTTTGTTCTTTATGATCACTATAAAGGCCGATTGATTCATCCAGTATGGACGAAAAAAACTTTAAGCCTGATTTTAACTATCTTCCTTACCCAAATTGCCTTTCTCTATGACCTTTTTGATCTTTCTTACGTACCTCAAGATATCTCCTTTCGCCTTTTTATTTACAATCTTTTTCTTCCTTTTATTACCGTATTTTGGATTATTGTTTTTCAAATTTTTACCAGATGCTTTAAATCTATCCTTTACATAAGAGCTTCTCATAAAATGGCTGCATTTTCTGATCTTATTGTTATCGGTATTACCGGGAGTTTTGGAAAAAGTTCAACAAAGGAGTTTCTCGCGAGTATCTTAAACCATCGTTTTCGAGTTCTCAAAACCGAAGCAAACATTAATAGTGAAATAGGTGTTGCAAGAACTGTCCTTAAGAAACTTCGTAAAAATTTTGATATTTTTGTCGTTGAAATGGGGGCTTATAAAAAAGGTGAAATTGCTACCATGTGCAAGATCGTAAAACCTAAAATTGGCATCCTTACCTCCATTTCAGCTCAGCATCTTTCTCTTTTCGGTTCGCTTGATGAATTGAAAAAGGCCAAATATGAACTCATCGATTCATTACCAGAAGATGGCATCGCTCTTTTTAATGGAGATAACAGCGAATGTATGACTCTTTACGAAAAAACGAGGCACAAAAAAGCCTTCTACTCTTATAAAGGAATCTCTGAAAAACCTACTCCCAACGGCCATTTTCACCCTCCTATTTACGCTTCTCATGCTTATGCTTCTCAAAAAATGATTCATTTTACTGTTCATGTTGATAAAAACTTTCCTACAATCTATGGGCCTACAACGATTTCTCAATCTCAAGATTTTGCTGTGCGAGTCCCAGGAATCCATAATATTTCTAATCTTCTTGCCGCTATTTCGGCATCTCTTTTTTTAGGAATGAATATTCGCGAAATTCAAACCGCAACAAAAAATCTTCCCATGCCAGAGCATACCCTTAAAATTTTAGATGGGATTCATGGCTCTCTTCTTATTGATGATAGCTATAGCGCTAATCCTGATGGAGTTTTGGCTGCTCTTGATTATCTTCAAGGTTTTGACAGCGGTAAAAAGATTATGGTTTTACGGAGCATGATTGAGCTTGGCGACACGGCGAATGAGGCACATCGTCGAGTTGGAGAAAAAATCGGGCAGGTGTGTGACTTTTTTATTATGACTACGGTCGATTATTTTGATACGGTAAAATGCGCTGCGATTGTATCAGGGATGTCTGAACATAACATTTTTCTTATTACTCAACCTTCTGAAATTATAAAAACTCTACGGAATATTATTCAAAAAGGTGATACTATTTTACTTGAAAATCGTATCCATCCTTCTATTCTTGCTTCTCTTCGCGTATGAACCCCTTTCGCCCTTTATCCATTTCTCTCTCTCCCAATGTCCAAAAAGACGACCTTTTTCTCGCTTTGAAACTTCTCTTTAGCCCTTGGAAATGGAAAGTCGGTGACTCTCAAAAAAAACTTGAAGAGGCTTTTCGTCAATTTGTTGAAGTGAAATCGGCTGTAGCTTTTAATAGTGGAAGATCTGCACTTTTTGCCATCCTTCAAGCATTTTATGTAAAGGAAGGCGATGAAATTCTTGTGCAGGCTTTCACTTGCTCTGCGGCTTGTGCACCCATCCTTTGGGGGAAAGCTCGTCCTGTATACGTTGATATTGATGATGAGACTTTTACGATGGATCCTTTTGATTTGGAGACAAAAATTACAGAGAAATCTCGAGGCATCATTGTTCAGCATACCTTTGGTATTCCTTCAAATATGGAGGCTATTTGCCGTGTTGCTCGCAAACATAATCTTTTTGTAATTGAAGACTGTGCTCATGCCCTTGGAAGCGAATATCAGGGCAAAAAAGTTGGAAGTTTTGGTGATGCGGCTTTTTTTAGTTTTGGTCGAGATAAGCCTATTTCTTGTGTTTATGGTGGTATAGCGGTTTCAAAAAGCGCCAAGGTTGGGGAGAAACTTTGTGCCATTTCTGAGGAAAGCGGATTGCCGAATTTTTTTTGGATTTTGCAACAATTATGGCATCCCCTTTGGATTTCTCTTATTCTTCCTTTTTATTATTTTCTTAATTTCGGGAAAATTTTACTCATTCTCCTTCAAAAACTTCATATTCTCTCTCTTGCCATTTCAATCCAAGAAAAATCTGGTTTTAAGCCTTCGTATTTTCCCAAAAAACTTCCGAACGCCCTTGCTACATTGGCACTTCACCAATTTCAAAAACTTCCACATTTTGTAGAACACCGCAAAGAGCTTGCGATGTACTATGAACGCGCGCTCCAATCACTTCGTATTCGTTTGCTTAAACGACCTTCTGGAACAATTTTCCTCCGATATCCCATTGTCACTCCCCGCGCCTGTGAACTTATTAAAAAAGCTCGACATCAACATATTTTGCTTGGCGATTGGTATGATACCGTTATTGCCCCTCAATCGGTCAATCTTGAAGTTTTTATGTACAAAAATGGCTCTTGCCCACATGCTCAACGCGTTTGTGAACAGGTCTTTAATCTCCCTACCAGTATTAACACTTCCAAAGAAGATGCCAAACGTATCACTCACTTTTTGACTTCCGCTTATGAATCTCCGAATCGCTGAAATTACTGAGGCCTCTGCTGAAAAACAGGTTTGGGAAAAGTTTGTTCGCTCATGCCATCATAAAACTTTTCTTCAATCATGGAACTGGGGTGAGTTTAATCGATTTCTTGGCAATAAGATATTTCGTTTGGGTATTTTCAATAATGAAATCCTTCTTGGCGTTTGCCTTGTCATGAAAATTCAGGCGCGTCGTGGATCTTTTCTTTTTTGTCCTCACGGGCCTTTGATTCAGGATAGGTCGGAGGCTTCGTTGTTTGACGCAGGGTCAGCTACGGATGTTGTATCTTTGAAAACTTCGAACGAAAAGATTGAAGATCGCGCGAGGGCTGAGATTTATAAGTTTTTTTTGGATTATCTTAAAAATTTTGGCAAACAAGAAAAGATCTCGTTCATTCGTGTAAGTCCTTTTCTTCTCGATACTCCTTGCAATCAAAAAATATTTGCATCTTGCGGTTTCCGTGAAGCTCCGATACACATGATGCATCCTGAACTTACTTGGGAACTCGATATTCAAAAATCCCTCGATGATATTTTGCTTGGTATGAGGAAAACTACTCGCTACCTTATCCGCCGTGCTCCGAAAGATGGGGTTCACGTTGAAATTCGCACTGATAAAGAAGCCGTCCGTCTTTTTCACGAAATTCATCAAGATACCGTAAATCGTCAGCATTTTGTTCCCTTTTCTCTTGAATATTTCGAAAAAGAATTTAACGCCTTTATTTCTGATAATCAAATTGCTCTTTTTTTTGGTTATTATGGAGGGAAAATCATCTCTGCATCCATGATCGTTTTTTATGGTGACAGCGCTTACTATCATCATGGAGCTTCTTTAAGCGAGTATCATAAAATACCTGCTTCGTACCTTGTTCAATTTGAAGTTATACAAGAAGCGAAAAGACGTGGTTGCCGTGTGTATAATTTTTGGGGAATTTCTCCTGACAATGAGCCGAATCATCCTTGGGCTGGGTTAAGTCTTTTTAAAAAAGGTTTTGGAGGTTATGAAAGCCAATATCTCCATGCGAAAGATTATGTTTTGAGTCCAAAATATTGGCTGACTTTCGCTATCGAGCGAGTGAGAAGGATGAAGCGAGGGCTTTGAAAGACGGAGTGAACGGAAAGTTTTCCTATCTCAAGTACAGAGTGAATAAAGGGCAAGAAAATTTTTTCGACGAATGGTGAAGCATTGGGCTACCGTACCCGTCGAACGACTATTATATATTGAAACATCTTGAGTTAGGGAGGTGCTGAAAAACATGCTTAGTAACCGTTCTCGTTATAATCATAGAAAAGATTTGCCATTGCAGCCCTTGTGGCAGGGTTGGATGCCGATACACAATCATTGTCTGTAATGAGTTTCGCATCTTTCGCTACCTGAAAATATTTAAGATACCATGTATTTCTGTCACTTATTGCCGGGCAAATATCTGAGCGGACCGTATTTAAATTCATAAGTTGCGATTGCAACGATGAGGAATTGACGAATATTTTGATCATTTCTGCAAAATTTACCGTATTTGCTGGCTTAAACGTTCCATCAGGATAACCCTGCAGTATGCCATTATTTTTTGCCGTCACAACATAACCAAAAAACCAATCGCCCAAGTTGATATCGAGAAAAGGCGTTGAAAAGTCTGTAAAGGTCGTTTGAATTTCGATTTTAAAACCATTGAGAATAACTTTGACTGTCTCGGCGCGATTAATAAACGAATCAGGCCTGAAGGTACAATCTGGATAACCCTCAAATATACCGGCACTTTTCACGTATTGGATTACATTGTAAAGAGTATGACTTTCGGTTACATCGCTGAATGAAGAGCATCTTTCATTTACAAACTCAAAAAGGACCTTTACGGGAGTTGTTTTTTCGATTGTTGTTCCATCGCCCAATTCGCCTTCACTATTAGAACCCCAAGTCCAAACAGTACCGTCATTCTGTACTGCCATTGAATGCTGTGCGCCCGAAGCTATGGCTATAATACCTTCCAGTCCTGTCACTTTTTTTGCTTCAGAGCTGTTGGTTACAGTCCCATCACCCAGTTGGCCGGAGTCATTAAGACCCCATACCCAAATCGTGCCGTCATTTTTCAATGCCATAGAATGCCCAAAATTAGCGGAAATTGCTTTCACACCAGTAAGCGTAAGAACCTGAACAGGAGTGTTTCTCTCTGTTGTCCCTCCATCACCTAACTCTCCAACATCATTTTTACCCCACGCCCAAACGGTGCCATCTCTTTTCAATGCCAAAGCATGACCCTCACCTGCAGATATCGCGATCACTTCGTTTAAACCAAAAACTTGAACGGGGTTGATTTTAAATAACTCAGTTGTTCCATCTCCAATCTGTCCATCTGAATTAAGACCCCATGCCCAAACGGTGCCATCTCTTTTTAGAGCTAAAGAATATCCATTGCCAATGGAAATTGCTATAATTTTTGAAAGATTAAGTACCTGGACTGGGGTTGTTTTATCTTCCGGTGTTTCATATGGCGTTGTTCCGTCTCCCAGTTGGCCACCCCATGCACTCCCCCAAGCCCAAACTGTCCCGTCATTTTTCAATGCCATAGAGAAAAAACTCGAAATACCTTTACTGGCCGAAATAGCAGTGATATCAGAAAGTCCTTTAACTTGAACAGGTGTAGACTTATCCACTTTCGTTCCATCGCCTAATTGCCCAAAATCATTGGTTCCCCAAGCCCAAACCGTACCATCGTTTTTCAAAGCTAAAGTGTGATACAAACCGGCAGCAATACTAGTAATTCCTGACAGGTTTGTCACTTGAACTGGCGTTGCTATTCGAGGCTCACTTATTATCGCTACCGTGCCATTCCCAAGTTGACCATAATTATTTAAACCCCATGACCATACACTTCCATCATCTTTCAGCAAGAAAGAGTCACTCCAACCGGCAGTAACTGCGGGATTCACAGGTGACTCTGCAAATGTTGCTGGTTCAAAACTCAAAATGCCGAACACCAAAAGTATGACGGCTATTTTTTTTATAGACATTTTTATAATTATAAATGAATAAAAACTTAATAAATATGGATTATTGAAAAAAGTATACATTTTTTGTGATATTTATGCAAAAAAATGTAACTCCCTCTTTTGCTTTCTTCTTGCTCAATCATTGCGTTTTTTATAGACTTTTATTTAGGGACATGCTGAACAATATCTTTCATACTTCAAATAGTCTTATCGTTTTTTATGATTCCCAAAAAACATCCAAATTCTCTCGGGTATTTTGGTCCCTATGGAGGAAGATTTATTCCTGAGATTCTCTTCCCTGCTCTCGAACAACTTACCGATACCTACCCTAAACTTCGACAAGATCGGATCTTTCAATCTGAGTTCACAAAAATTCTTCATGAATATTCCGGTCGCCCCACTCCTCTTTATTTTGCTGAAAATTTTACTCGACATCTCAAAGGCCCTCAAATTTATATAAAACGTGAAGACTTAAATCATACCGGCGCTCATAAAATCACGAACTGCCTTGGGCAGGCTCTTATCGTTAAACGAATGAGGAAAAAACGCGTCATTGCTGAAACCGGCGCTGGACAGCATGGTGTTGCGACCGCTTCTGCCTGCGCCAAATTTGGTTTTGATTGTACCATTTATATGGGTGAAATTGATTATTTTAGACAGAGACCCAATGTTTTTTGGATGGAACGCATGGGGGCAAAAGTTGTTCCGGTCTCAAATGGCACACGGGTTCTCAAAGATGCCGTCAATTGCGCTCTCAAAGATTGGATAACGAATTTTGATTCCACACATTATCTTCTTGGGTCTGCCCTTGGTCCGCATCCTTATCCTCTTATGGTGCGTGATTTCCAATCCGTTATTGGCAAAGAGGTAAAAAAACAAATTCGCGATATTGCTGGAAAACTTCCTGATACACTTATTGCTTGTGTCGGTGGCGGAAGTAATTCCATTGGCCTTTTTTATCCGTTTCTTCGAGATACATCTGTTGAAATGATTGGAGTTGAAGCAGGAGGAAGGAGTTTAAAATCTGGCGAGCATGCTGCGAGATTTTCATCATCTTTCGGAAAAGTCGGCATTTGCCAAGGGTATAAATCCTACTTTCTTCAAGATGAAGATGGAAATCTTGCCGACACTCATAGTATTTCAGCGGGACTTGATTACTCAGGAGTTGGTCCGGAGCATAGTTTTCTTCATGATGAAAAAAGGATCCGCTACCGCTTTGCGACTGATAAAGAAGTTATCGAGGCTCTTACACTTTTTGCTCGACTTGAAGGCATTATACCGGCTCTTGAGTCTTCTCACGCTATAGCCGAAGTCATCAAAATAGCACCGAAACGCAAAAAAAATGAGATTATTGTTGTAAATCTCTCTGGACGCGGCGATAAGGATATTTTTATTATTGCCGAAGCTCTGAAAGACAAAGCTTGGAGTCAATTTATTCATCAAAAATCTGAAGAATATAAATGAACGAATATTATGAATAAAAAAATTATTCAACAATTTGAACGTATTCGCAAAGAAAATCGCATTGGTCTCATGACTCATATTGTTTGCGGCTATCCAACTCTTAAAAAGAGTGAAGACATTGTTGAAAGTATGCAAAAAAGTGGTGTAGATTTTATTGAACTTCAAATCCCCTTTTCCGATCCAATGGCTGATGGGCCGGTTATTATGCAAGCCAACGAGTACTCTCTTAAGAATGGGGTACGGATCAAAGACTGTTTAGCTCTTATGAAAAAACTTTCACAAAAAGTTTCCATTCCCCTTCTTTTTATGTCTTATTTCAATCCTATTTTTCAATATGGGGTCGAACGTTTTGCTCAAAAATCGAGCGAATGTGGTGCGACAGGTTGTATCGTTCCCGATCTTCCTATTGATGAATCATCTTCTTTTGTTTCTGCCTGCAGAAAATTTTCGATTGATCCTATTTTTGTTATTGCTCCTACGACTTTAGATAAGAGACTTAAACTTATATCAAAATCTGCTTCTGGGTTTGTTTATCTTATGGCCAGAGCTGGTATCACCGGATCGGAAACACATTTTTCATCAGATTTGGCTCACTCAATAAAAAAAATTCGCCGACATATTTCTCTCCCTCTCGCTTGCGGGTTCGGCATTCATAGTTCTTCTCAAATTCAATTTTTGCACCATCAAAAAGTCGATATTGCCGTAATTGGATCAGCAATAATTAAGCTCATTCAAGGGCATCCTGACAAAGATCCTTCTCCGATTATTCAATCTTTTCTCTCTCAGATTGTCGCGTGAGATTTTACCTCAAAGAAACTCTGTAGATATTTTTTCTGTGCCCTACTTTCAGCACTAAAAGAATTGATGATTTTTTTTCACATCGAATAATAATTCGGTAATCACCTATACGGAATCGATGTGTAGCAGGTTCAAAATTGTGCAGTGACTTTGCAAACGCCAGCGGGTCACTGACAGTTTGCCAAAAAAGAAGTTTTTTCTTTATTCTTTTTTGCACATCTTTTGGCAATGTATGAAAAAGGTTTGCCGCGTACGGCGTAAATTCGAAATGATACATTCTCTCGATTTTTTAAAGTGACTCTAAAGAAAGTCTTTTTTTCTTTCCTGAAGCATAACTCTTTGAGAGTTCACGAGTGAGAGTTTGCTGATTTTGTTCCATCTCAATATCTTCAAGCAAATCCTCATATTTCTCAAGAATGACCTCTGAATATGGGAGTAAAATACCGTCAACATTATCTTCACTATTACGATTCGTAACGACAATAACAACATTCTTTGAAAGCAGTTTTTGCACTTCTTTATAATGTCTTTTTAAGTCAGTTGACGATACCACTGCCGTGTTTTTAGTTGTAAAGAACATAATTAAAAGTGTTCTTAAATACATTATTAGTATATCAATTAAATAATGTAAAAACAATAACAAACTCTGCTTTGCTTTTTTCTCTTGAGGCTTTATAGTTATTTTTAGACTTTCCTTATGGTAATTTGAGAACGTGCTTAAAACAATGCTTCCATTCTTTCATGCGAGAGGCCATAGTAAAGACTCTCAATGCGTTCTTGCTCTTGATATCGGGACAGATCAAGTTAAAGCTTTTATTTCTCTTAATCAAGGCAGTAGAGCGCGTATCATTGGTATTGGACGCAAAAATCAAAAACTTGGGGATATGCAATCAGGCGCTGTCACCGATATTGCCAGTGTTATTCAAAATTGTCAGGACGCGATCAAGGACGCTGAAAGAATGGCTAGAATCCGGCCTGAACAGCTTGTCATGGGTATTACCGGCGAGCTTATCAAAGGTTCTACTCGCGTGATGCAATATTCGCGTCTCAATCCTGAAAATAAAATTGATTTTGATGAACTCAAGACCATTATTCATAAATTGCACTGGAGGGCATTTGATCGAGTTCGATTGGAATATGCTCAAGAAACAGGGTTTAATGAGGGTGATATTAAACTCGTTCACACGGCTATTACCGATATCCGAGTGGACGGCTATCGTGTTATGAACCCTATAGGTTTTGAAGGCAAAGAAATTCATTTAAGCATTTTTAATGCTTTTACCCCACTGGTACACTATGGGGCACTTCAAACTATTGCGGCTGAACTTGCCTATGATCTTCTTGCTGTCGCTTCAGAACCTTACGCGATCTCTCGGGCATTTGGCTCAGAATCAGGCCCTCATTCAAGCGCCATATTTCTCGATGTTGGTGGTGGCACTACTGATCTTGCTATTGTGAAAGATGGTTCTACTTGTGGCACAAAAATGTTCACACTTGGCGGGCGGACTTTCACCAAACGTCTTGCACAATCTCTTAATGTATCTTTTGATGAAGCTGAAGAAATAAAAATTGCTTATAGTTCGAACCAACTTGAACGGCAATCACACAAAATTGTTGAACAGGCCTTAAAAAGTGATACTGAGGTATGGCTCTCAGGGGTTGCTCTTACTCTTTCTGAGTTTTATGATATAGACAGTCTTCCTACAAAAATTTTTCTCTGTGGTGGTGGGGCATCGCTTCCCGAAATCAAAGATGCCCTCGAAACACGCGAATGGGTAAAAACTCTTTCATTTCCCAGAAAGCCTCAAGTGGAATATCTCGATCCCTCTAAAATTTTTTCTATCAAAGATGAAACAAAAAGTTTTTTTACGTATCGAGATATTACTCCACTTTCCTTGATCGCTCTTTCACTTGAATTTTCCGGAGAAGAAAAAATCGTCGCTAAAATGCTTCGAAAAATGGTTCGACTTATGCAAGTATAATTTTTCACTGTAAAAACAAAAGTATGCCTCAAAATGATAAAGATAATATAGAAACAGTGAACGCAAAAAAAATTATTTATATTGAAATTGATGAAGAACTTACAAAAGTCTATGATCGGATAAAATCTCTCAAAGTCGATGAAATCTATATTGTTGTACCTGCAAGGAGTGTGCTTTTTCAGAGCGTTGTTAATTTAAAAATTTTAAAACGAAAAACTGAAGATATTGGGAAAAATATTTCTATTGTGACGAATGACCGCATCGGTATCCATCTTGCTCGTGAGGCAGGGCTTAAAGTATATGACCGTATTACTCCTCTTAAAGATAAAAGTCCTCAAAATACCAATCCGCGACTAAGAATCAGTCCCCTGAAGGCTTCAAGTAATCCACGTGAAGATGATGGACCTCGTAAACTTCCGATGAAAAAAGTTTCGATCTTTGATATTATTCGTAAATCAAAAGGCAATCTTAAAACTTTGCCTTTGAATCGTTTCACTTTCAATCAACCGAAAAAAATGACGACATTTATTTTTGGCAACAGACGCGCACTTTCATTTTTTTCGATTTTAAGCATTATTCTTCTTGTTATTATTAGCTATTTTACTCTTCCTGGTGCGACGCTCTACCTCACACCGAATTCCAGCATTTTGGAAGTAAGTGTCAATGTAACTCTTGCGGATAGCTCTTTTAATGCTCAAGAACTTGCTTCAAATCCGGTCAATGTGATAGCGAGTTATCCTCTACAAAAAACTATTACGCATGATGTTGCCTATCATTCAACCGGACAAATTTTTCAGGGTACCAATGCTATAGGGAAACTTACCATTATAAATGAAGCGAATTATGAATGGCCACTCAAAGCTCGCACGCGATTTCAAACCGAAGACGGCTTGGTTTTCAGAAGTTTTGCTTTTATCACTGTCCCTTCAAATACGCCTCAAGGGAAAGGACAAATTGAAATTTCTGTTCAAGCTGACCCCTATGATGCCAATGAGCAAGCTATCGGTTCGCGTGGCAATATCGGCCCCAGTAAATTTTTTCTTCCAGGCCTTCAGGAAGAAAGCCGCAAACTTCTCTACGCTGTAAATTCTGAACCTTTTACTGGTGGCACTTCGATTGTCACCTATCAAGTTACTGATGATGATATTAAAGCGGCTCAAGAAAAAGCGAAAAAAGAAGTTCGAGATAAAGTGAACGAAGAACTTAAAAAGTATGTTGAAACTTTAAGTAAAGAAAAAGATATCCCCTTACGCTTGCTCGAAGGAAATTTCGCTATAGAAACGAGTGAACCGAGTGTTTCACTTCAAACTGATATTGTCGGAAGTGAACTTGAATTTTTTGATGTGCATAGTGAAATCGATGCCTCTGGTATTGCTTATAACAGTGATGATCTTTTGAAAATATTGAAATTGGAAATGGAGAAAAGCAAAACTCCAGGTAAGCGTCTTGCGCGAATTGATGAGAATTCCCTCTATTTTCGTATTTTTGATATTAATGATGCTGCTAAAAAAATTCGTATTACGGCTTCGATTAAAGGCATTAATGAATTTGAAATTGATCCTGAATCTGATGAAGGTGGTCGTTTTATGCAAAAAATCGTTGAGCACATTACCGGTAAAAATATTGATGAAGCACGTGCATATATTGAGAATCTTCCTGAAATCAATAAGGTTGTTATTAAAAGCTGGCCTTACTTCGCTCGCAGGCTTCCAAAGGTTTCTTCCAATATTGATGTGAAAATACTTCGTGAAGGCGAAAGTATTGAAGAATAGTTGTAAAGGAGGTGCTGAAAAACATACCATCTACTGCAATTTTACCATTTCGGCTACAAAATGTTCAAA
>CAZTVN010000006.1:0-28217 GCA_964617145.1 uncultured Candidatus Peribacteria bacterium
AAAATCTTTGATTTTTCAACGCTTTTCAAGCAAATCCCTACTAAGCGACGAAGGCGTATCAGAAGAAGATACGTCGAGAAGCTTTGAACATTTTGTAGCCGAAATGGTAAAATTGCAGTAGATGGTATGTTTTTCAGTACCTCCCCAATCGCGTTATCAGAAGAAATGAGCGGATGGACGGTCAATGCGGAGGCAGGACGAAAGGGAAACGCCCCGCTCGCTTTTTATCATTCTGAGCAGTTACCATGAATGCGCCCATTTTATTAGGAATTGCTCTCTATGATACGAAACTAAACATGTCCACCTTCTCCAGAGTCACTCCGAAGAACAATATTCCAACATTTCATTTGCATATCTAGCCTCATCTGCCCGCAACGATTCGATAGATGATCTCGACGTAATTTCAACACCCACTAATTTAACAGGAAGATTTAATCCATCTGCTTCATAAATTGGTATAGAAACAGGATAAAACATTTTCTGGTTTTTATAGGAATAGCTTGTAATTATACGCACATTATCTCCAAATACTTCTTTGACACATGCAACCATCGTTGCGATTTCTGCAAGCACTCGAGTATATGCTTCGAAAGAAACAATGAGCTCGGGGTGTTCATGATTAATATGAACAATAGGATCATGATCCTGCTCATTTCCTCTATTGCCAGCAAGGACATTTCTTGCAACCTCTAATGCGATGAGATCGTTTCCTCTGCCATGCTTAACAAGAAGAGCCTCGTTTCTTCCGAGAGTTTGGAAGCCATCACCATAGCAAATAATTTCTTCCGAGTGTCCAAGAAATGCCTCTCTTTCATCATATGACATATTCGTAAGTCTTACGCGTTTATACAATGTAAAGGCAATGTTATAAGCAATCATATAAAGGACTGGTCCATGAAGAGTCTGGGGAAAGTTTGTAAGATTTTTAAGAAATTCTAAAATCTGATTAAAAACTTCATCCACAAGAACATCATTCCTTTCCTCTTCAACATTACGAGCGAGAAGACCGAGTAACTCATTTTCTGATTCTATGGCAACTTTAAAATCCCGAAAAAAGGGGAAATTACTACCATCGTCAAATAATTGACGCCGAGTTTTACCTCTGGCATATTCCACGGGTTGAGGATAAATTATTTCCGAGTCAAGAAATGAGTCTTGAAAAACCTCATGAGGAGAACTAAGTCCGAGGCTCTCAATAAAACCACTTACGCTGAAACGACTACTTTTTTGGATATTTCCATTGGGAAAATAAAAATCATGTGAATTGTCATCAGTATTAGTGATACCAAAAATTCCAACAACTCGATCGCTAAGTTGCCTTCTTACAGTCTGAATGAGAGTGCTCACAGTCTCTAGAGCAGATTTATCGGTTTCTGTGGAAGATCTCTTCGAACCATCTTCTGCCGTAGCATGTGCAGCACAGGAGTGACTTAAAATTGAGGTATGAGCAAGCGCCATGAGCAAAGGAGGCTTGCTACTTAAACCTAAAAGAGTTTGAGAGAGCAAGTCATGAAGTTCTGTCCAAAACAAAGGATTAGAGTGAGTAGAATCAAAACGAGCCCCATCAGCACGACGAAGAGTAACACCTGGACAGCCAATGGGTATACCCTTCGAATGAGTGCCATGAACACGACCATCAATACATTTTTTAATAATCAAGCGCACAAAACGATCGGCAAATGCTTCTATAAAGCTTCTCATTTCTTCAAGAGCAGCTGCCTTTCGCACATTTCTGCAGAAGTGTCCAAGGATTATTGTTTCAGGAGATTTATCACTCTCTCCAGAAACCTTGCCATCTTCAAAAAAAGCTGCACTGTTCTTCACTAACCTCCTCCCCTCCGATAATTGCTGCATGATGGACACATGTTATAAACATCAGCAGCCTATTTAACAGAAACATATAAAAAGTCAAGGGCGAAACACCTTTTCTCTCCTTTAAAATATTTCATTTGATTAACAACCAGCGAAAAAAATTGCGACGCTTTAAATAAAGGAAGCCCTAAATTCAAGCAAAAAAACTATCAACTATCATTATGAAGAGAATTTCGCCAAAGAGAAAGCGCTCAAAGCAAGAACAAAATCTCGAAGAGCAATATCGTAAGCGCCCAACAAAAAAAGATTAAGAGTAATCGAAAGAATCCACAAACTTTCAATATAAGCGGCTATTTTTGTCCAAGAACTTAAAACAAAAAGTCCAAGAAATATCTCAAAAACAGCGGTAATCTTTAAAAAAACATCTAAAGAAAAGGGTAAAATCGATGCAATCTGAGGACTTAAATATGATTCCCAATCAACAAGAACATGAAAAAACTTATCAAAACCAATAATAATAGGAAGAAGGCCAAAAGTTATTTTCAAAATTCTTAAGCCACGATGTCGAGATGTTTTCATAAAAACTGTGATAATCTATAAAAGCGAACAATGCTCATAATAAATCCGATGAAACATAAAGGCAAAAAAATCATACACGTTTGTTGCGCGCTCTTTGTGCTTTTTTATCTTATTATTCCTCTCAATAAGCTCAATAATAATGAAAAAATTCCCCTAACGCATGAAGCACAAAGCATCTCAAAAGAGAACAAAACAAACGCTAATGAGCCAAAAAAAAATCCAAAAATCGAACGCATAACGCTCATAGGAGTTGGGGACATTATGCTTGCTCGGGCAGTGCAAGCGAAAATGAAAAAAATGAACGATTTTAAGTGGCCATTGCATTTAATTGAACCATATTTAAAAGAAGCAGATATCCTTTTCGGGAACTTAGAAACGCCTATAGCGGAAAAAGGGACCGAAAGCTGGGAAGGAAACAGATTTAAGGCAGATCCAAAAACAATAGAGGGCCTCATACAAGTCGGATTTGATTTTCTCTCCGTAGCCAATAATCACATAGGAGATCAAAAACGAGAAGGAATGGAAAACACTTTCCGCATCTTACAAGAAAACGCGATAGAATACGTTGGAGGCGGTTTCAATGAAGAAGAAGCGCATAGCGCAAAAATTAAAATAATAAAAGGGTTAAAAATTGGATTTTTAGGATACACAGACATCGGAGCATCATATACCATCGCCAAAGAAAAACAGTCAGGAATCGCGTGGGCAGAAATTGATAGGCTCAAAAAAGATATAGAAAAATCTTTAGAAAACACAGACATACTGATCGTTTCTTTTCATTTTGGCACCGAATATCAAACCCATTCAAATACGAGACAACAAGAATTAGCGAGGGCATCGATAGACTCTGGAGCAGATTTAGTTATTGGTCATCATCCGCATTTGCCTCAGGAAATTGAATACTACAAAAATGGTATAATAGTATACAGTCTTGGAAACTTTATTTTTGACCAAACATGGTCAAAAGCGACCATGAAAGGATTAACAATAAAAATAACGATCGAAAATGAAAAAATCGTAGATCTCAAAGAAATTCCAATAAAAATTTCTTCACAATTTCAAACCGAACTCGATATATGAAAAATTTTCTTTCATTTGCAGAAAAAATAGCAGAAAGTGCCGGTAAAAAACTCTTACAAAATTTTCGAAAAGAAAACACTTTTACACGAGGAACACCGAAAGAAGTAAAAAGTCTCTACGACAAAATTGCTGATGACATTATAAAAAGGGCGCTCGAAAAAAATTATAAAAATCATTCATACCTCACCGAAGAAACCGGACTCATACAAAAAAATAATGACCTTCTCTGGATTATCGATCCGTTAGACGGCACAGGAAACTTTGTAAATGGCAATCCATTTTTCTCTGTTTCAATAGCGCTTTGGATAAAAGGCGAACCAATAATAAGCGTGATCGAGGCTCCTGCCTTACAAGAACGATACATCGCAAAAAAAAATGAAGGAGCATGGATTTATGATTTAAAAACGGGTAAAAAAAGAAAGGCGCAAGTTTCACGAAATACAAAAATCGAAAAAAGTTATTTCATTTTCTGCGAAGGCGGTATAAAAAACAAGGCAGAGATGCTTCCTTTCATAAATGATTACTATCCTCGCACAAAAGATATGAGGAAGCTTGGTTCGGCATCGCTTGAGCTTGCGTGGGTGGGAGCTGGAAGAAGTGAAAGCTATGCCACCTTTGCCATTTCTATTTGGGATATCGCTGCAGGAATTCTTTTTGTGAAAGAGGCGGGAGGAGAAATCTTTGATTTCAAACTCAAAAAATACAACTTCAAAGACCTTTTAAAAATCGAAGAAATCGACATGATAGCGACCAATGGTTACATAAAAATGAAACCAAAAAACCACTCTAAATTTTCAACTTCCTCAATTTCAATATAACGGCTTTTTTTAGCATAAAGAGACTTCCTAAACCAAAAAGCAGAGTCAAAAAGAAAACGAATCCTCCTAAAACAGGGATAAGACGAAGCACATAATAAATAAAAAGTCCTAAAGCTAAAAACCAATAGTTACGAACATTTTCTTGCCCAAAAAGAGTAAAAACATGCTGTCCGATAAAATATCCAAAAAATATTTTGGCAAAATACCATCCCAAAAAATAAGAAACAAAAAAAACAATTCCAAGCGGAATGCCGATAATAGTAAATAAAAGAAGAAAGGCAAAAATAGGCAAGAAAATAAGTATAAAAAATCCGGCCAAAATGGTATGCCAAGGTTTTTTTTCAATAATAGAAGAAACATATTCAAATTGTTTCGGCGCAAGAAACAAAACAAAAAGACCGACGAGAAGAGAAGAAAAAAATTGCCAAAACTGAAAACCAGCATGAAAACCGCTCTTTAAACGCTCTTTAAAATGTAAAGTTTCAGGGAAAATTCGCTTAATACTGCCAACAAGAGCGCCCCCTTCAATACTCGCGGGTTGAGAAGAAAAATAATGAAGATTTCCTTTAACTTCGGCACCTTTTTGTAAGACCAATTCAGACACAGATAGTCGAACATCTTTATCAACCTTTCCTGAAAGAGAAAATCTCCCACTCCATCCAAAAATTCCACGCGAAACGGTTCCTTGCAAATCGACATCGCCAGCTCCGTGGAGAAACGATCCATTCAAAAAACTTTCTTTATCAAAAAGGATATACGAAGCAGCAGCAATAACGCTATTGCCAACGCGAGCATCTTGAAAACGCAGTTTTGAAGATGCTGTAATAACATTTTCCGAAACACTTCCAGAAATATCAACATTCGATCCAAAAGCGTAGATACTGCCTAAAACACTACCTGAAATATTAATATTTTGCGCAACCACAAAAACATTTCCCAAAACTTTTCCTCTTATAGTAAGCTCTTTGGCCCGAACAAAAATATCATCATCAATAGTTTCATTTTCTTGAATAATGACAACATCTCGATCATAAAAAGTCTGAGCATACACGTTCTCGAGACTTAAAAGAAAAAACGAGAAAATAAACACAAAAAATATACGGTATTTCATAGAAAAAAGAAGGAAAATAACACCTCTAAAATACAGCAAAAAAGAAAGAAAATCCAAGAAAATTATGAGCTCATTGATAAAGCTGTTTTAAAAATTTCTTAAGCTGAAAAAAGGCTTTGCCGCGATGGCTTATTTTTGCCTTTTCTTGAGACGAAAGAGCTGCATAAACTTTCAGAGCTCCATGAGGACGAAAACAAGAACTTAAAGGAAGTCCTTCTATAATCGGGGCTTCAAGTTGTTCAGTAATAACTCCCTTCGTTTCTCCAAAAAAAACATGCTCTTTAGAGAGCCCTCGAAAAACATCGACTCTAGGCGAATGAGAAGGAAAAACAATCGCGCTAGAACAAATAAAACGAGCGGCTCTATTATGGGGAAATTTTTCCATTGTCTTCAAAAAATACTCTATCCATTCTCTATCGGTCGCATGTTCCCCTTTTCCAAAACGTCGCGTTTTTACATGAAGCTCGCCCTTAAGAGCATCAACTTCGATTCCCGAATCATCAGCAATGGTTGGAAGACCAGAAAGAGAGCAAAAATATCGAGCTTTTTGAATGGCATTTTCTTCAAAAGTATCCCAAATCTCTTCAAAATGATTTTGTAAATGAAGATCAGGAAGAAAAACAAATTCTATCGGCAAATCCTTAAGAATTTCAACAATTTCTTTATATTTACCGGGGTTAGCCGTAGCGATAAGAAATCGATCACAAGGCATAGAAACGTCTTAAAAACTCAAGAAGAAAAATACATCGCTCCCGGAAGCTCCTTAAAAGGAATACCATAAGTTTTCGCCATCTCTCTTAATTTTTTTTCATAAAAAATTCGTATGGCATATCGCAACGCAAGATATTTTTGTTTTTTCTCGGCACTATTTTCGTGAGCAATAAGGACATCTAAAAGCTCTAAAGCAAATCGAGGATTTTCAGTCAAAACCGTAAGATGTTCATTATAACGAACCTTATCAAGATATCGATACAACAAAGCATCAACTTTTGGAATCCATGCAAAATAATCATCGCTGCGCCCAGAAGCCTGAAGAGAAAAAAGCAAATTACGATAATAAGAAAAATTATTTTTCGGATCCAATCGTAGAGCATCAGAAAAAAGAGAAACCGCTTCACGATGAGAAATTCTTTTTAATTCCAATAAAATTTCTGCCCGAGCATTAATAAAAAAAGGATTAAAAGGATTGTCTAGGACGGCTTGAGAAAGGTACAGTTCGGTTTTTTGAAGATACAATTTTTGACCAGTGTTTTCATAAAGTTTCCGATAACTTTCAGACATATCAAAAAAAAGCCTTCGCCTAAAAAACATAGGCTCCGCGCGATGATAATAATCTAAAGCAGTTTCATAAGATCGAGAAGCGTACATGTTTCTCCCGATTTTATAAAAGTATCCGAAATAAGTTTCGTGAAGAATAAAAAAAGTAAAAAAACTCACCAAAACAAAAAGAGCTATTTTAAGGGGTGTGGAATAAAAAACATACGATTTTTTTTGAGAAAAAATAATAAAAATAAAACTCAAAAAAAGAACAAAAAGCAAAAGATTAGAAATAAAATTCAAATTATAATCAATGAGATTATGAAAAAATCCACTCAAAAGAGAAACAACCAAAGCAATAAACAAAGTTTCTAAACCTTTGAAATTATCTTTTCCTCTGAAAATCGCCCGAGCAAAAGCAATAACAAAAAAAAATAAAAAGACTATGGCAAGGATTCCGTTTTCAACAGCAATTTTTAAAAGAAAATTATGTGGATGATCAGAAATAGCCAAAAGATCATTTTGATGAGGCGGAAATACATATTGAAAACTATAAGGTCCCGTACCAAACCACGGAGATTGAAAGATAAGATTAAGACTCCCTTTCCAAAAATCCATGCGCTCATTCACAGAAGAAGCTTTTTCAGAAGCTTGAAGCGTCGCTTTTTGATAAAATGGAATAACCTCAAAACTTTTCGCGCGCAAAGCATTAACTTGAGTAACAACAAAAATGCTCAAAATAAAAGCAACGAAAAAAGAAAAAAGTTTCAACCAAATTACCCGTTTTTTTAAACTACCAGAAAAAAGAAGGATAAAAAGAAAAATAATAAAAGAAACAAAAAGGCTTAAAAAAACGCCGCGCGAATAAGTCAAAAAAAATGCCGAAAGAGAGAAAACAAGATGAAGAAAAAATAAAATTTTATAAAAATATTTTTGAGTGTTCCAAAGAAAATAGCCAGAAATCGGAAGAAGAAAAAGGATAAAATTAGCAAAAGCGTTAGGATAAAAAACATAATCAAACTGAAAATCGCGAAAACTCGAGGCAAAACGATTAAATGCTTCATAAATGTAAACATAATAACCGTAAATGAGCGCAAAACTTGAAACAACAATAAGGAAAAGTAAAAAACTATCGATGGTTTTTCGAGAAAAAGAAAATTGTGTCATGAAAAAAAAGAGCAACGAAGAAGCGGAAAAAGCAATAAGCTCGCGTATTCCCTCACCCTGAAACGGAGACAAAAAGGCTGAAAGCCAAACAAAAAAGAGAAAAAGGAAAAGCGAAAAATAAAGAAAAAAATGCCGAGAAAAACGTTTACCAAAAAAAAACCATAAAACAAAAATTGGAAAAATACTCAAGCCAAAAAGAAGATAAACCAAAAGATGAATACCTCCACGATCAAAAAGCGATATCGCAAAAAGTGTTCCCAAAGCGGAAAAAAGAAAATAAGGATAAAATCGCTGCATAAAATAATAAAGGAGATGCTGAAAAATATAACGTTGTACCCTGATTATAGAAAGAGAACTTTACCTTGTCGACAAAAATCCCTTATGTTAAGCTAAGGAGGTGCTAAAAAAGATTATAAATATATGTACTCAATAGCAGAAGTTCGCCCAGGAATGACAATCCAAATCGAAAACATTCCATATCTGGTGCTTCATGCTCAACACTCAAAACAAGCGCGTGGAGGCGGTGTAGCAAAAACATCGCTCAAAAATCTTTTGACAGGCTCCACCATCCCAAAAACATTCCAAGGAAACGAACGCATTGAGAAGGCCAATGTTCATTTCTCAAAAGCCCAATATCTCTATAAAGATGAATCTTCGGCCTACTTTATGGACTCCAATAATTTTGAACAATTTTCTATTCCAGCAGATCAAATTAAAGACCAAAGCGCTTATCTTCTCGAAGGAACCGAAATAGATATTCAAAACTTCGATAATAAACCTATCGCGATTAAACTCCCTCCAAAAGTCGTACTCGCCGTTACAGAAACCGAACCCGGAGTAAGGGGCAATACCGCATCGGGTGGATCAAAGCCAGCCATACTTGAAACAGGTATCCGCATCCAAGTCCCTCTTTTTATAAATCAAGGCGATCGTATCCGAATAAACACAGAAACAGGACAATACGCAGAAAGGGCATAAAATTTAAGCTCTATTTAAGAAAAAATCGAGAAAGTCTGGCTATTAAAATCCCGGCCAAAAGGTAAAGGATAAAGGTTTCGAGTGCCCAAATCCAAATAAGGGCAACCGGTAAAGCCAGTAACAAAAATAAAAAAAGAAACATCGGAATCCCGCTAACGAGAAAAAGAAGAATTCCAAAACAAAGTCCTTTTTCAAGAAAACTCTCTCCACAAAGAGAATTCTCTATAACGCGATAAGTAAGAACAAAAATTGAGCCAATAACAAATGAAAAAAAGAAAGACAAAAAGAAAAAAGCCGCCGGAGGTGGGCCGTTTTGAGGCATCATAAGCTGGCTCCAAAAATGACTATAAAGATCATTCGTATAAAAATCAAAACTCAAATAGGCAAAAAAACTATGGAAAAATTGAGCTAAAACGGCATAGGCTAGGCCGGCAACAAAAATATGCAACAATGATGATCGCCGAAACATACTCAAACTATAACATAAGAGTCAATCTATCTACAATATTCAAAATTCCATCAATGAGTTTGAGAAATATCTCGGGGATAAAAAATATTAAGAGTCCAATCCAAAGCGATCTTAAACCTTTTACGCATCGAAACAAATTTAAAAAAATAAATCGTGCGCCACAAAAACCAAGCAAATGGCCCAGAAACATGAAAACCAAAAATTTCACCACAGGCCTTCCACCGACCCAAAGAGACTAAAATCCCTTTCAAGCGGTACCGAAAAGGTTTTAATGGTCTATCAGAAAGAAAATTTTTAATATTCATAGCCACGGTATCTGATTGAGAAACACTCACCTGTGCAAGCATTGGAAGTGGATTTTCATTATCAGCCAAAAAACAAGCAATATCGCCGAGAGCAAAAACATTTTCATATCCTTTGACGCGTAAAAAAGAATCTACAACTATTCTATTGTTCACATCCAAAGATGGCTCTGGAAACATTTCAGGAAAACAAGATTGTACGCCAGCCACCCAAACAACAGTAGAAGCCGGCAAAAAATCTTGATTGGAAAGAAAAATTCCTTCATTGGTAATTTCAGAAACACCGCTTCCAAGACGAATTTGAACACCTTTTTTGGTTAAAACATTTTTCGCCTTTTTACGAAGCCATAGTGAAAATTGAGGCATAAGTTCACTTCCTCTGTGTACAAGAAACAAAGTTACATCGTCTTTAAGATGAAGATGGGGATAATACTGCTGAAACGTTTCAAAAAAAAGTTCGGCCATTTCAGCAATAAGCTCGATGCCTGTCGGCCCACCTCCAATAACAGCAAAAGAAAGCAGCCTCCTCCTTTGCGTATCATCAGATATTTTGGAAGCTAATTCAAAAGTAGCAATAAAATGATCTCGAAGCCGATTCGCATCAGAAAGACTCTTTAAAGTAAAAGCATGTTCTTTTGCACCCAAAATGTTATGAAAATGAGTTTCGGACCCTGAAGCAATAACAAGAAAATCATAAGGAATCTCGTGGCCATCAGAAAAAACAATCTTCTTTTTAAAATCAATTTTGCGAGCCTCCGAAAGATAAAAATCAACGGGTTTGCCGCGAAATATTTCTCGAATAGATTCTACGACATGCTGACGATTCAATCCTCCTGTAGCAACCTCATGAAGAAGAGGGGTAAAAAGAAAATAATTCGTCTTATTAACGATAGTAATGGTAAAATCAAAACCCGAATAATCCTTTAAAAGATGTTGAGCTGTATAAACACCAGAGAAACCAGCTCCCAGTATAACAATTTTTGAAGTTTGCCTCATACGCGGTGCATCATAGCTTGTTCAAAAACAAAGAGCAATCGTGATTTTGGTGGAATATTTAAAAAAACTCAAACAGCGAAACCCTCGCGAGAGAGACAAATTTCGCTGTAAATAAACCTTGGTGGAGATGCCGGGAGTCGAACCCGGGTCCAAAGATGGAAAGAAAAAGCTTCTACGATCATAGTACGTTTTGATTTACCTTAAAAAGAGATAAAAAATGTACAAAAAGTCATAATTTAAGGACGTTTAAGGGATTTTCGTGATCTTAGATTAAACGTATAAATCTAAAACCCTTAGCCTGAAAAATGACGCTTGTTCTCGATATCAGACATCTCAAGAAAAAACGTTAGTTGAAAACTATCAACTAAATGTGCCATTAAGCAAACACAGGAACGAAAGCAGAAGCTGCCTCAGCCCTGAGTGCTCTTTGGAGTCTTGCGATTCCATCTGCACCTATGTTTGCACTGGACGTTTGTAACGGCCGGACAGTGCGACGACCGGATAGCGACTTTTCCCTTCATTCATCTCTGTCGAAGCCAAATACATCCCCATACTTTCAAAGAGCTATTTACAGCATATCAAAATTATTGTAAAAATCAACATTAAGCGCTCGACAACCCTTAAAAAGGATAATGCCCTAGATAGGTATAGACATATGGCCCACCACTTCGTTATACGAAAAAACCCACCTACTCCTTAACAACAGCCCTATTTTTAACTGATTGAGAAAGTTGTTTCACGTTATCTTTAAGATCACTAAACCAATTAAGACCAAGATCTTTGCTCTTAATTTTTAATTTGGTACCAGAAATAATCCATTTAGGATTATGTTCCAACATATTAACAATATTTTCAGGCTTAACCTTATTCGACATCGTCATAACAATTTGTCGATCGTCTTGATCGTGAATATTTTCAGCTTTTATATTAAGAAGATGAGCCTTTTTCGCAAAAATCTTAAGCTCTAAAGCGCGGAAAAGATTCGACACCTCTCTCGGGGCCTTTCCGTAATCTTCGACAAGCTCTACATACAATTCGTCAAGATATTCTTTACTATCCGATGCCGCAAGTTTTTGATACACGCTAATCTTTTCTTTCGAATTCACAATATAATAATCAGGAATGTAACAAGCAAGAGGCAATTCAATAGAAACATCCGGTATTTCCTCGGTTTGAGCAGTTTTTCCGGCTTTCAAATCTTCAATAGCGCGATTGAGCATGCGCATAAAATGTGGCACGCCAACAACATTAATAGCTCCATGCTGATTAACGCCAAGAATATCCCCTGCTCCGCGAATCTCAAGATCCTTCATCGCGATCTGAAAGCCAGAACCAAGCTCAGAAGCTTCAACAATAGCGCGAAGACGCTTTTTGGCATCGATCGGTAAACGCTGATGATGATAGAGAAAATAAGCATAGGCCTGAACTTTTCCTCTCCCCACGCGACCACGAAGTTGATACAACTGGGCAAGGCCGAATCGATCAGCATTATTCACAATAAGCGTATTAGCATTTGGAAGGTCTATCCCGTTTTCAATAATCGTCGAACTTACAAGAACGTCGTATTGCCTTTCTTTAAATGCCAAGATAGCCTCTTCAAGCTCACGGTTGGAAAGTTTACCGTGTGCAACCACGAACTTTGCTTCGGGAACAAGCGAGCGCAATTTCGATGCCACGCTATCAATGGTCTGAACCCTATTATGAAGAAAATAAATCTGTCCTCCGCGCTGAATTTCACGCAAAATAACTTCACGAACAAGATTCGGAGAATATCGACGCACTTCGGTAATAACAGGAAGGCGTCCGGGAGGAGGAGTTGTAATGGTAGTGATATCGCGAATTTTGTGAAGACTAATATTCAAAGTTCTCGGAATAGGTGTTGCGGTAAGAGTCAAAACATCCACTTCCTTCCGTAAACCCTTAAGTTTTTCTTTCTGCTGCACCCCAAATCTCTGCTCTTCATCAATAACAATAAGCCCCAAATCTTTAAAACTAATATCATCTTGCAAAAGCCGATGAGTACCAATAACAATATCAATTTCTCCTTTAGCCAATTTTGTCAGTATTGCTTGTTGCTGCTTTTTAGTACGAAATCGTGAAAGCATATCAATGCGAACATGAAACTCATCCATGCGCTTTTTAAAAGAATGATAATGCTGATCGGCAAGAATGGTGATAGGAGAAATAACTGCAACTTGTTTTCCGCTTTTAACCGCCTTAAAGCTCGCTCTCATCGCAACCTCTGTTTTCCCAAAACCAACATCGCCACAAATAAGCCGATCCATAGGACGATCGCTTTCCATATCCTTTTTCACATCTAAAATAGCACGAATCTGGCCAGGAGTTTCTCCGTAAGGAAAAGTTTTTTCAAATTTTTCTTGATCTAAAACATCTAACGAATATTTAAAACCCTTAGCTTTATAACGCTCAGCATAAAGTTGAAGAAGCTCTTGAGCAATTTTTTCGGTTTCTTTTTTAACTTTATGAGTAACAGTCGCCCATTCTGCTGAACCAAGGCGAGTAAGCTTAGGCACGCTGTCAGAAGCTCCAATATACTTATTTACCTTATCAGCCTGATCAATGGGAACAAAAAGTTTATCATTTTCTGCATAACCGATACGAAGATATTCTCTAGTAACTCCATCAATAGTGCGCTTCTCCAAGCCTTGATACACCCCAATTCCATGATCAGAGTGCACGACATAATCATTAATACGAAGACTTGTTAAAAAATCGAGATAAACTTTACTCGAACTCACAGCCTTCTTACCTTCTTTAAGACTTACAAGCTCTTTATCGGTGACAATAAAAAGTTTTTCATGGGCATTTTGAAAAGCATGAGGATAAACCTCTTCTTTATCAATTTCTAAAAGAAAAATACCTGATTCCTCTAATAAATCATCATACCCTAAAAAAGAAACCCTTTTTTCTTCAAAAATAGCCTTCATTTCGGAATAATTCTTGGTAAAAAAAATAACCTTCCATTGATGCTCAAGCTTCGTAGAAAGATCGTTGAGAAAATCAGAAACAGAATAATATTGAAGGATCGAAAAATATTGAAGACTTAAGTGATTTTCATTCTCCTCAAAAAAAGGCGTAAATGTAACACTTGGAATTTCTTGCTTTCTAGATACAAAAACCTTTTCCCACGCAAATAAAAATTCATCAAAAACTTCAAGCTCATCATCAATAATAAGAGAATTTTGATTAAGATAATCTGTTAAATATGACTGAGTAAAATCAGCGCTAACAGGATAAATTTCAAGTTCTTGAATTTCAGAAATAGCTTCAAGAGTTTCTTTGTCAACCTCCACTATTTTTCCAAGATCTTCAAAATCCGCCTCAATAACAACGGGATTATCCATATTAACCGGAAAAATACTTAAAACCCCTCCCCTTCTTATATACATCCCTTTTTGAAGATGAGTATCAGAAGAAACTTGATATCCAGCGTGTATAAGCTTTTCAAAAAGATCTAAAATTTTCATTGTTCCATTGCGTTGCACATAAACAGCCTGATTCTTAATAGTTTCTTGAGATGGAACAGTTTGAAGGACTTGTTCATAAGAGACAATAACAACCTTTGATCTATTATTTTTTGAAAGAAAAGAAAGGGTTTCAAGAAATCGAATTTTATTACGAAAATCAATATTTTTATCTAAAAGAGGATTTCCCTCAACCTCAAGACTGTAAACAGGTAAATCAGTCCATATTTTAAATGCCTGAAAAATATTTTCCTGTTCAGTAAAATTATTCACCACCCAAAAAACAGTTGTCGTTCGATAATAAAAACGAAGAAGATGGCTTAAAACAAAAATTTTTGAAGAGTAATTCGATGCTCCTGAAAGGCTAATGCTTTTATATTTCGAAAGTAAGTGAAAAATTTCACGATTATACTTATTTCCGAAATAAGAAATAAGGTTTTTTAACACGATAACCAAAAATATTTAAATAACGCGATTAAATTTTAAGCGGCATAATAATATGCACATAATCATCTTTATGAGTTGGACGGATAACTATGGGAGAAAGTTTATTATCAAGTTCCATAACTATACTCTCACTATGAATATTATTAAGAATATCAAGGAGAAATTGAAAATTAAGTCCAATTTGATTATTTTCACCAGAAATTTGAGCTTCAATTTCAGAAGTTTCTTCTCCAACTTGTGTTTCGCCTGTTGACAATATAAGTTTACCATTATTCGTAACAGAAAGTCGAATATTATTACTTTCCTCAACTACAAATAAACTCACCTTTCTAACAGCGAGAATAAAATCACTCACTTTTACTTGAATACGAGTCTTAGATGTTTTTGGAATAATTTTATCATAATCAGGAAAATTACCTTCAATAAGACGAGAAACAAATTCAATATTTTGAACTTTAAATAAAATTTGATTTTTAGAAACAAAAACTTCAATAGAAATATTATTTGGTAAACTAGAAAGAATTTTACCAAGTTCAAAAATAGTTTTCGCTGGAACAATACATTGAATATTCTTTTTCACTTTTTCAGAAAGAGTAATTTTCTTCTCAGCTAAACGATAACTATCTGTAGCGACAAGACTAAAAACATCTTTATCAAGATTAAAAAGCACACCAGAAAGAACAGGTCTTGAATTACTTGTAGCAGCGGCAAAAACTACTTGACCTATAGCTTCTTGTAAAGATTCAGAAGAAATAGTAAAAATATCAGGTTGTTCAATTTTAGGAATAAGAGGAAATTCGTCAGCACCAATTCCTTTTATTTTTGTGCGAGAAGATTGAGATTTAATAGAAAGAGTAAGTCCTTCTTCAAGTTTAAGTTCGATATTTCCATCTTCAAGTAAATGAACATAACTTGTAACAAGTTTAGCAGGAATAGTAATACTCCCTTCATTATAAACATCAGCGCCAATCCAATAATTAATAGCAATTTCAAGATTAGTAGCGGTAAAAAACAACTTCTTTCCCTCAGCTTTAATAAGAATATTATTTAAAACAGGCAAAGTATTATTAGGACTCACTGCTTTATAAACTGTATTGAGTGCAAAAGAGAGTTCTTTTTGAGGAACTATAAGTTTCATAAGAAAAAACCAAATTTCTTACCCATTATAATTAAAAAAATCTTTTTCACAATCCTTTTTCATTATTACTATTAATTTAAAATATATTTTAAATTTTAGTAGTTAATTGTAGGGTCTTGCAAAAAATATAAAATTATAGAAAAATTAAATAATAAAAATAAAAGAAGAAATAAAAAGAGAAGTAAAAGAAAAATTTAACACACTGAATAATTCTCTAACTCAAGAAGGATGAGAAATAAGCCAAAAGTTTTTAACAAAAAATTCAACCACTCTAATTATTGTCTATAACTTGTAGAAAAATTGTAAAAAACTTTATAAAAAAATTTTTTTGATAAATATTTTAAAAAAAGTCAAAGAAAAATAAAAAAAATCAAAAACAAAGCATGTTTAAAGGAAAAATATTAAATTATATCATTCCACAATAAAACCACTATAATAAAAACTAAAAAAAGTTTTTTAAACACTCTAAAAAATTTTTCCGCCTACTTTTCGACAAGAATAGGAATAATAAGAGGGGTTTTTTCTATTTTTTTGTGAATAAATTTATCAAGACGACTTCGAATATAACCTTTAACTTCCCCGCGTTTTACAGATTTATCTTTTGAAACAATATCCATATAAGCTTTTTGAGCTTCGCGAATAACAGCGTCAATAACTTCTTGAGATTCTTTAAGGTAAATAAAGCCCCTTGAGATAATTTGTGGCGGATGTATAAGTTGTTTTGAGCGAGAGTTAATCTGAAAAAGCAAAACAAGCACACCATTTCGAGCCATAATTTGTCTTTCTAAAAGAACTTGTGAGCTCGTATTACCAACTTCAGGTCCTTCTACCATAACATAATTCGTATCAACTCTTTCTTTGAGAAGTTTTACCTCTGTTTGATCGATTTCAAGAATACTTCCATTATTCGCAACAATAACATTTTTTTCTTGATAGCCAATGCTTTCGGCAAGTTTCCCATGAGCTGTTCGCATATAAAGCTCTCCATGAATAGGAACAACATATCGAGGCTTAACCAAATTAATCATAAGTTTTAAATCTTCTTGATTGCCATGTCCGGTTGTGTGAACGTCCATAGACTGATTGGATATGGCCTGTACTCCCATTTGACAGAGATTATTAACAACCGTGGTAATAGCTCGCTCATTCCCAATAATTGGCGAAGAGGAAAAAATAACCGTATCACCTTTTTTAAGCTTGATGTGAGTATGATCATTCATAGCCATTCGGGCAAGTGCCGAAAGAGATTCGCCTTGGCTTCCTGTCGTAATAATAAGCGCTTTATCATCTTCAATCACGCGCTTCGATGCGTCTCGTATATTCATTAAAGTACCCGAAGGAGCCTTGATATAACCTAGTTGTCGGGCAATACTCACATTATCAACAATACTTCTTCCACTTAAATACACCTTCCTTCCGTGGTTGACCGCAGCATCAATAATTTGTTGAATTCTGCCAATAGATGAGGAAAAAGTAGCAATGATAATTCTTCCAGCGATATTGCGAACGATCCCTTCAAGTGTCTCCCCTACTTGTCTTTCTGACATGGTATACCCAGGTTTTGTAGCATTGGTGCTGTCAGAAAAAAGAGCGAGAACCTTTTCGCTTGCCAAAGAAGCAATTTTAGCAAAATCAGCGGGCTTGCCATCAGCAGGGGTAAAATCAAACTTAAAGTCTCCTGTGTGTACTAAAATTCCAACAGGAGATCGAATAATAACACCAGCGGAATCAGGAAAGCTATGATTAACGCGAAAAAGTTCAAATTGAAATGCTCCTAATCGAATCATTTCACCGAAGCCAATTTCATGGAGCCTCGCATTTTCTTCAATTTTAAATTCTTCAAGCTTTTTCCGTATAAGCCCAAGAGTAAGCTTGGTGCTATAGAAAATAGGCTCTCCAAGTTTTTTGTAAAGATACGGGATGCCTCCAATATGATCGAGATGACCATGGGTAATGACAACAGCGCGGAGTTTATCAAGCTTGCCCATTAAATAACTCGTATCAGGAATAACATAGTCAATTCCCAGCATATCCTCTTCAGGAAATTGAAACCCCATATCAACAATAATAATGTCAGAGGCTTCGGTTTTTCCGGGGTGAATATATTCAATCACCATCATGTTTTTTCCAACCTCATCAAGTCCTCCAAGCGGGATAACGCGAAGTCTTCCAGCTCCTGAGGCAGGACGGGTCTCAGGACGGGTTGTTTTAGGCATTAAGAAATGGTGCTTCTTAATAGGAGCGTGTGTTGGCTTAGATGGTGGCTGCTGCGGTTTCTGCTGCGGGCGTTGCTGCTGGACTCTTGCCTTGTCTCCAAGCAAAGTTTTATTAATCCATGCCGTTAATTTGTCTTCTTCCATAGAAAATGGGTTATAATATTAAAATCTCATTTGGCCCCTTTTTTCAAAGGACATAAGCCGCATGAGTCGATTCTTGAGGCCTGCGCCTAAAAATCACCTTTCTGATTGGAAAGGAAAGAAATGAAAGCCTATTTTGAAGGAAAAAATAAACTCAGAATTTCTCGCCTTTCTCTTCATACACCTCTATTATAGCAAAAAAGAAAGAAAAAATCGAGAGTAATGTATATAAGGTCTCCCAAATTTATTGAAAGAAAAGAGGCAGCGTTTATTTTGAGAGCGCCTTGCGATATTTTGGGAACCTTATCCTTTGAACGAGTACCTGATTTGTACGGATTAATTCGTAAAATCAGGATGAGCGAAAAACGATAAGGTCAAAATGTTAGCTTGAAGCGACCAAAATAAACGCTGCCTCTTTCTGTTATGTATAAATTTGCGAGACCTTAGCAACGTTATGTTTTTCAACACCTCCCTAAGGATTTTTTGCAAAAAGCTCTCTTACCATCGAAACGCTAATGGCTCGAGTGGCAAATAGCATCACAAGATAAACAAGTCCTCCAAGAGGAATAAGAACAATAACAAGAAAATTTTGTATAAGATCAAAGACAGGATCTCTCAAGAGGAAAATAAATGCCCCCATAACTAAAGCTGAGAAAAATGAGCGCATCGATCTTTCTAAAGATATGCGATAATCAATATATTTGTGAACCCAAGCAGCTGTCATGATAAGAATAAGAAGTTCGGTGAGAATGCTGGTAAAAGCAGCACCACGAAAGCCAAAATAAGGAATCACGGCAATATTGGAAAAAATATTAAAAAGAACTCCAGCACCGTTAATTTTTAAAAGATCAGTTTGGCGATTTAAGGCAACGAGCGTAAATCCAAACATGCTATTAAGATAAGAAAAAAAGAGGGCAAAAATAAGAATTTTAAAACCAATATCCGAGCCATAAAAGCCATCATCCAATCGACTTAAGAATTCAGGACTCGATATCACAAAAACAATATTATAAGCCAAAATATACCCGCCAATAACAATGGGAAGTCCGCAGATAAAAAGAAAATCGAAAGAATATTGAAGAACTTCCTTCACTTTTTCAGATTTTTGTTGTAAATGACGGGTGAGTACCGGAAGAACAGAATTCATAAAATAAACAGGAATAATCGTGAGAATTTCAAGAATTTTCATAGGAACACCATAAATTCCCACTTCAGTGGTATTTTTCATAATGGAAAGAAGAATAGAATCCACCTGAAAATAAACAAGGCTCAAAATAAGAGCGATGCCATAAGGAAGAGCTTTAAAAATAACATCTTTCCAAAATGATAAATCGAGGCGATAAGCAATAGTGGCGAGCTTTCGAGTATAGTAATAAGTAACAGCAAGCATCAAAGCACTGCTTAAAATACCAGCAATCATAAGATGTATAAAACCTGTTTGAGGGTCATTTTTAAATCCATACAAAACAACCCATGCCATATATCCAAAAGAAAGTATTCGACCAGCAACAAGGCCAAGAATATTATATTGCATCTTAAGATGCACCTGAAGAACGCTGGAAATCGTGCCGGTAAGGATAGAAAGAAGAGTGGAAACAGAAGCTATCGCGACGCCAACGGGGATGAGCGTGTCTTGATATTTTGGAATAAGATAGGCGGAAACAACCGCAACGATCATTGAGGAGACAGCAAGAATAGTCCGAAGACTTAAAATGTTGCCAAGAATAAAAGAGGTTTTTTCTTCATCTTTCGCCATCTCGCGAACAGCTATGGTAAAAAGTCCAAGATCCGCGGCAATGCCAAAAAAGGCAAGGTAAGAGTACACCGTAACATATTCACCATAACCGCTCGTGCCAAGATAATTGGTAATGAGCTTAACAATGAGTATACTAAGAAGGGCAGTTAAAGCCCTGCCAAAAATCTGAGAAACGGTATTACTGAGGATTTTTCTGGCGGTACTCATTGAAAGGATGCTCAGTAAAAAATTATAATGTCGCTAGGAAGCATCTGAAAAACATAGCTTCGTAACAGAATCTTACCATATTTATACACTATGATCGAAGAACTCAAAAAAAAGCTCGAAACATTTTTGCAGGAGATTAAAAAAGCCAAAACGTTTTTTAATGAGCAGTCAGTCAAAAATCGGATTCAGGAGCTCGAATACTTGACCTCTCAACCAGATTTTTGGGCTAATCCCGAAGAAGCAAAAAATATTGGAAGAGAACTTGCGGAAAAAAAAGAAGATTTGGAAATGTGGCAAAGCCTCGAGCGTGACACTCTAGACGCTTTGACACTTATAGAGCTTATACATCCTGGAAAAGACATAAACGAAGAAAAGGACATGACGCAAAACGTAGAAGATATTGAAAAACGTTTCAATAAAGCTAATATAAAACTTTTTTTAAACGGCAAATACGATACTTCAAATGCCATTATTTCATTTCATGCAGGAACCGGAGGGCTCGATGCCCAAGATTGGGCGTTTAAGCTGATGAAAATGTATTTGAAATACGCGGAAAATCACCGTTTTAAAAGCACGATTTTGACAGAGAGTCGAGGAGAGGAGGCTGGCATAAAAAGCGCGACCATCCTCATAGAAGGCCCATACGCTTACGGTTACTTGAAATATGAGCATGGGATTCACAGATTGGTGCGACTTTCACCCTTCAACGCAGGAAATACAAGAGAAACTTCCTTTGCCCTTGTGGAAGTGGTGCCGGAAATCGAAGAACAAGAGGATACGGAAATCACAAAAGAAGATCTTCGCATAGACACCTTCCGTTCATCAGGTCCTGGAGGGCAAAATGTGAATAAAACCGATACAGCGGTTCGAATAACGCACCTTCCTACTGGCCTTGTGGTAGCCTGTCAAAGTGAGCGTTCACAGCACCAAAACAAAGAGCGGGCAATGAAGGTTTTGAAGGGAAAGCTCGTTCAAATGAAGCAGGAAATGGAGGTCGAGACTTTGGAAGAATTAAAAGGGAAACACAAAGAAATGAGTTGGGGCAATCAGATACGATCCTACGTTTTACATCCCTATACGATGGTAAAAGATCATCGAACAGGCTGTGAAACAAGTCAGGTGGAAAAAGTTCTTGAAGGCGAAATAGACGAGTTTATCGAAGCAAGCTTAGTGCAAAGCCAGAAAGAGAAAAAGTAAAACACGGCACATTTAAAAAACTGCAATATTAACGAAAATCAGCGCAACGCAATACAACCCACATCATTCTTTCTACGCCCATTATGGCCATTCTTTCAATACAAAAAGGCAAAGACAATCCCATCTTGCGAGCAAAGACGGAACCCTTAAAGCATATCGACTCAAAGGTAAAAAAACTCATAAAAGACATGATTGAGACCATGCACAAGGCCAAAGGCATTGGACTTGCGGCTCCACAGGTTGGGCAAAGCGCGAGAGTGGCGATTATCTATTTGAACGCAAAAACAAAAAATGAACTCGTGATACCAATGATAAATCCCCTTATCACATTTTTTTCGCAAGAAAAAGAAATAGCCGAGGAAGGGTGCTTAAGTCTTCCTGAAATATATATCAATGTAGAGCGTTCAAAGAAAGTTCGGGTTGAATTTCTCAATATAAAAAATCAAAAAATGGCTCTCGAACTCAAAGATTTAAGCGCCCGCATTGTTCAACACGAAGTAGATCATTTAAACGGCGTTTTGATTACGGACTATAAGCACGCGCCTCTCGCGATGTCACATTAATCAAAAACATATTTACAACTTCTAAAAAACAAGGTAAAATAGAATTATTATTTAATATTTGGATAAGGCCGCTATGATCAAAAGATCAATCTATCTTCCTAAAAATAAAAGTTTTTTTCTTTTTGGTCCACGTCAAACAGGGAAAAGCACTCTTCTGCACAGTATTTTTTCAGAAGAAACCAGCTATTGGTATGATTTTCTTAAGTCGGAAACTTTTACTCGTCTTGCCGCTTATCCTCATCTCTTTCGAGAAGAGGTTTTGGCTCGAGGCAAAAAAATTACTCACATAATTGTAGACGAAGTACAGCGAATACCAGAAATTTTAAATGAAGTTCACTGGCTTATAGAGCGCCCGAATGCTCCTTATTTTGTTCTTACTGGATCAAGTGCTCGCAAGTTGAAGCGATCAAGGGCAAATCTTCTCGCTGGCAGAGCATTGAACTATCAACTTTTTCCGCTTACCTCGTCAGAGCTGGGAGAGAAGTTTTCTTTCCAGAAGGCGCTCCAACTTGGAACCCTTCCAAGCGTATATCTTGAAGAAGCTCAGGAAGAAGCTATTGATCGTCTTAGAGCCTATGTGAGCACTTATTTACAAGAAGAAATCGAAGCAGAAGCAAATTTAAGAAATCTCGGTTCTTTTATCCGCTTTTTATCTCTCGCTGCCGATGAAAATGGTCAGCAAATTCATTATTCAAGACTTGCGCAAATTACGGGCGTTTCTTATCAGAGCGTTAAAGCCTATTTTGAAATACTCGAGGATACTCTTATTGGCCAGTGTATATACCCTTATGCAAAAACAGTTCGTAAACGTATTTCAAAACACCCAAAGTTTTATTTTTTTGATACAGGAGTCGTAAGGGCGCTGACGCAGAAACTGACTGTCCCATTAAATCCTCATACTTTTGAATTCGGAAAAGCGTTTGAGCATTTTTTCGTTTTGGAAATCATGAGAGAGGCACATTATCAAAAAAAAGATTACACATTTTCCTTCTATAGAACAAATTCAGGGGCTGAAGTTGATCTCATTATTGAGACGCCTTTTGGTAAAACATTCGCTCTTGAGATCAAAGCTGCAGAAAACATTACTTCTTCTCATTTGACAGGCCTTAAGTCGTTTTTAGAGATTTGTCCTGATGCTAAACTTTATTGCGCGTGTCTTGAGCCTCACAGAAGAACCATCGGCAATGTCACTGTTTTGCCTTGGCAAGAAGCCTTGGAAGAAATTATGTAATGTTTTTATTTACCTTGCTGCATAGATTTGTTATAATTTATATAGTTTTGCATAGATTTAATCGTTATTTATGATGTTCCCTGGGAAAAAACTATTCTCTGTCGGCGAAGTATCCTCCCTATTAGGAGTATCAATTGACACCCTTAGGCGATGGGATAAAAACGGAAAACTTCCTGCTTTCAGGCCACATCCTAAAAGTCATCGCTATTATCGAAGTGAGGATATTGAATCATTTGTACCTCAAAACCTTGTGTTTCAATCAAAAAACTGGGCTACCGCCGCTGAACCATCAAAGCCCAATGCCGCATGGTATTATGAAACACGAGATTTTTTTCAGGCACGCCTTTCTCGTATGCAGGCAGAGCTTGTCAAACTCCCAAATTTTTTAAATCTCTCTTATCTGTGTGTTGCGATTGCTGGTGAAATTGGAAATAACTCTTTTGACCACAACTTGGGAAATTGGCCTGATATAGGAGGGATTTTCTTTGGATATGACCTCAAAAAACGCCATATTGTGCTTGCTGACCGCGGACAGGGGATTTTGAAAACGCTTAAGCGTGTTAGGCCTCAAATCAAAGATGATCAGGAAGCGCTCAGAGTAGCCTTTACGGAAATTCTCTCAGGAAGAGCGCCTGAAGCCAGGGGGAATGGCCTTAAATTCGTTAAAAATATCGTTGCAAGCAATCCTTTGAAACTGAAATTTCAGTCAGGGAACGCGGAACTTGAATGTGATAGGCATCATTCCGATCTATGCATCGAAAAGAAGGATGAAAGAATACATGGCTGCTTAGCTATTATAGATTTTTAACACTCAAAACTATGAAGATTTTTCTGAGGAAATTTGGAAATATTCTCGTTTCACGGCCGGCGGGGAAAGAAGCGTATTTAGCTTTTCAGCCCGTGCTGCGAGAGATGAAAAAACAGGAGCCTGTGGAAGTGGATTTTGAGGGAGTTGATGTCTTAACACCCTCTTGGGCAGACGAATTTTTAACTCCGCTCAACGAGACATTTGGGAGGCGAATCCACTATGGCCATACGGAAAACCCTTCGGTAAAAGCAACTTTGGAGATTCTCGGAGATACAAAGAATGGCTAGTCTCAAGCACAAAGAGTGCCAACATAGGAGATATTATGCCGCTTGAATCATCCGCCGAAATCCCGCCAATGTAAGCTGGCGGAATTTTAGCCATGTTTTATTTCAGGATTTTCTTTATGTGATTTGTTATTTATTTCTCGGACGAAATATGATAAAATTATAAGATTAAAAAAACATCTTAAATGCCGTAAAAATGCCGCCAATCGCAAAAATCCAAACAGCGAAGATACGTCTCGATGATCTTATAAAAGGTTCCGTAACACTCAATGCCCTTCCTGACGCGGAAAGAAAAAAAGTTGTGGAGAGGATTATGGTCTTGCCGAAAGAGAAACAAAGAGAGGTGGCCGAATCGTTATTGAAGGAAAAGAGAGAGATGGACGCTCTCGATCAAGAAGCGGCAAAAAAGCGAAAAAATATTGTTGAAAATTTTGAAAGCGCGGTTGAAGAGAAAACGAAAACCTGCATAAGGAGCGCAAGAAAAGAGGAAGAACAAAAAGAATCTCAAAAAGAACAGCAAGTCGCGGAAAATCTCATAGAGGGTTTAAGCGAAGAAGATAATCCAAAAGTATGATAAAAAAACACCTTTGCTGCAAATATGACTCATTAAGAAGATCTGAAACAAACCTTTTAGGCAAAGAAAACCGCCTTGTTTTTATGACAGCAGGTGGGAGTTCATCAGTTGGTGTAAAAGTTGATATTTTAACGCAGCCAGAAAGCGATCAACTCAAAAAAACCCACGAACAAAGTGAGTATGCTAAAGATGACGATGCGGCAAAAGGCTTTATAACAACGATCGCGGACAGAGCAGAAAAAAGGCTCAAAACTCAAATTACAGACTCATCAGACAGGAATCGTCAGGACGGATTGCTCCAGATCGCTGAGTTAAAAATGAAGGCGGAAGGACAATTGCTCGAAGCGCAGGATGATAACAAAGCAAAAAGGCTTGAAATCGTAAGAGTAACCGTACGAGATATTGCAGGAATTATAGGCTATACGCCTGCTACAGGAAGGACAGGAGAGGAAAGAGCAGCGGGGAAGGAAGCAGTCAATCAATTTGGTCTGGCTTTTGCAAGCGGAGAGCAAGAAGGGACAGAAAGAAAAATAGAAATTGCACAGTATAATCCGACGAATGAACATGTCAGAGAAATTTTTAATCTCTTAGACAATTCAGATATTGATTGGCCTGGGAATTCGATTTGGCATATGAGTTTTTGGGGTGATAAGTCGAAAAAATTCGACGACTACTCAGACGCGGAAACGAGAGTAAAACAAGCAGTCATAGAAATCTTTGAAGATCCTCAAATAAAAAAGTATATCGAAATTAGCGGCGCCAATCCATTCCTTGAAATTATTCAAAAATGGCTTACGGAAAATGGAAATAGCATAGGGGATGAGCAAGTTGCAGCCCTCCTTGACGAAAATAAGGCAGAGAGCTTAGCAGCAGAAAAGAAAAAAATATTACAAGATTGTGAAAAGGTTAAAGGAGAAAGAAATACAGCGATCGCCCAGATACAAACATCCATCGATAGCCTCAAATTGGTCATTGATGCAGACCTAAAATTCGCTTTAGCATATTTTTTCCCATTCACGAGCGGAAAGAAAGTAGAAACTCTAACATACGCCGATTATCCGTACGAAACAGGCGAAAAGTTTGATGAGGCAGTGCAAGCTGCCATGACAGCAATAAAAGCAAAATGCGCCGCAGCACAATCAGCCTTAAAACAAAAAGCAGACAAAGAGTTAGCTGGATATACGACTCTCAATGGCGTAGATTTTAGAGTTCTTGAAGCGGCAGCAAGCGAAATCCCAATAGAAAAAGTCTCCCTAGGACAGCTCAACCAAAAGACACAAGCCTTTGTCACCGCTCTGCAAGCGGCAAAAGGCCTGATAGATAGCGCAATCGCAGCAATGACCGAACCAAGAAAAAATCTGAAAGAAATGAAAGAGCGCTTTGATGCCATAAACAAAAATTTACAAAAAGCAAAGTCTCCACTTGTGGTTTGGCCGTCGGGACTTCCCGGAGAAAATGAAAAATTAACCTATGATGAAAGAGATACAGTCGAGACAGAAAGGCCGAACCTCGAAAAAGCCGCACAAACAGCCTTACAAGCAGCTTTAATAAGCCTAGAAAGTGAAACAAGCGAAAGTATCCAAAGCGTAAAAGAGAGAGTCTCAAAGCTTAAAGGAGAAGTATCAGCGCTAGATTTTTCCTTGGAAAAAGCCATAACAATATCAAGACAGATAAACCTTGTCATCGAAACAATTATTCCACATCTTGAAAAAATAGAAAAAGAGGGGAAAAAATCAGAAAGTGAAGTAGTGCGATTCGGAAATCTTTTGAGTATGAACGGTCTCACCGAACCAGAAGACGCATTTTTTTATTTGGAAACCATTTTGCCGAAATTGAAAAACTTGATTACAAAAAAGATGCCAGCAGGGCATGAAAGAGCAGAAATCTTAAGAAAAATAACGGCATTGGAAGCCGCAGTAGCGCGAAACGATTCAAAAGAAATAGCGAGCATAAGAACCGACGTTCAAGCGCTGACAGGCAAGCTCGAACAATATGATAAAAAAGAAGCGCAGGAAAGAGCGGCAGCAAACCAGAAAGCAAGGAGTGGAAGAAGCGCTTCAGCCGCAGCAGCAGGATCGAGAGGCACGCCTGCTACTCGCCACGACCACGATGGCTCGGAAGGGGCTCTTCCAGCAGCTCACGCAAAGAGGCCAGAAGGAAGTTCCTCGGTGGATAGACCGCCAGATGAATCGGGCCGCCGAAGACCGGCAACAGCAGTATTAACATTTTTAAGAGGAGAGGCGGTGGCAGCCACTCCAGCTGCTTACAGTGGTCCTTCTTCTTCAGGAAGCGCCGAGAGAGGAAGTCCAAGACCCAGGCCAAGAAGAGAAACTCCAGAACAAAAAGCCCGTCGCGAACTCGATGGAACGCTTACCGGATATGGTTTCTCAGCACTAGATTCAAGAGGAAGATATGACCTTGCAGAAGCGAGCTTACCAAGCATTTTAGAGCGCTACGGCATAAGCAAAGAAGATATACAAAAAATAGCGCAAGTTATCAGTTATTATCAGGACAATTATTATAAAGAGCATGATAGAGACGGCGCTTTTTCACTCGAATACGCTTTGCACCGGATAGCCCTTGAAGATGATGCAAAGGTAAAAATTGAAGTAGCAGTTGAAGGCAAAAAGGCTCGAGTTTTTGAAATAGATTTTAATAGAATATTTAAGGGATTAAGAGTGAATGACAACAAAAATAGGCTGAGAGGACTTTTAAGAAATCTCGGCTTTACGGATAAAAAAGTTCGTGACGAACTTTTTGAAAGCGCAGGTTACACTGAAGGCCATCTAAAAGGAGAAATTGAAAAGCCAATGACGGCAGAAGAAATCGTTTCAGGAATTGAAAAAATATTGAAAACACGCTTAGCGCAAATAGAAGAAAAGAAATTCTCTGAAATCCTGCTTGATAGCATTTTCCCTGACATAAGGCTCGCAAGGTTTAAAAGTGAAGGAACGGAGGTTGATGAACTTTTAGGGATGTTCAGAAAAGCGCAAGAGGAACATCCTGATGAAGAAGAAATAAAACCAGGAGATGTCTACGAAGGAAGCTTGGTAAAAAGTAGGGGTTTGCGGCGAGGATTGCCATTTTCACCTCATACAGAAAGTCAGAAACAGCTTTATGCCATTGCTTCAATTTTTAGTAATATAAAGGAAAGTTATCCGGAAATTTATAAACACATTCAACACTTAGATCCCCTTGAAGCCTTAAGCGTCATGATGGAATATGGCGTAGTAATATTGGGAGAAGATGGGTTGCAAGTGGTGAGAGGAGATGAGAACGGCAGTGCGGCGGATACTGGAGCAGGAAAAGAAGTCCACGTATAGACAGCCATTTCAGCAGGCGTTCAGAACCTAAAGGGATCGAGTCTTCTCCTGCGGAAGACTCTCCGATAATGGAAGAAAGGACGATAAGGCTCTCTCCTACGGAGATGCAAAATTCCTTTGCTCAAGCCAGCCAGCTTGCTTCCGGTTTTTACTCAGAGAAGTATACAACTGAAGAGCTTTTCCTTGCCGATGTCGGAACAGTAACGAGAAAGAGCTTGACTGAAAGCGAAAAAATTGTTTTCGAAAATGTTTACTCTTTTTGTAAAGAATCAAAGGAT
>CAZTVN010000007.1:0-27582 GCA_964617145.1 uncultured Candidatus Peribacteria bacterium
GTGCCAGACCGACTTTAGCGGCTATCCTGATTGCAGAGATGAGTTTGTTCGATCATTAGAACATACCCTTTATCTTGCTCTTCTTAAGCCTATCGTTATTCATACCCCTTTAATGTTTCTTACAAAAAAAGAAACGGTTGAACTTATGCGCGATCTTGAAATGCTTGATCTTCTCTCTTTGAGCCACACATGTTATTATGGGAAACGTCCGGCTTGTGGGCTTTGTCCAGCTTGCAAACTTCGCCTCAAAGGTTTTAGTGATGCGAAAATTTCAGACCCGCTTGAATATGAAATATCTTAACATTTTATGACCGCACCTCAACTTTTTACCGAAGGAAAAGATTATGAGCAACTTTCTTCCTCATTAATAAGGAGACACCTTAAAAAGGTTGCTCCACTTATGACTTTTGCCTTTCAAGAACAAGTGAAGGGCGAACATTGGATTAGTATTGAAAGTCCTGAATTTACGGCTATCTGTCCTTTTTCGAATTATCCTGATTTTGGCATTGTTCACATTGAGTATGTTCCTCGCAAGCTCTGTCTTGAGCTTAAAAGTTTCAAACTCTATATCAATGCTTTTCGCGATATCAAAGTATTTCATGAAACGGTCACTGAAATCATATTTGCTGATTTTCTCGATGCGGTTAAACCTCAAAAAGCAAAAATCACCATTGATATGAATCCTCGCGGTAACGTAAAGACGATTTGCAAAAAATTTTATAAGTGTTCGTGAAATTTTTAGCCTTAGGTTTTAGTGACGCGGATAAAAAGCGCTGGCGGGCGAGATTTCGAGAAAAGAATTTGTGTCGCTTTCGAACGATCATGTATCGTGAGAAATCGGGCGAGCGTACATGTTAGCGAGGCCGATTAAGACACGGCTTTTCGAGGAATCTCGCCCACCAGCGCTTCACATATTCAACATCAAAATGGCAAAAAATGTACGATACAGTTCGGGTGTTTTAACAATTTTTTTGATGGGAACTCATCTTCTCTTTTGAGCCCATTCCGTAACTCTTCGATAATCGATCTTTTTTCTTTTCCTTGCACAAGAATGAGAATTTTTTTACTCGAAAGAATTGGAGAAAATGTGAGTGTGAGACGATCTCGAACAGGAAAATCCGAAGTTATTGTATGGGCTACTTTTTTCTTTTTTTCATGGAGCGCTTTTACTTTTGGAAAGAGTGAAGCAATATGTCCATCTCTTCCGATACCTAAAATGCAGAGATCAAATTGGTCAACGCTTTCAAGTTCTTCTTCATATTTTTTCAAACATTCTTTTATTGACAAAAAGGTATTAAAAGCATGAAATGATGCCGATTGACCGCGTTTGTTGAGAGGTTTTATCAATGTTTCTTCAATGAGTTTATAATTTGAATTCGGATCAGCGTGATCTACATAACGCTCATCTACCTCAAATATTTCAAGTTTTCCAAATTGAATATCATGCCTTTTTGCAAATGATTTATATATTGGTCCAGGAGTTAAACCTCCACTTAAGGCCACATGTATTTTCCCTTTCTTTTTTTTACAAACGGAGATTATGTATTCAACCGAAGCATGTATAAAATCTTTTTCGTTTTCAAAAAAGTAAATTTTCATTCCACTTAATAATCAATGAATATCGAACCACTCAAATCCATCTTTTTTCACAAGTCGATGATGAGACTCAAGTCCCGAAGAGCCATCTTCATACCTTTCTACTTGGACTTTTTTCTCTTTGATACATTGGACAATACTGTCTGTGACTCTCCATGAAGCAATAATTTCTGGGAATGATAGAAAATGTAATCGCTCTCCACTCATAACATCAAAAAGGAGTGTGGCGTGCTCGGAAAGACAATCTTCGCCTTCACAGGCAATGGAATGTGAAGTCATAATATCTTGATAGGTTGATGCTCCTTCTTGCTGAATTATGAGTTTTAAACTAATCCTTTCTTCAGGAGCAAGTTCAACAATGAGTCTATTGGGTGGTTCATTTTTCCTTTGAAAAGCAAATTTTTTGAATTCGATCACTATAAAGGTATGTTTTTCATGAAGCATTTTTCCAGTCCTTATGTAAATTGGTACTTTGTACCAACTTTCTCTGTTGAGAAAAAGTCTGAGAGCTACAAAAGTGTTGGCATTCGAATTTTTTGCCACCCCTTTAAGGTTTCTATAGGATTTGTACTGTCCAAGCACGATATTACTTGATGAAGGTGAAAATTGGAGCGCTGAAAGAATGGCGTATTTTTCTCTCCGCACACTGACTGATTTCTCAGCAACTGGTATCGACATTGTCATATAGGCCAAAACTTGTAGAAGGTGAGATTGGATCATGTCTTTAAGTGTGCCAACTTGATCAAAATAACCTATCCGATCTTGAACCCCAATGTCTTCAAACGCTGTGATTTGGATATTCGCGATATGATTGCCTTTCAAAATAAGGTTTAAAATGCTGTTTGCGTGTCTTAGTGGCAATAAGCTTTGAACCGATGTTTTTCCAAGATAATGATCCAGAAGATAGATTTGTCGTTCTGAAAAGTATCGAGCGGTAAAGTGAAAAAGCTCTTTGGCTGATGTTTTATCCTCACCAAATGGTTTTTCAATGACTAATTTCATGTCACTGCCATTTGGTTTCATTGTTTCAGCGATATTTTGGATAATGCTTTTAAATACCGTCGGAGGTACGGAAAAATACACTATATGCGACAATGTTTTCTCTTTGGTTATCCTTTTTAAATATGCTTTGTAATGTTTAAAATCTTCTTTATCAGTGTATTGTCCAGTAAAGTAAAATGTGCGATCAATTATACTTTTGAGCACTGTTTTGTTTACGATTTTTCTACTCTTTAAAACACTTTCTTCAAAAAGTTTTTGAAACTCTTTTTTTGTCATCTTGGTGCGTGCAAACCCCACAATATAAAATTCTTCCGGAAGTTTTTTCAGTTCCATTAATGCGTAAAGAGCTGGAAAAAGTTTCAATCGTGCGAGATCGCCCGATGCCCCAAAGATGCTTAATATAAAAGGTTTTTTGATGGTGTGCATAGTTTTTATTTCCACTGCGTGTGAAATTTTCCTTCCCGATCAATCCTCTCGTAGGCATGTGCTCCAAAAAAATCCCGAAGTGCTTGAATAAAATTCGCTGAAGATCGTATCGTTTTCATGCTATCGAGGTAAGTTAAGGTTGCACAGAGTGCTGGCATCGCTATCTTATTTATTAAAGCAAGTTTCACTATCTGTCTAGAATATTGCTCTCTTTTTTTTATCTCGTTTGCGATTTCTGCTATCGTTAAAAGATGAGGAGGGGTTGAAGATTTTTCGTACAAGGAATGGATATTTTTTAAGAGTTCTGCCCTGATGATACATCCTCCCTGCCAAATTCTTGGTAAGTCTTTGATATTCATTTTCCAATTTTCTTTTTCTTCAACGCGTTTCAAAAGTTCAAATCCTTCAGCATATATGCAAAGTATGGCCATGTAGAGTGTTTTTTCTAGCATATCGACTATTTCATCTTTGGCGTATTTTTCTTTTTGAGCTGATTTTTCATTGAACGTGGCTCCTATTTTCATTCTTAGCTCTTTTTCAGAAGAAATAAGGCGTGCGAAAACACTGGCTGTCATGATTGGGATCGGTATATCCCTGGAAATGGCATCGATGCTTACCCATTTTCCTGTTCCTTTCTGCTTCGCTTTATCAAGAATGACGTCAATAATATAATTTTCCGTTAGATCGTCCTTTTTTTCTAAAACTTTTTCCGCTATTTCAAAAAGATAGGATTTTAATATTCCTTTATTCCATTTCCTAAAAATTCCTCCTATTTCTGCCGCTTTTAAAGCATAAACTGTTCTCAAAATTTCATAGATTTCAGCCATTACTTGCATGATGGCGTATTCGATGCCATTATGGACCATTTTGACATAATGGCCTGCAGCGCTTTCTCCCATATAACTTACACATGGTTTTTTTTCAAAATCTTTCGCCGCGATTGATTCAAAAATTTTTAAAACTTGTTGATATCCTTTATACGATCCTCCTGGCATTAAACTTGCTCCCAAAAGCGCTCCCTGCTCTCCACCCGATATACCGCATCCGATATATTCGATTTTTTTTTCTGAAAGGTCTTTATGTCTTTGAATCGTATCTTTATAAAAAGAATTTCCGAAATCGGCCAGTATATCACCTTTATCGAGGTAAGGAAGTACATTTGCAATCACCGAATCTACCGCTTGACCTGCGGTTACAATGATAATGATCTTCCTTGGTTTTTCTAAACTCAAAACAAATTTTTTTATTTCGGCTTCACCGCAGAGACATTCGTTACCGTACTTTTTAAGAAAAGCTTGAGTTTGTTCATGACTTCGGTTATAGACCACTGTTCGCCATTTCTTGCTTGCGAGATTGCGAGCAAGATTTGCGCCCATGACGCCTAATCCAATGATTCCAATGTTATGGAGATGCTGAAAAGCGTTCTTATGTTTCATGGGAAATTTTATATTTTTTATAATTAAAACAATATTTTTTCCCTTCCGTCAGAAACATCTCATAAGCTTTTTCGATAATCTCCATAGCTTCATCATTATTTTTTACCACGTAAACATTGCTCATATCTTCATTACTAATAAGTCCTCTCTTTACAGGCCCTATACAAACCCAATTCATAAGGTTTTTCCACATATCCCCGATCAAAATGATTGGAATGTGACAGATGTGTTTTACTTGAGTCAGTTGCCATGTATAAAAAAATTCAAGACAGGTTCCAACACCTCCAGGCGTTATAATGACAACATTGGAAAGCACCATAAAATGGTCTAATCTATCAGAAAATTTTTCAAAGTGTTCTATCATATCGAGATGGATATTTACCTGCGCTTCCCAAGGAAGTCGAATAGTCAATCCCAGTGAATGAGCGTTCCCATTGTTTGCGGCTTTGTGTCCGCTATTCGCTGCCTCCATAAGTCCTGGCCCTCCACCTGTTACAATATCAATATCTTTTTGTCCGATACGTTTTGCCAGTTCAAATACTTGTTTATAGAAATCATCGTCTTTTTTGATTCTCGCGGAACCAAAGAGCGCTACTCTAAAATGATCAATGTCAATTTCTTTGTCAATGTCAGACGAAACCATGTTTTTCAGAGAGTCCTTAGGATGCATGTGATTCATAAATTTTTTTCTTAATATGTTCTTTAGAAATTCCTGCTTCTTTATAGAGTTCTTCAACCTTTCCTGATAATTGATAATTTTCTACTCCCATCATACTAAATTTTTTAAGAACAATACCTTTCCTCATTATAAAACGTGCCAGTTGGCTTCCTAATCCCGAATAGGTATTGTGATCTTCTATGGTAATAACTTTTTTTGTCTTTTCGAGAGAATTGACCAAGGTTGAATCAAATTTTTTTATCGAGCTTGCCGCGATGATTTCTATGCAAATTGATGATTTTTCTTCTTTAAACATTTTCCATACTTGAACTGCTTCTTGTACCATTGCCCCACTTGCGACTAAAGTAATGTCACTTCCTTCTCGAATAAGATCACATTTTCCGTATTCATATTGATAATCGCTATCGTAGTATATAGTTCCATCTTCTTTTGTTATTACAGGAAATTTGTGACGCCCCATTCGTACATAAAAATTGCCGTAATGTGAAGCAATGTATCGTATAATTCGGTCAGTGTGATTCGGATCTGCAGGTTCTATTATCATTGTATTTAAAAGTCCTAAAAATGACCCCATATCATCTATCGCTTGATGCGTTGGACCGTCTTCACCCACAGAAAGGCCGCAATGAGTTGCTACCATTTTCACATTCGTATCATTAATATCATTTACTCGCGCCTGATCTTTTGCTCGACTTGTCATGAAGGCCCCGAATGTTGACACAAATGGAATAAAGCCATTAAGAGAAAGTCCTCCTGCCATGGAAACCATGTGTTGTTCTGCTATTCCACAATCAAAATGCTGATCTGGAATTTCTTCGTCTACAAATTTTGTCATTACCGAAGCTTTCAGATCTGCAGTTATGCCTAAGATATTTTTATTTCTTTTTGCGAGATCAAAAAGCGCTTTTCCGTAAGCGGTTCTTGAGTCTGTCAATTTATCTGTGCCGTATATCAGAGGCTCTCCTGTATCGATTTTTTCTGGCTCCAAAGCTTTTCGGAAAACGGGTTTATCGGGTTTCCACTTTATTAAAGGAAGAAATTCTTTTATTAATTTCTCTTCTTCTAAAGAAAGCGTCAGCTCTTTTATTGCTTCATCTGCTTGATCAGGTTTTGGAGCATTCCCATGCCATGTTGCCTTATGAACCTTTCCTTCGCTTTCCATAAAGCTCACTCCACTACCCATAATGGTATTTCCAATGATGACAACTGGCCTTTCTTTTATCTTGTAAGCTAAAGAAAAAGCTTTCCATAACGCATCAAAATCGTGCCCATCCACTTCTATGACTTCAAAATGTCCAGCAAGAAATGTTGCTTTTATATCAATTGGCATGATTTTTTCCAAACTATCCGAAAGTTGAACTTTATTATAATCTGCAAAAACAATCAGATTTTCGAGTTTGTATTTTCTTGCAAAATGAATCATTTCATGGACTTGACCTTCTTGTGATTCCCCATCACCCACTTCAACAAAAACTTTTTCATTACTTTTTTTTAGTCTTTCCCCTAATGCAAATCCTGTTCCTGCGGATGCTCCGATGCCAAGTGGTCCGGTTCCATACCACACTCCTGGCACATGCCTTGTAATGTGCCCCTCAAAAATACTTCCGATATGGCGAAAACCTTGAATGACTTCTTCTTTTGATACATAGTCGAGCTCTGCAAGCACGCTGTACACTCCAGGTGATATGTGGCCGTTCGAAATAACCACTTTTTGCCCTGTTTGACTTATTATAAAAGTATAAAGGAGCGTTAAAAATTCCATACTTGAAAATGATCCTCCAGGATGTCCGCTTTGCGAATTTTTCAACATTTTTATTGATGTAAGACGGCATGATCGAGCAAAGGCTTTCAAGAAGGCTTTTTGCTCTGCATCGAGTCTTTCACCAAGTTTTGGAATCTTAAGCATGTTTCTTAAGTCTTATTTTTCAGAGACTTCTTAAGTAATAATTTTTTAGTGATTTGTTTCGAGAGCTCAACTCCTGGTTGATCAAAGGCGTTGATCTCTAAAAATTCTCCCAAAAATGCTGTTGCCGCCTCAAAAAGCATGAATAATTCTCCCAAATGATATTCATCAACTTTGTCAATTTGCAAAAGAATGTTGGGGCGATTATTTGAAGTGAGAGACTTCATCGTTGCTTCCATTTCGGTTTCCATCAGTTGATTAAAGGTGACGTTTTTGAGAAATCGTAGTTTTGGAGCATCGTATATGTATGGGATTTTTAAAGTTTTTCCTAAATTTTTTACTTTTATAAAAATAAATAATTTATCGTTCGGGCCTTCGTTATAGAGTTGGCTTTGGGAATGTTGGTCAGTTACGCCAAGAGCGTTTATCGTCGTTATACCAACATGTATCGTTTTACCATGGATATTTTTTGCTTTGCCTATGCTTTCAGCGACGAGTTGCCTTATCCAATCCACAAAGCGAATAAGTTTTTGAGAATACGGCATGTACACATTCATCACATGACTTTTTTGATAGAGAAAATATTGCAAAAAAGCCAGTTGGAATGGGATATTTTTTCCAAATTGTTCACTTAAAAAACGATTTCTCATTTCCTGCGCCCCCCTTAAAAGACCATCTATATCAATCCCTATAAGTGCTGCTGGCAGAAGACCTACAGATGTGAGTACCGAAAATCTCCCTCCAACATTTTCAGGAATATCAAATATTGTCATCTTTTCTTTTTCCCCAATTTCTCTTAAAACTCCATTTTTGGGGTCGGTTACAAAAACCATGTGATCTTTTATTTTCAACTTTTTTTTCTTAAGTTGATTTCGGAAATAAAAATATTGCGCCAATGTTTCCGGAGTTTCTCCTGATTTTGTAATCACTATAAAGAGCGCACTTTTGTAATCGATACTGTCTTCAAGCTCTTGGATAAGGCTTGGGTCAATATTATCGATTACGTGGAGACGCGGAAAAGAGCGCTTTATCAGAGTATCTTCAAAAAGATGTTTTAAACTTTGCTTCAGACAATGAGTTCCCAAAGCTGATCCACCGATTCCAAGAACGATTATGTCTTTATATTTTTCTTTTTGTTTTAAAGCGAATTCCTTTATTTTTTTGTATTCTTTTTTATCGTCGATTACTGAATAAAATCCTTGATTTTTTTCATGAATTTTTTTCAAAAACGTAGAAATACGCTCTTTTTGAGCGTAGAGTTTTTTTTTCTCTATCCCGTGAGCAGGAGAGATTTTAAAGAGATTGTTGTAATCGAGAGTAACCATTGATGAAACTGCCTTTTTTCATTTTAATGAACCTTTATTTTTGGATATCTTTGACTTTTTCCCAATCTTCAAGAAATTTTTTTATACCAATATCTGTTAGGGGATGATGAATAAGTTTATCCAAAATTTCTGGTGGCATAGTACAGATATCAGCTCCAATGACGGCCGCATCGATGACATGACGAGGATGCCTTACTGAAGCCACAAGAACTTTTGTTTTATATCCGTAGTTCTTATACATTTTCATAATTTCAGCAATTAAGGCCATTCCATTTTCTGCGATATCATCAAGACGTCCAATAAAGGGACTTACAAAATCTGCTCCTGCTTTTGCCGCAATCAGTGCTTGTCCCGGAGAAAATGTAAGGGTGACATTGGTATGAATGCCTTTCTTTTTAAAAATCTGAACCGCTCGAGTCCCATCAGGTGTCATTGGGACTTTCACGTAAACATTTTTGTGCCACGTGGAGTATTTTTTCCCTTCTTTGAGCATGCCTTCAAGATCTGTTGCTAAAACCTCACAACTTATCGGTCCATTTACTACTTTCGCGATTTCTTTGATTCTTTTTTCAAGCGATACTCCTTCTTTTGCGATAAGAGAAGGATTTGTAGTGATGCCGTCTACTATGCCCCACTCGGCGTATTTTTTTATGGCGTTGAGATCGGCTGTGTCGAGGAAGAAAAGCATATTCATTATAAAAGCTCTTCTATTGTATAGCAAAAACGCTTGTCATGCGACTCAAATTTTTCCATCCAATCTGTTGTCCTGATTTTAACTTAAAATTTCGATCACCCGCATAAATCACAAAAGAATTTTCCTCTTTTTCTCCAGAAATTTTTTGCCAAAATGTAAGATGATCAAAAAATGTTTTATTTCCTGTTTTGGAAGCTTTTATTTCGATAGACAAAAATTTGTTGGCCTTTTCTATAATCAAGTCAATTTCATGCCCGCTATTATCTCTCCAAAAGTAGAGATTGTTCGCTGTTTCTCCTTTATTAAAAGAATTTTTTATTATTTCCATGATAATAAAATTTTCAAAAATAGAACCGTAAGCAAAATGCGATTTTAATTGTTTCGCACTTTTTAAATTGAGCAAAAAGCTCAACAGGCCAGTATCATAAAAATACAATTTAGGCATTTTAACTAATCTTTTATTAAAATTTTTGTAATGTGGCTTAAGGAGATAAACAATAAAACTTGCTTCCAACAAACTTAACCATGTTTTTGCCGTCGTGTGAGAAATGCCCGTGTCCAAAGCCAGCGATGATATATTTAACAATTGGCCAACCCGTCCAGCGCATAATTTCAAAAATCGCTGAAAATCGCTTAGATTCCCAATATTTTTTATATCTCTCACATCTCTTTCAACATAAGTTTGAAGATAAGAACTATAAAAATCGACTGGTTTAGTTTTTTTTGCAAATAAAAAAGGATAAAAACCGTTAAAAGCCAAATTTTCCCAATTTTCTCCAAGTTTTTTCTTCTTTTTTATTTCTTCAAGACTTAAGGGAAGCAATCTCTGAATCGCAACTCTTCCTGCCAGGGTTTGTGTAATCTTCTCATGCAGCAAAAAATTATGAGATCCTGTTAGTATAAACTTCCCTGGTATATTATTTTGATCAATAATACCCTGCAAATAAGAAAAAAGTTTGGGAACTTTTTGTATTTCGTCCAGAATAACTCCTTTTAAAAAATTTTCTAAAAATCCGCGTGGATCATTTTCGGCGGCGATTCTTTCATCAAAATTTTCCAGAGATACGTAGTCGTAATTTTTGAAAAGAGTTTTTGCTAAAGTCGTTTTTCCTGATTGTCTTGGCCCCATAATGGCAATCGCTGGAAAGCTTTTAGCTAATTTCATTAATTTTAAACGCAATAATCTTTGGTACATACCTCAATTTACCTAGTTTCATTTTACCGTTCATTTTTACAATTTGCAAGTTGAAAATTAAAATTACTGATATATGGCTGTGCTGCGATCTTTTTGTTTGATTTTGAGGCTTAATAGTCTTTTTTCTGTGGCTGGGAGGAAGAAGAAAGAAGTTGGTTAATAAGCTTCAGTTTTCGTGGTTTTTCTAATCCCAACTCAAAGCTCCAGTTTGGTATTCCGTGACACGGGTTTCAAAGAAATTTTTCTCTTTTTTAAGGTCAATAATTTCGCTCATCCATGGGAATGGGTTGTTTTCTTTTTCGTATTGCTTTTTTAGACCTATTCGCTCCAAACGTCGATTCGCAATGTACTCGAGATATTCTTTAATGGTTTGTGCATTGAGGCCAAGAATTCCGTGAGGCAAACAATCGAGGGTGTATTGATATTCCAGTTCAACGCCATGAACTATGTTATCAACAATGGTTTGTTTAAATTCTTTTGTCCAAATCTCTGGATTTTCTTCAACAATGGTATTAATAAGATCTGAACCAAAAGCCAGATGTACTGATTCATCCCTCAAAATATATTGAAACTGTTCACCGACTCCGACCATTTTATTTTGACGCAAAAGTGAAAGCATCATCACAAAACCGGCATAAAAGAATATTCCCTCCATAATGACATAAAAACCAACAAGATCGTGCACGAATTTTTGCATATTCTCCACTCCATCTGTAGTAAAGAGCGGATTTAAAATCGATTTTGTCATATCAATCACAAAATCGTCCTTCCTTTTAATACATGGGATATGGGTATACATGTTGTAGACTTCCTCTGGATCAAGGCCAAGCGAGTCACAACAATAAATAAAAGTATCCGTGTGTACGGCTTCTTCATAAGCTTGCCGCAAGAGGTATTGTCTGCATTCGGGATTAGTCACATGGCGATAAATAGCAAGGACAATGTTATTTGCTGTAAGACTTTCCGCAGTCGAAAAAAATCCCATGTTGTAGAGGATCATTCGTCTTTCATCTTCCGTCAGCCCACCTTCTTTGCGTTTCCAAAGTTCTATATCTCCTTGCATGGGGACTTCTTCCGGCACCCAGTTATTTGCCACGCCTGTTTTGTAATGGACCCTGGCCCATGGATACTGAAACGGCAAAATTTTATTTGGGTCAGTGGTAGAACAGTTAAGAATTTGTTTTTTATGAGTGGTCATAGTGAAAAAAATTAAAAAATCTCTTTTGATTGGGAGAAATTTTATTGGCAGGCTTCACAGTCTGGATCATTTATTTTGCACAGTGGCTTTGAATTTTCTTTGCTGCTTGTTTCCAATTGTTGAATTGAGCTTAAAGCCGTTTCTTTGAGTGTTTGTACTATCTGCTCTTCTGATGCTTCACTAGGACTTCCGATTGTGCGTGCCTTTCTTTCGAGAGAGATGGTGGATTTTTCCACTGAAGAAGCTGCAAGCGATCGTAAATAATATGTTGTTTTTAGACCCATCTGCCATGCATGTTGATACAATTGCGCAATCCCTTTTCCTGAAGTGCCACGAACATACACATTGTAGGACTGGCTCTGATCAATCCATTTTCCTCGATACGCTGTAATAGTAATAAGGTGTAGAGCTTCAAGATCAAACGTTTCTTTGTATTTATCTCTTACATTTTTTGGTATGACGTCGATATTTTGAATATTGCCGTCTTGTCGTTTCAGCTCTTCCAACATTTCATCATTCCAGAGCTCTAATGCCTTTAAATCTTCCACAAGGTAGGGGTTAATGACTGTAAATTCGCCACTCATGTTTGATTTCACATAAATATTTTTGTAAATCGGTTCAATTGATGGGATGCATCCTGCGATATTTGAAATCGTTGCTGTTGGCGCTATCGCCATGCAATTGGAATTACGCATTCCGTATTTTTTTACTGCTTCGCGAACAGGTTTCCAATCGAGCTTTGAGGTTTTTAAAACTTCAATCTTTTCGCCGCGTTCCTGCTCGAGCAAATCGATAGTATCAATGGGGAAAATGTTTCGATCCCATTTCGATCCCTTAAATGTTTCGTAACTTCCTCGATCTTTCGCAAGTTCAGCGGATCCGAGTATCGCATAATACGAAATTATTTCCATACTTTCATCTGCAAAATCTCTTGCCTCATTAGAATCGAAATTGATATTCGTTTTATAGAGAGCATCTTGAAAACCCATAATGCCGAGCCCTACCGGACGATGCTGAAAATTTGATTTTTTTGCTTCAACGGTTGGATAAAAATTAATATCAATCACATTATCCAACATGCGCATTGCTGTTACGACGGTATTTTGAATGAGTGTTTTATCGATTTTTCCGTCGGTAATATGTCGAGAAAGATTGAGTGAGCCTAAATTGCATACTGCTGTTTCATCTTCTGAAGTGTTGAGTGTAATTTCTGTGCAGAGATTGGAACTGTGCACGACGCCAACATGATCCTGAGGTGATCGTATATTGCAAGGATCTTTAAAAGTGATCCATGGATGACCTGTTTCAAAAAGCATCGTAATCATTTTTCTCCACAACTCAACAGCTTTTACTTTTTTGAACATTTTTATTTTTCCTTCCTCTGCCATTTTTTCATATTCCTGATAGCGTTTTTCAAATTTTTTTCCATAAATATGGTGCAAATCTGGTGTTTCATCTGTTGAAAAAAGTGTCCAGTCCTTATTTTCTCTTACTCTCTTCATAAAAAGGTCTGGTATCCAATTCGCTGTGTTCATGTCATGGGTTCTTCTTCTCTCGTCTCCTGTATTTTTTCGAAGTTCCAGGAAATCTTCGATATCATAGTGCCATGTTTCCAGATAGGCACAGGTTGCTCCGCGGCGACGCCCACTTCTATTGATAGCGACCGTTGTATCATTCGCAATCTTTAAAAATGGAATTACTCCTTGACTTTCTACTCCTGTACCTTGGATAAGGGCACCTGTACCACGTATAGATGTCCAGTCATTTCCAAGTCCTCCCGACCATTTTGAAAGCGCGGCATTATCTCCAATACATTTGAAAATATGGTCAAGGGAGTCTTTTACCGTCGTTAAGTAGCATGAACTCAATTGAGGATGAAGTGTTCCTGTATGAAAAAGCGTTGGAGTCGATGGAACAAATCTCAAAGTTGAAATGATATTGTAAAATTCTACGGCTCGTTCTTCTTTTTCTTCTTCATTGAGGGCTAATCCCATGGCAACACGCATCCAAAATCCTTGCAAAGTTTCGAGAATTTCCTTTGTTTCGGGATTGCGGATGAAATAACGATCGTAGAGAGTTTGAGCACCTAAATACATCAGCAAATTGTCTCTTTCAATTTTTAATTCTTTGCTGAGTTTTTCGAGATCAAATTCTTGCATCTTGCGATCCAATCGACCTATTTCTATGGCTTTACCGATGTTTTGTATAAATGCCTCGCGATATTGCTGTTCTTCCTTTTTGATGTTATAGATTTTTGACCCTATTACCTCTTTATTGAGCGCGTTCATTAAAAGTCTGGCGGCGAGATAAGAATAAGCTGGATCTCTTTCAATAAAACTTCTTACTGCGAGAATCAGTGCTTGTGATATTTCTTTTGTACTTATCCTTTCGTAGAGGCTGTGCCTGCAGAGTTCAACAATTTTTGCGGTATCGATGTCTTTTTTAAGATTGCGAAGATTTTCATAACTTCCTAGGACATTATCGAGGGATTTTTTTAATTTTTCCGGATCAAATTTTTCTTTTTTCCCTGATCTTTTTATGATGGTGAGTTCGTGATGAGCTATTTTTTCCAGAGTTTCTTTTTTTTGCTCTTCTCGCTGTTTTATGTGCTCGTAACGATAGACGATATACGCTTTTGCCACATCAAAATGACTTTCCTCCATCAGGACGTTCTCAACCATATTTTGCACATCTTCGACCCCAGGAATCTTCCCGGTGAAATAATCTTCGAGATGTTTTATGACATGCCTTGTCATGCGAAGCAAACCCTCTTCGTCAATCTTGCCTCTTATTGCTATAAATGCTTTTTGGATAGCCAGTTTAATTTTCTGCTCATCAAAATCGACAATTTGACCATTTCTTTTCTTTATTTTTTCGATGCTTGTCATGCTGTATATTTTAAAGATATTTTAAAGTCTCAAATAGAACTTAAGAGATCAAAAAATTGCCCTTATTATTAGGAGAAAAACTCTGAATATTGAGGATAGGGATTCCTTCAAATTGGAGTGTTTCAATAGTACCCACTTGTATAGTCGAATGCAAATAAAAAATTATGTGCTTCGCTTGAAAAAATCGGTGGATGTGGCGGGGTTAGTGAATGAGATAAAAATCGTAAACGATCTCATTTTCCTTCTTTTGTTTGAAATGTTTTTCCCTTTTTAAATTTTTCGGAATTTTCGGGAAAAAAGTGTCGCAATCAAAAGTTTTATGAATTTTCGTGAGATATATTCCTGTGAGCTTTTCGCACTTTAAGGCTTCTTTGAAAACTTCTGCTCCACCGATAATAAAAATATTTTCGATGTTTTCGTCTTTTTGACCACGATCAGCGGCTTCATCGAAAGAATGATAAATGACTGGACTTGTGTGAGACTTTTTTTCATGAAGTTTAAAGTGAGGGTCTCGCGTGAGGATGACATTTTTTCGATTCTTCAGTGGGCGGAATTTTTCAGAAATCGATTGCCATGTTTTTCTTCCCATAATGACCATATTTTGTTTTTTTGAATCGGCGGTTTTTGTTGTGATATCACGGAAAAATTTCATATCACCTTTTAGATGCCATGGAAGCTTGCCATTTTTTCCGATACCATTTTGCTCGTCCACTGCAACGATGATATAAATCGGATGCCCTCTCTTGGCGTTAAAAATAGTTCCTTTTTTCATACTGCAATCGGAAACTTAATAAATTTGTGATGCTGATAATCGATAAGTTTGAAATCCTCCACTTTTATATCCCAAAATGATTTTTGAGTGAGTTTGATTTTTGGAAGAGGATATGGTTTTCTTGTAAGCTGTTCTTTAAGTCCATCAATGTGATTGAGGTAAATATGAGCATCTCCCAATGTGTGAATAAAAATGCCAGGGATGAGGTCGCACTCCTTGGCCATCATTGTTAAAAGCGCTGAATAGCTTGCAATATTATATGGTACTCCGAGCGCGATATCCGCACTGCGTTGATAGAGTTGACAGTCAAGCCTTCCATTTATCACATAAAACTGAAACAGTGTATGACACGGCGGGAGAGCCATTTTTTCAATGTCTGCAACATTCCATCCACTTACAATAATCCTTCGTGAATCTGGTTGATTTTTAATCATATCGATAGTTTTTTGTATTTGATCAATATGTTTTTTTCGATACAGACCTATTTGTTCCGAGGGAGGGGTGCTCTTATCAACCTTATTTTTTTGCTGCTGCGCTGAAATTTGTGCTATCTCCTCCTCGCTAAGTGGCTCAAAAGCTTCCCATTTCCTCCACTGATATCCGTAAATAGGGCCAAGCTCTCCTTTTTCATCAGCCCATGGATCCCAAATCGGCGTATATTGAGTCAGTTCGTCATCAATATTTGTTGAGCCTCGCAAAAACCAAAGAAGTTCTCTTATTATGGCTTCCAAACTTACTTTTTTAGTTGTAACCAGAGGGAATCCCTCTCTCAAATCGTATTTTTTCTGTATACCAAAAATCGAAAGAGTTCCTGTAGATGTCCTATCGGTTCGTTTTTCCCCTTTTTCAAGGACTTCTTGTACCAACTCCAAGTATTGCTTCATGATTTTTTAAATTTTTTTGCTTTAAGAAATTGTGTCACTTCTTTGAGACGCTTGAGCGTGACAGGACTTAAACAGTGTTCGATACCGTGAATGTCTTTTTCCTGAATGTACTGCGGCACACCCAGTACAGTAAGAAACTCTGAGAGAGCGCTGTGCCTGCTTGCTACACGAATCGCTATTTTTTTCCCTTTTTTCGTAAGATCAAGCGGCGTGTACGGTTTGTAAATAATATAGCCATCTTTATGCAGTCTTTGAATCATCTGGGTTACAGAGGGCTTGCTTACATCTAATATTTGAGCAACATCCGAAATACGGACGTGCTTCGTTTTTGTTTGAAGATTGTATATGGTTTCAAGATAATCTTCTTGTTCCACTTTTGTCTTTTAAAGATTAAAAAAACTGTGTTGCTTAACGAAAATTACAAATTTCGGTTGCAAGTTTTTTAGAAGTTTCCTGATTTCATTATAGTGAGCCGATAATACATTTGACAAGGTAAAAAGTATGACCTAAGATTAAGTATGCTTAAAAAAGTTAGGCTATATTAAAATATTGTAATGCTTTCTCGATTTCGTCATTTTATCGCTTTTTTTGGATCTGGACTCATTGTGAGCGTTGCCTATATGGATCCTGGGAACTGGGGGACAAATATTGAAGGTGGTGCGAGATTTGATTATGATCTTCTTTGGGTTATTTGGATGGCAAGCGGCATGGCGATGCTCTTTCAATATCTTTCGGGGAAACTTGGTATTTGTGGCTTTAGCCTTCCCGAACTTGTCCAAAAAAAACTTCGCAACCGATTTCTCATATTTCTTTATTGGATTCTTTCGGAATTTGCCATACTTGCGACCGATCTTGCTGAGTTTCTTGGCATCGTTGTTGCTCTGAATCTTCTTTTTGGTATTCCGATGCTTATTGGGACTTGGATTGCGGTAGCTGATGTTCTTATTATTCTCATACTTGCCCAAAAACGCTTTCGGCGTCTGGAGCAAGCATTTGTTCTTTTTGTTGGCATTATCGGGCTCGCTTTTGTTTACGAACTTTTTTTAACCAAACCTAATCTCGCTTCCATTGTTTTTCACTCAATTTCTCCCATTCTTGATCGTGATCGTGCGCTTGTTTCTGTCGGGATTATTGGAGCCACGGTCATGCCTCATGCCCTTTTTGTTCATTCATGGCTTATAAAAAATAAAATTATTGAAGGTGGTTATCGAGATAAGAAAAAAACCCTTGGCCTTCACCGACTTGATACTATTATTTCACTTTCTATTGCTGGTCTTATTAATGCTTCCATGCTCATTATGGCTGCTTCGGCTTTTTATAAAGTGACAAAAGTTGCGACTTTGCAAGAAGCCTACCAAACTTTGATTCCTCTTTTTGGACCTCTTTCCGCTATCGTATTTGCGATTGCTCTTCTCTCTGCAGGGCTTTCATCCTCAATCACGGGAACTCTTTCGGGCCAAGCGATTATGGATGGGCTTATGGGTTTTCGTATTAATATTTGGGTAAGAAGATTGGTTACTCGTGTTATTAATGTTATCCCTTTGACTTTTGCTTTACTTGCAGGCTTTGAACCTCTCAAGCTTTTGGTCATAAGCCAGGTGATTTTGAGTCTTCTCATACCACTTCCTCTTATTCCTATCATTCTTTTTTCTTCTGACCGCACAATTATGGGAGACCTTGTTAATAAGAAAATAACGACTATTTTTGCTTCGATCTTCGGCCTTGTTATTTTGTTTTTTAATGGCTATTTGCTTGTGAGTCTTTGAGGGCTAAAGAAGACTCGATGGAACTTAGTCTTCTCTTCGCTTCAGAGCGCGATTCTCGCATGTAGGCGCACAAGGGAAATACTCGAATCGCTTTAAAAAATCATAGATTTTTTTGGCGATTCGTCCTTCGTTTCGCGAATGCTCGTCGAAGCTCGTATTCGCGCCACTTCGGAATGTATTTCTCGCATGTAGTAAGCCTACTATCGGATTTGAACCGATAACCTCTCCCTTACGAAGGGATTGCTCCACCAATTGAGCTAAGTAGGCAAATAAATTTTGCGTATTATTTTTAGCATATTCTTACGATGCCAGCAAATGGCTGACGCGTTATCAGATAGTCACTCGCGTGGACGGTTCCCCATTGCTCGGCAATGTCCTTAAGGGAAAGCCCCGCCCACTTTTTTACCCCCGTTGATTCCTTGTGAGCAGTTACCGAACTCTCTTGATTTCTTATTTTTAGAATATTATGGTATAAAAAATGAGATTTTGTTTGCAAAAATGCCCGGGTGGTGGAATGGTAGACACACGAGACTTAAAATCTCGCGCCTTTAAAAGGCGTGCGAGTTCGACTCTCGCCCCGGGCAAACTTATTTAATAAAATTTTTATATGGCTGGTGTAAAAATGTATCATGATCAGGATGCAGATCTTTCCTTACTTGAACAGAAAATTGTTGCTGTTATTGGATATGGAGCACAAGGGAGAGCTCAAGCTCGCATGCTTCATGAATCTGGAATAAAGGTAGTTGTCGGTGTTCGTGAAAATGGTGCTTCATGGAAGAAGATTCAGGAAGATTCCCTGCCTGTTTCGACTATTGCTGATGCTGCTAAGAGCGCTGATATTATTCATATTCTCATCCCTGACGAACTTCAAAAGTTTGTTTATGAGTCAGATATTTTGCCTTATCTTAAGAGCGGAAAAATTTTAAGTTTTTCACATGGATTTAATATTGTTTTTAAAAGAATTGTTCCGCCTCAAGGAGTTGGAGTTATTATGGTGGCTCCGAAAGCTCCTGGAACAGAAGAATATAAATGTTATCGACAAGGATTTGGCGTTCCTGCTTTGATCGCTATTGCTCAAGATACCGCTCAAAATAATGCTAAAAATATCGCTCTTGCGATGGCCAAGGCTATGTTTTTTACTAAAGCGGGCGTTATGGAATGTAGCTTTGAACAAGAAACGTATGAAGACCTTTTTGGTGAACAAGCTATACTTTGTGGTGGTCTTACGGAACTCATTAAAACAGGCTTTGAAGTTTTAATTGAGGCGGGTTATCCTCCTGAATTTGCTTATTTTGAGTGCCTTCATGAAGTAAAACTTATTGTTGATCTTATGTATGAAGGTGGACTTAAAAAAATGTGGGAAGTGGTTTCAAATACGGCGGAATACGGTGGTCATACTCGGGGATTAAGAGTTATTACTCCTGAGACAAAGGTAGTTATGAAAAAGATTCTTCAAGAAGTTGAAGATGGCACTTTTGCTCGTGAATGGATTCATGAAGCTGATAATAATAAACTTAAAAATCTTCTTGAAATGAGAAAAAAAGAATCTGAGCATCCTATTGAGGTGGTAGGGGAGAAAATTCGTGCGATGTTTGAGAAAAAGTAGATTTTTTTAAGAAATTATCATCTCTACTCCGATTATACTCATCATTACGATAACACCTTTTCGTACGGTTTCATGTCCTTTTATATATTGAAGGCGTGTTCCTAATGCTCCTCCTATGATGGCTCCTAAAATGACAATAACTGCCAATGTATGATCGAATAATATTTTCGATGCCAAATAGCCCGTCTGTAATCCGTTGATGATGAGATACGAAAACATGGTGTAGGCCACCGACTGCATGAACGGTATCCGAAGGCGTGTATTTAAATAAAAGAGGTTAAGAAGGCCTGTTCCTCCAGCAATGCCATTTAGAATCCCTGTAAAAAAACAGAAAAGCGCTGTTTCTGTCAGGATTTTTTTGGTAAGAGGTTTTTCCCTTTCTTCTTTTTTCTTTCTGCGTTGTTCGATAGAGAGATAAAAAGATGATCCGATTAGGAGCAAGGCAAGGATGTTTTTGAATAATTTTTCATCAATACTGTATTGAAGTAAATACGTTCCCAAAGAGGTTCCCAGTAAACCGAAAATTGTTATAAGAATGAGGAATTTTGGTTTTAATGTGGTTTTTTTGAAATGAATTCTTGTTGAAACAGCCAGCATGACCGTTGACATGATTTTTGAGACGACGATGATTGAGATGTACGGTGCTGGCACAAGAAAAAGAAGTAATGGTAGCATGATAAGTATCGATCCACCGCCCGTGAATGCTCCTAAAAGAGATGCTCCAATTGCTGCTAGCGCTGTAATGCCGTGAATAAGCCAATCATTCATTTTTCAGATTAATCTAGGGCCTGTGCAGGCCCTAACAGGAGGCTATGCTTAACGATTCTGTTTCGCAAGGGATTTTTGAAATTTGATTTAAAAAGAATTCTTTATCTTTTTTATGAGTGAGCATATCGATCACGTTTTCTCTTTTTACCCATCGTGCTTCAGGATTTAATGGGTCTATGGGTTTAAGTTTTTCTTCAGTGGTTGTAAAAAGGAACATATGAATTTTTTTTAATTCTGATTGATCCTCTTTGCCGTTTTTTCCAATTTTGTAGCGTTTGTAGGCCCCCAGTTTTTTTAAAAGCTTTATATCGGAAATACCTGATTCTTCGTAGATTTCTCTTCTTGCCGCTTGTATGGGACTTTCACCTTTATCAATATGACCTTTTGGTAAAGACCAAGAATCTCCATTTTGATTTACAATAAGCACTAATCCTTTTTTATTGAGTACAATTCCTCCCGCACTGACTGTATTGATATTCTTTTTTATCATAGATTTAGTTAAGAAATTTTTTACCGATGAAGATGTCTTGATAGCTTAAGTAATCTTTTTTCCGTCCTGACCATGATCCGTAGTATATTTTGAGTTTTTTATCAAGTCGCGTTTTTTTTAACGCGTTTAGGATCCATTCTTCTTTATAGCCAATTTCTGCTTCTTTTATGTCTTTATGTGAGGAAAATTCTGTATTGTCTCGAGTAAAATGAAATTGGCAATTTGAGAGTCCTTTTTTTATATTTTCTGCTGCTTCATTATTAATGTCGAAAAAAGTTACAAGAAATATACCTTCGTTTTTTAGTACGCGGTGTATTTCTTGGAGATATTGCATGACTTGATTTTGTGGCATGTGGGTAAAGACTGAGGTCGCGAAAACGAAATCGAAGATTTCGTTTTCGCATGGAAACCTAAAATTTTTGGCTTGAATTGTGCCTTTTTTGTTGTAATAGGGATTATAAATATTTACGTGTTGAAACGTAAAATTTGGATATTTTGTTGTAATATTTTTTTGACACCACTCGATCCCATTTTGATCTATATCAAAACCGAAATATTTCCCATCTTTTTTAAGAAATTTTGTTAATGGTATGGCCATCCTTCCAATGCCGCATCCTATGTCGAGGATATGATCGTTTGGTTGTATTTTTATTTTTTCGACGAAATATTGAAAAAATTCGCGACCAACTTTCTCAAAATCACTGCTTCCAACAAAATTGAATCGACGAGGAGGAATATTTTCTCTTTTTTTGCGTCTTAACCAATCGTGACAATCTTGTAGTGCATAGTAACTGTATTTGAGTTTTTTCTTTAATGGGGTTGGAAGCAAGTACTTGAGTTTCAGTTTCCATTTCCGCAAATTTTCCATAAAGGATTCATTTTATTTTACAACAAAACTTCGAATGGTTTTTTCACCTTCTTTCACTATTTCCTCACTTTCATCCTGTTTTGCGGCGAATGTTACGATATAGCCGACGCCGTCTTTCGCTGCAAAAATTTGCATAAAACGCACAATCTCCTCTTCATGACTTTGTTTACCTTCAAAATAAATAAGGAGGGTATCAAGCGCTTTTCCACTTATGGTTATTTTTGTATTTTCACGTGATATTTCTTTATAATTTATGAGATTTGTTTCGTGATTTTTTAATTCTTCAAGAGCTAAATCAATCGGAGTGAAATCATGGAGGATACTTTTTGTGAAGATATTAATATTTGCCGTAAACATTTCATCTTTAATATTGTTGCGAAAAGCTATAACCGTTCCAACAGGATATTCTTTTGTGAATGTTGTTATGGTGTCCCAATCTTTTGGAGGCGATAAAGAAAATTGTTCACCCTGATAACTATTTGTCTCTGCCTCTTGTGGTTTTTCTTCCTTTTTTTCATCAGCTCCACCAAAGCATCCTGGAATGATGACAACAAAACTTATGACCGTTAAAAAGATAAGCAATTTTTTCATTAACTTTAAGTTTACTCTTTCTTTTTCTTTTTCGCATCTTTTTTTTTGTCGTTTTTTGTATTGAAAGTAAGTTCTCCGTTTTTTTCATCAACAGAGATGATATCGCCTTGCTTAAAATCTCTTTTTAAGATGCCGTCTGCGATAGGATTTTCTATTTGTCTTTGGATTTCTCTCTTTAGAGGCCTTGCGCCGTAGCTTATATCAAAACCGTCATGAGCTATTTTTTTGATGGCTTCTTCAGTAAGTTTTAATTTTATTCCATGTTGACTTAAAAGTTTTTCTGTTTCTTGTATGAGTAAATGAGTAATTTGTTCTACTTGTTCTTCATTGAGTGCTTCAAATATGATGATTTCATCGAGACGATTTAAAAATTCAGGTCTAAAGAATTTTTTGAGTTCTTCCATGATTTTTTGATTGATTACTTGCAGAGCTTCGCGGTCTTTAGGTGCGCTTTTATTTGCGTAAAAATTTTGAATGAGGTACGCACCAATGTTTGAAGTCGCGATAATAATGGTATTTTTGAAATCAACGATCCTTCCCTTGCTATCAGTAAGTCTCCCGTCATCTAAAACTTGCAAGAGAATATTAAAAACATCAGGGTGAGCTTTTTCTATTTCATCTAAAAGAATAACGCTAAATGGTTTTTTTCTTACTTTTTCCGTGAGTTGTCCACCTTCTTCATATCCGATGTATCCTGGAGGCGAGCCGATCAACTTGGATACCGAATGGCTCTCCATAAATTCACTCATATCTAAGCGTATCATCGCGTTTACATCGTTAAAAAGTTCTTCGGTTAAGGCTTTGGTGAGTTCCGTTTTCCCGACACCGGTTGGTCCAAGAAAAAGAAAAGAACCAATAGGACGATTGAGATTTTTTAAACCTGCTCTTCCTCTTCTCATTGCTTGCGAAAGAGCTTTTATGGCATTTTTTTGTCCGATCACCTTTTTACTTAAATATTCTTCGAGATTGAGAAGCTTTTCCGTCTCTTCTGATGTGATTTTACTTAATGGTATTTTTGTCCATGATGAAATAAGTTCTTTAATGTCTTCTGCGGCAACTTTTGATCCGGATGTGCCGCGTTTGATTTTTATCGATTCTTCGAGTGAGTGTTTTTTCTTTTCTAAAGCCTCTAATTCTTTTTTCATGTTATTTGCTTTTGTGAAATCTTGAGCTGCCACACTTGATGCTTCCTCTCGTTTTAAGTTTTCCATTTCTTTTTCTATTTTTTTTTTTTTTTTTGGAGCGTTTATTCTTTTTAAATGTATTTTTGCCGCTGCTTCATCAATGAGGTCGATGGCTTTATCTGGGAGAAAACGATCAGCAATGTAGCGCGATGAAAGCGTTACCGCCGCGATAATGGCTTCGTCAGAGATTTCGACTTTGTGATGGGCTTCGTATTTGTCTTTAAGTCCGCGTAAAATTTCAATAGCATCAGGGATACTTGGTTCGAATACTATAACCTGCTGAAATCTTCGATCTAAAGCTGCATCTTTTTCAATATATTTTTTGTATTCATTAAGAGTTGTTGCTCCTATTGCTTGGAGGTCGCCACGAGCAAGTGCCGGTTTCAGCATATTGGCCGCGTCCAATTGTCCTTCTACTGCGCCCGCTCCAACGATTGTGTGAAGTTCGTCAATAAAAAGGATGATTTCGCGTTTATTTTTTTCAATTTCTTCCATGATTTTTTTTATTCTTTCTTCAAATTCGCCTCGATACTTTGACCCAGCTAAAAGTCCGCTTAAATCCAGTGCAACGACTCGCTTGCCTTTGAGAGTATCAGGAACATTTCCACTTATAATTTTTTGTGCAAGACCTTCAACAATCGCTGTTTTTCCTGTGCCGGGTTCACCGATTAGAACAGGGTTATTTTTTGTGCGCCTTGAAAGAATCTGCATGACTCTTTCTACTTCTTCACTTCTTCCTATTACAGGATCGAGTTGTCCATTTTTTGCAAAAAAAGTGAGGTCGCGGCTGAATTTGTCGAGAGTTGGGCTATTTGAAACAGGTATGTCGGCAATTTGTCCTTCAGGGGTAGGTTTTACTTTTGATAATATGATTTGTCGAATTTTTTCTGTTGTTAAGCCATGTTTTTCAAGAATCATGTGGGCGATGCCCTCTCTTTCTTCAAGAAGACCTAAAAGGATGTGTTCAGGGCCGACGTACTGATGTCCGAGTGATCTTGATTGTTCAAAAGCGTTTTGTAAAACATGTTTTGTGCGAGGGGAAAGATCAATTTCTTTGATTTCTCTTTCATCTTTTTGAGGGATGTTTTGTTCTGTGTAATTTTTGAGGTCGTCAATATTTATTTTTATATGTTCGAATATTTTTTTTATCACTTGGTCATCGCTTCCCAAAAGGCCGAGTAGTAAATGTTCGGTATCGATGTGACTTGAATGGTATTTTTCTCCTTCTTGCGCGGCTTTTTGTAAGACAGTGTTTGCCCTCTGCGAAAAATAATCAGCAATATTCATTTGCTCCCTTTCGACTTTGCGTTTTTTCATGAGCCCTGGATAACCAAAAAAGGTGTCAAAAAGATTGTGTCCGCCAAATTGGTCGGTAAAAAAGTCGAAGGAATTTTGGTGTCCAGCCTCAAATTCTTCGGCGCAAAGATTGCACAGACGCATGGTCCGAGTAAGTCCGTTTTGGCTATGTTTCAGGGCTATATCTGCTTCACGAGAATGACAATTTTCACATAATGGCATATTGTACGTGATTTTATAAAATAAATTTAGCACTTAAAATAATAGAGTGCTAATTTTGATATGTCAATTTAAGATTTTTTAAGTCATATTCTTCGTTATATTTTACCATAAAATATTTTTTTTTGTGATGCTTTTTCTTTCTTTTGTCTAGCATTTGAGTACAATGATCGCGCTTTTTAGGCTTTCTTTTTTTTATGAAAATTGCTATTTTATCCTTTGTTCCTTTAGGGAAAAAGGCTTTGTATGAAGAAATTCGTCTTAAAAACGAAGCTTATTCCCTTGGTCATTCAGCGCGTATTTTGCGCTCTTGTCGGTGTCAGATGTTTTTTGATAAACACCATCCGAATGTGTTTTATGATGGGAAAATTTTCCCTTCTTATGATGTTGTTATCCCTCGAGTTCGCCTTCTTCAAGAAGTTGATACTGGGGTCTCGGTTATTAAGCAGATTCAACTTATGAAGATTCCTGTTTTTAATCGATATCTTCCTGTAACCCGAGCCAAAAATAAGCTTCGTACTCTTCAAATGTTGGATGACTTGGGGCTTGCTATTCCTCGTACCATGGTCGTTCATGATCTTCAATATGTTGACGAGGCTATCAAAAGAGTTGGAGGACCTCCTGTTATTCTTCGTCGTGCTACTGGTTCGTATGGAGCTGGGGTCGTTATCGCCGAGAGCAAGCGAGCCGTACATTCGACTATTGATTCGATGGTCAGTCACGGCGCATGGAATAAAATTCTTATTATCCAGGAATATGTGAAAGAAGCAAAAGGAATGGATACTCGTGTATTTGTTGTTGCTGGTCGTATTATTGCGGCTATGAACCGAAAAGCGAGAAGGGGAGAATTTCGTTCCAATTTGGAACTTGGAGGGCAAGCAATGGAAGCTGTTTTAACCGATGCTGAAAAAGAGATTGCCCTTAAAGCCGTGAAAACGCTTGAGCTTCAAGTTGCTGGAGTTGATCTTATTATGACCAAAGAAGGACCTGCTGTTCTTGAGGTTAATGCTAATCCTGGCTTTGAGGGATTGGAAGAGGTGACTAAGGTGAATGTGGCACGCGAAATTATTTTGGAGGCCGTGAAGTATGGGAAACGGCTCAAAATCAAGAAGTAGAGGTCAAAATTTTTCTGGATTTACGCATAACAGAAAGAGACAACATTTATTTTTGTCGCTTCACGCTAATATTTTGACCTTATCATTTTTCGCTCGTCCTGATTTTACGGACTAAACCGCAAAATCAAGTACTCGCTCAAAGGATAAGGTTCCCAAAATATCGCGAGGCGCTCCAAAAATAAATGTTGTCTCTTCTTTTTAGTAAATTCGTGAGAAATTGCGAAAATTTTTCTGGACAAATTGGAGATTTTTATTTTTTTTCGCGTTTTTTAATAATTTTATCAACAATTCCATATTTGAGGGCTTCTTCTGCTATCATAAATTTATCGCGGTCAGTGTCTTTTTCAACTTGAGCGAGTTTTTGTCCTGTGTGGTAAGCGATAATTTGGTTTAAACGTTTTTTGGTTTCAATGATGTGTTCGGCGTGAATGTGAATATCGGTTGCCTGCCCTTCGACTCCGCCGAGTGGTTGATGAATCATGACTTCTGCATTCGGAAGTGCGCATCTTTTGCCTTTTGTGCCACCAGCGAGTAAAACCGCTCCCATGGATGCGGCCATTCCTATACATACCGTTGATACGTCGCAGCCGATGTATTGCATGGTATCGTAGATAGCAAGTCCCGCTGTTACGTGACCACCTGGGGAATGGATATACATGATGATATCTTTTTTTGGATCTTCATTTTCCAGAAAAAGAAGTTGGGCGACAATGCTATTTGCTACTTGATCGTTAATAGCAGTTCCGAGGAAAATAATGCGATCCTTTAGAAGCCGAGAATATATATCGTAGGACCTCTCACCGAGATGACTTTTTTCTATGACGGTGGGAATCAAAATTTGAGAATGAATTTGATTGTCATCTCCTTGTGATTTTTGTGTTTGTTTGAAGGTAGTCATAATTTTTTTAAAAAAGTGTTATATCACTTTTTTTATTATACCCTATATTTCTTTTCAAAAAAAGATTTGACTTTCTTTTTCTTACTGCTTAAAATCTTTTATGCTCTTAACTTTAAAGATTTAAGAGCTTTCTTGGCAAGTTCATTGAGATATTATAAGAGAATGAAAACTGCCTAGAAGATTTTTCCTCTTTCATTAATTTGAGAGGACTTTTTCTACCGTGTTCTTTGACATCTAGGATGTAATGGAGAAATTGTCTATTCTATTTTATTTTTGCACACAAATTTACAAACTCTTTTTCGAAGAGTTTGATCCTGGCTCAGGATGAACGCTGGCGGTGTGTCTAATACATGCAAGTCGAGCGCTCGCTGCAAGGCGAGAGCGGCAAACGGGTGAGTAACGCGTTGGGACCTGCCCTAAAGTGAGGAATAACCCCGAGAAATCGGGATTAATACCGCATATGCCCGTGAGGGTAAAGCAGTAATGCGCTTTAGGAGGGACCTGCGTCCTATCAGCTTGTTGGTAAGGTAACGGCTTACCAAGGCTATGACGGGTAGCTGGTCTGAGAGGATGATCAGCCACAGGGGAACTGAGACACGGTCCCCACTCCTACGGGAGGCAGCAGTAAAGAATCTTTCGCAATGGGGGAAACCCTGACGAAGCGACACCGCGTGGAGGATGACGGCCGTAAGGTTGTAAACTCCTTTTCTGAGGGAAGAACTCTGACTGTACCTCAGGAATAAGCACCGGCTAACTCCGTGCCAGCAGCCGCGGTAATACGGA
>CAZTVN010000008.1:0-26867 GCA_964617145.1 uncultured Candidatus Peribacteria bacterium
TTTTTCGCTCGAAATGGTAAAATTTCGTTACAACGTTATGTTTTTCAGCACCTCCATAAAAAATCGACAAAGGTTATGAAAAAGAAAGAAATCAAACCCGTAACTGAATTCAAACCATTTTCAATCGAAGTACCCGGATCAAAAAGCTACAGTAACCGAGCACTCGTAATTTCCGCCCTCGCTGAAGGGAAAAGTGTATTAAAAAATCTTCCTCTCTGCGATGACACTCTGGTAATAATCCATGCTTTAAAAAATCTAGGAATAAAGATGAGAAAAAACGGAAATGATCTCGAAATTATCGGAAATGGGGGGAGATTTCAAAAACCAAAAAAAACACTCAATGTAGGAAACTCAGGAACAGCAATGAGATTTTTGACAGCGCTACTCACACTCACGGGTTTTAACTCAAAAATAACAGGTATAGAAAGAATGAAAAAAAGACCAATACAAGATCTCGTAGATGCGCTCAATCAACTTGGCGCAAAGGTAAAATGCAAAAATGGCTGTCCACCAGTCGAAATTATGGAGAAAAAACTTTTGGGAGGAAAAACAACAATAAGTGGAGAATTAAGTAGCCAATTTATCTCTGCTCTGCTCATGTCCGCACCGTATGCAAAAAAACAAATAGAAATCACCGTAGGAAAAAATCTAACATCGGCATCCTACATCGATACAACCATCGATATCATGAAATCTTTCGGTGTTAACCTGGGAAAAAACACAAAAAGCATTACTTATGAAAAGTTTATCATCCGACCAAATCAAAAATACAAAGCAAGAAAATATAATATTCCCATGGATGCTTCTTCTCTAAGCTATTTTCTGGCTATCGCGGCAATTCATGGAACGAGTGTAAAAGTAAAAAATTTTGAATTTTCTATGCAAGGAGATTTCCAATTCCTAGAAATATTAAAAAAAATGGGATGCGATTATACGTATCAAGGGAAAACTCTCTCATTTTTCGGAACAAAAAAACTATTGGCACTTGGGGATATCAATGTAAGCACCATGCCTGATAGCGCCATGACTTTGAGTATGGTATGCGCATGTAGTAAGGGGAAAAACCATCTTACAGGATTAAAAAGTCTTCGGTTTAAAGAGACAGATCGCTTAAATGCCCTTGAAACGGAATTACAAAAAATCGGGTGTAGAGTGAAAAAAACGGATTCAAGCCTAGAGATAGATGGAGACAAATCACATTTGCACGGAGCCACGATCGAAACCTACTGCGACCATAGAATGGCAATGTGTTTTGCAGTTTTAGGAACTTTCATTAAAGGAATAAAAATCAAAGATCCTGACTGTGTAGCAAAAACCTATCCAAATTTCTGGAAAGATCTTGCAAAGATTGGCATCACATTTATATCATGAATATCATCTTAACAGGTATGAGGGGAACAGGGAAAACAACCATTGGTCGCTTGATCGCAAAATCTCTGAAAAAACCGTTTGTGGACATGGACGAAATGATTGAAAAAGAAAACGGCGAAAAAATCAAAGATATAGTGGCTAAGAAAGGTTGGAAATATTTCCGAAATCTCGAAAAAAAACTAGCTTTAAAATTATCGCATCTCGATAATTACGTTATTTCAACAGGAGGAGGAACATTAATGGATCCAGAAAATGCAAAACATCTGAAGCAAAACGGAAAAATAATCCTACTAACCTGTGATCTCAAAACTCTCAAAAAACGTATAGAAAAATCCAAAAACCGCCCATCGCTGATAAAAAGAAAAAATTTTTTAGAAGAAATCGAGACAATATGGAAAAAAAGAAAACCAATATATGAAAAAATCGCCGATATGAGGATTAAAACAAACAGCAGAAGCACTAAGGAAATAAGTCAAACAATTTTATTTAATCTAAAACAGAAAAACATTATGTATACGGATTATCTCATCATTGGGTCAGGAATCGCAGGGCTTAATTTCGCTCTCAATGCGGCAAAAAAAAGTAAAATCCTCATCGTAACAAAGAAAAAAACCGCTGAGGCGAGTACAAATTACGCTCAAGGTGGAATAGCCGCGGTGCTCGCACAAACAGATAATTCAAAAAAACACATTCAGGACACGCTTCAAGCAGGAGCTTTTCATAACGACCAAAAAGCGGTTGAATTTATGGTAAAACATTCAACTGAAGCCATTTACAAGCTCATAGAAAGAGGCGTTCCTTTTGCTACAAATGAGGAAGGAAAACTGCTCTTAACCAGAGAAGGAGGACATACAGAAAAAAGGATTGCTTTTGTTGGGGATTATACTGGGCGTGAAATTGAAAAAACACTGGTAGAGAAAGCTAAAAAAAATCCAAATATCACCATCCTCGAACATTCCATCGCCATACAACTTCTTACAAAAAATAAAATATGCTTTGGTGCCCACATACTTCGAAAGGAAAAAATTGAAACCATCTACGCGACTTCGACTATTCTTGGAACAGGAGGGCTTGGGCACATCTATAAATACACGACAAATCCTGCCATTGCTACTGGCGATGGACTGAAACTCGCTCTTGAAGCAGGATGCAAGTTTAAGGATCTCGAGTTTATCCAGTTTCATCCAACAGCTCTCAATGTCAAAGGTGCCCCAAAATTTCTCATATCAGAAGCAGTTCGTGGAGAAGGAGCAATCTTAAAAAATGCTCAAAAAAAACGTTTTATGCTTCAATACCATAAAATGGCTGAACTCGCACCTCGTGATATCGTTGCAAGAGCCATATTTGAAGAAGAAAAAAAAGGTCCAGTATATCTCGATATCACCCATAAAAATGCGAAAGAAATAAAATTGCGATTTCCTCAAATTTATCAAAAACTTATAAAATACGATCTTGATCTGACAAAAGATCTCATCCCGATTTCACCGGCAGCACATTACTCATGTGGAGGAATTAAAGTGAACTTAAAAGGCGAAACCGGCATTAAAAATCTTTTCGCCTTTGGCGAAGTCGCCTGCACCGGTGTACACGGCGCGAACCGACTCGCCTCAAATTCTCTTCTCGAAGCCCTTGTTTTCAGCGAACAAATTTTAAAAAATGTTCCAAAAAAAACACTCACCAAAATACCAACATTCTCGAATCCAAAATTTACAAATCTTTCTATTGCTCAAAAGAAAAAACTGGAAAAAATCAAAAAAGAAATCCAACAAATTATGTGGGATAAAGTAGGCATTAAAATTACTCAAAAAAATCGAAAAAAAACTCCCTAAAAAAAGAATAACAAATGTCGAAATACACGAATTAGAAAGCATATTCTATGCAGGGAAACTTGTAACGGAGGCCGCTCTAAAACGAAAAAAAAGTCTTGGAAGCCACATGGTTAAAAACGATTCCTGATTGCTTAACCAAAATTGCAGTAGCTAAGGAGGTGCTGAAAAACTATGTTACTGAACGAAAATTACAAATTTCGAGCGAAAACTTTGAAGGCCGACGAAGCTGTATCAGGGCTAGATACGTCGATCAGGCCTGAAAAATTTGCAGCCAAAATTTATAATTTTTTAGTAGGAAGATAATTTTTCAGACCCTCCCTAAGATAATTTTTCCGAATATTCCTCAAACCACCTCTTCACTTTAAAAGTCTCGCTTGATCTTCCGTAGCCAATTTTTCAACAATATCATCAATTTTTCCATCCATAATAGCCGAAATATTATTCCAACTCATTTTAATTCGATGATCAGTAACACGATCTTGAGGGAAATTATATGTTCGAATTTTTTCTGAACGATCACCCGTGCCAATTTGAGAAAGTCTTTGCTCACCGCGTTCCTTTGCACGTCTTTCTTCTTCAATGACATAAAGACGTGAGCGAAGAACGGACAAACCCTTCTGTTTATTTTTAAGTTGAGACTTCTCATCCTGACAACTCACAACAAGCCCTGTGGGGATATGAGTGATACGCACAGCCGAATCAGTCGTATTCACACTCTGCCCGCCCGGGCCACTCGATCGAAAAACATCAATTTTAAGATCACTGTCTTTAAGTTGAATATCAAGTTCTTCGGCTTCTGGTAAGACTGCAACTGTTACCGCTGAAGTATGAATACGCCCCTGACTTTCGGTAACAGGAATTCTTTGAACGCGATGAACACCACTTTCATATTTCATTCTTCCATAAGATCCATTGCCTCTTAAGTAAAAAATAATTTCTTTCACTCCTCCCGTATCAGACTCACTTTTACTCACAAACTCAACTTTCAAACCACTTTCCTCAGCGAAACGCATATACATTCGAGCAAGTTCTGATGCAAAAAGAGCAGCTTCTTCGCCACCAGTGCCCGCACGAATTTCCATAATACAATCTTTTTGATCAGAGGGATCTTTAGGAAGCAAAGCAATCTTCAAATTTTCTTCAAGTTCAATCTTTTTCTTACGAGCTGATTCAAGCTCAATTTCCGCCATTTCACGAAATTCTTTATCGCTTTCAGTACGCAAAATTTCCAAAGAACCAGAAATATCCGATTCAACTTTTTTCAAATCACGAAAAAAATCAACAATGGGAAAAATCTCCGACCTTCGTCTCATAAGTTTCAAATACTCATCTTGACGAGTAAAAATAGTGGGATCAGAAATCTTTTCTTCAATCTCAAGAAATTCGCTTTCAATTTTTTGAAGTTTGTCAATCATAAAAACTTTACAATAAACATTCTATCAAAACCACTCAAATCTTGCCGTAAAAAAATATCAGAAAATGGAAAAAATGCATAAAGTTCACGCAAAATGTCAAATCCTTGAGTCGAGCCAATCTCACCGATTAAAAATCGAGGTTGATGTCGCTTTCCTACAATTTGAGAAAAAAGTTCTCGATAATAAAAAAGTCCATCTTTTCCACCGAAGAGAGCTCTATTTGGTTCATACTCATAAGTGGATTGAGAAACAAAGGAGTAAATTTCAGTACCAATATAAGGAAGATTGGCAACGATGATATCAAAAGATTCTCTCTCAAGTCCTTCCAAAAGATTATTTTGGAGAGGAAAAACCTTATCAGAAAGCTGAAATCGATGAATATTTTTTTCACAAACTTTAAGCGCATCAAAACATACGTCAAGAGCAGTAATACGAAAATTATCAAACTTTTGACGAAGGTTAAAAGCGAGAGAAATAGCGATATTGCCAGAGCCGGTGCCAACATCAACGATATGAAAACCACTCTTAAAAGAAAATTTTAAAATTTCATCAACAAGAAGTTCCGTTTCCGGCCGCGGAATAAGGACTCTTCGATCGACATAAAAGTCTAATCCATAAAATTGTTTTTCTCCAAGAAGATAAGCAAGAGGTTCCCCTTGTTGCAAACGATGAAAAAATCGATAAAATTTTTGGATCACATGAGAAGAAAGTCTTTCCTGATAACTCACAAAAAGCCTTTCACGGCTTATATTCAAAACATGGGCAAGCAAAAGTTCGCATTCCAAATAAGAAACACACTCTTTCGATTTGGCCACGGAAGAGGATCTTTGAATAAGTTCGGTCACAAGCATAAGAACGTCTAAAAAACTATGTTGCTTAACAAAATTTGCAATTGTTTAGCAGGGCTTTAAGATAATCTTTCTTAAGATTCCCATAATTTCTAGTAAAATTGCTCTTGTGTTCGCTTCTTTCGGTAATACTCTCGCTTTATCGCTTTAGCGCGAACTTTGCTTTTTGACGGTTTCCTTAAATAAAACATGCGTTCTTTCATAAGCGACAAAAGCCTACTTTGTTGCACTTGAGAAGAAAAACGTTGAAAAAAACGCTCTTGAGATTCTTTTTCTTTTTTACGGACACGGATCATAAAATAATCACCTCCTTGAAAATAAATAATTTTAGCAACTTCAAGTGCTAAAATAGTAGCTTACGAAAAAGAAAAGTCAATGGCATCTGCAGTAAGTGGTCACAATGATAAAAAGCGGGCGGGGCGTTTCCCTTTCGTCCTGCCTCCGCATTGACCGTCCATCCGCTCATTTCTTCTGATAACGCGATTGGCAGACGCGTTATCAGATAGTCACTCGCGGAGACGGTTCCCAATTGCTCGGCAATGTCCTTAAGGGAAAGCCCCGCCCACTTTTTTACCCCCGTTGATTCCTTGTGAGCAGTTACCATCTGCAAAGCTCGCCAAAGCTGCAAAGCTCACTTCGCTCAAACATTTGGATTTTTCAAAGCTCGACTCATCTCATTTTGGCTACCAAAGAACCCCAATAGCTTTTTAAAAGTACCTATGCCATAAAAACTTTGTGTGCACAGGCCCTAGATATTTTTCGCCTTCATACCAAACTCTTCTAAAACTCTCATAACATCCGGACTAAAAGCATATACCTGATCATTTTTTACTTCAATAAGAGCATAATTCAAATATTCATCCCCCAAATCTTCTTCGATAAGATACAGGCCATTTTTCTGTTTAATCAAAGAATACGACCATTTCGGATGTTGGTTGAGTCGCTTCAAAAGAGATTGCAATTGCTTAAAAGAACCAAAACAAAGGGCATTATTATGAGAAGGAGACGATCGCATCAAAAGAAAGTTTCAAAATATCACCCTATTATAACACTTTTTTCTTTAAATATCAAGATTTCTCACTTTTTTGGCGTGAGTTTGAATGAACTTTTTTCTTGGAAGAACTTCTGCCCCCATCAGAGTATCAAAAACCTTATCAGCTCGTTCCGCATCTTCAATGCTCACCTTAAACATCGTCCGCCTCTCAGGATCCATGGTCGTCTCCCAAAGCTGTTCAGGATTCATCTCCCCAAGACCTTTATATCGCTGAATAGAAACTTTCTCAGGCGTTTCAAACTCTTTAAGAGATTTCATTTTCTCTTCATCACTGTAAACATACATCATTTTTTTACCAAAATTCAGCTTATAAAGCGGTGGTTGTGCGATATAAAGATTGCCTTTCTCAATAATGGCACGAAAATAACGATAAAACATCGTAAGAAGAAGTGTTCGAATATGAGCTCCATCGACATCAGCATCAGTCATAATCACAACCCGACCATAACGAAGACGACCGACATCAAAAGTTTCACCAATACCGACTCCAAGGGCAATAACTAAAGATTTTATCTCAGTATTTAAAAGAATCTTATCCATCCTAGCCTGTTCCACATTGAGAATCTTCCCACGTAAAGGCAAAATAGCCTGAAATTCACGATTTCTCCCCTGCTTCGCACTACCTCCTGCACTATCTCCCTCAACAATATAAAGCTCGGTTTGAGCAGAATCTTTACTCGAACAATCAGCAAGCTTTCCAGGAAGAGTCATGCCTTCAAGAGCACCTTTTCGAATAACGGTGTCTCTCGCTGCGCGCGCCGCAAGGCGCGCGCGCGCAGCGAGAGCACATTTAGCAACAATAGATTTACCCTGATTAGGATGCTCTTCAAGATATTCTGCCAAATATTCTGCAAAAACGGCTTCAACAGTTGTTCTCATTTCAGGATTGCCCAATTTACTTTTCGTTTGTCCTTCAAACTGGGGATTGGGCAATTTCACCGATACAACCGCGGTCAAGCCCTCACGGACATCATCAGAAGTAAGATTTTCCTCTTTTTCCTTAATAAATTGACTTTTACGGGCATAATTATTAATCGTACGTGTTAAAGCCGAACGAAAACCTGTCAAATGCATTCCTCCTTCTGTGGTATGGATATTATTCGCAAAAGTAAAAATATGTTCCTGAAAAGTATTACTATACTGAAAAGCCACTTCAATAAGACCGTCATCAGTGTCTTTTTCAATATAAACAACGTCACAAACCGCTTCTTTATTATGATTTAAATACAAAACATAAGATTTAATCCCTCCTTCAAAATAAAATCTCGCCTTTTTGTTTGTACGTTCATCAAAAATACTGATAGTCACACCTTTCGTAAGATAAGCCTGCTGACGCATTCGATGAATAATAGTGTCATAATCAAAATCAACACTCTCAAAAATGCTTTTATCAGGGACAAAAGTAATTTTAGTGCCAGTCTTATCACAGCGTTCCTTTTTTTGAACATCATTGACGGCCTTACTATTTCTATATTCCTGTTCATACCGATAACCATCGCGATACACTTCAGCCTTTAGATAAGTCGAAAGAGCATTCACAACAGAAATACCAACACCATGCAAACCTCCAGAAACTTTATACCCACCTTCTCCGAACTTTCCACCAGCATGAAGCAAAGTAAGGACCGTCTCCAAAGCAGATTTTTTGGTTTTCTCGTGCTTATCAACAGGAATCCCACGACCATCATCGACAACAGAAAGACTTAAGTCTGCATGAATACAAACATCAATATTTTTACAATAACCAGCCATCGCCTCATCAATCGAATTATCAACCACTTCCCAAACAAGATGATGAAGGCCGGCAACATCAGTGGTCCCAATATACATTCCTGGACGCTTCCTAACAGCCTCCAATCCCTCTAAAACCTTAATTTGCGAAGCACCATATTGTTCTGTCATAAGGTCATTTTACGTACACCCAAAGCATGCTAACAAAAAAGAGCAAAAATTACAATCCTCCTAAAATCAAATCATACTCTTTTTCAGCCTTTTCATACTCTTCCTCCAGAGAAACAAAAAGTGTTTCAAGTTTTTTGGGGGAAGAAATCTCTCGACTGCCCAAACTTGTTTCCACAAAAATCTCAGAGGCTAAGGTATTTTTAAGATCATAAACAAAAGAAAAAACAATAGAGTCATTGCTCTGATAAAAAACTCGATTCACGGAAAAACGCTGCAAATCATAATCGATAAGGACAATATCTTCCTCTAAAGCCAATATTCCAAAAGTTTTCAAATGCTCAATAAGATCTTGTATCAGAGCTTGTTCTTGTTCATCAGTCACCTTCAACACAACTTGTGAGGAATTCTTTATTTGTTCTTCTATTTGAGGTTTAATTCCTTCAATATAACGCTTAAAATTCTGAATATTGACAGCAGCATCAATACGAAAATCAGCCGAATGTATATCAGAGACGATCTTTTTTTCGCGATCATATTGAGCCTCAAAAGTAAGCCCAGAAAGCTGAATAACGCCTATAACGAAATGATTGATATCGGTTTGAGCTAAAGGCGAAACACCTCTAATGTAAATATCATATTGAGAAAAATCATCATAAACAACTTTAGTAAAATCTTGAGCCTTAATGCGTTGAACTGGTTTTTTCGCATTCGGCTCACTTTGTGATTGTGAAAGAATCTTTTCTCGTTCAAGAAAAGCAGCAAAAGATTCTTCGCTATAAATGCGGCGATTGGCTTCATATTCAGGGGATCGAAAATATTTCAAGAGCGTGGAAAAATCATCCATTTTGGAACGGAATACCTGATGAACCGCGACATCATAAGTGCCAGTTGCATCCAAAATCTGGATACTTTTCTCGAGAAGATTTTGAGCAAGTGTGAGAGAAATTTCTGAATTATATGCGCCGTATTTAAAAAGAGTAATGAGTTTCTCAAGAATACGAAGACGATTATTAATAAAGGTAAGACGGTTTTCAAAAGCATCAATTTCATTCTCTGAAAGCTCAAGGATAAGATCATCAAAGATGTTCAAAATCTCAAAAAATTTTACTTCAAGAAAATCGTTCTCCGTAGAAAGTATGCTATAAACAATCTGATATTGATCAAGAAAATCATCTCGAAAAATTTCTTTCTCTGTATCAGAAAAATTCGATAAAACTGACATCAAATCAGTTTTGTAATTAAGAAAAGTGCGCGCAGCCTGAAGATTTTTTGAAGAAGCAAAAAGATCGTACACTTCATTAAGACGATTATTTAACATACTCATAAGAAAAACTTCTTTTTCAGTATCGGGAGTTAAAGCAAGCAGTTGATCAAAAATCTCATTTTTTACTTCATAAAGAGGATGTTCGAGACTCAAAGAATGCAGTGGAAGAAAAAAAGAAAAAAGCTTCTCCCCTAAAAGGGAGGAAAAATCTTTTTGAGAAGGATCATCAAAAAAATGCTGCAATGTTTCAGCAAAAAATTGAATATACAATCGACCTTCTTGAATTTCACCTTGAGCAAATTTGAGTTGAGCTTTCTTGAGCGGACGTAAAATTTTCTCAATAACAAAATCCGCTTCGTTAGCAGTATCAAAAATAAAAAAAGGCCCAGAAAAATAATAAGCTTTTTCCACTTGATACAAAAAAGAATCAGGTTCAAAAGTAGAGACACCTTGTAATTCGATAAATCGATCAAGTGTAGCGTAAAAATCTCGTTTCAAACGAGCGTCTTTATTACGATTCAATGAAATCCATTCATCCTTGGAAAGAGTATCACGCGATACCCGATGAAGAAATTCTTTAAGAAGCTTAGAATAACGAAGGCTCGAAAGTTTTGCTGTTATTTGATCAGATCGAATCTTAAATTCCATCCCCTCGGCAATAGCCATGTGAGTTAAAATATCACCTGAAGGAGAAATAAGTTCTACTTTCGCACTATGCCTGCTCGCATAAGAACGAATATTCAGAGAATCTAAAGCGACATTTAAAGCTACCTCACGGGCTTCGATACGAACATTATTTTGAAAATTAATGATATATTCATCAGGATAATAAAGATTGTTTACCCAAACTTGACCAGAAAGAAGAGAAAAACTCATTCTAAAAAACCCTTTTTCGTTAAAAACAACTTCATCAACGACAATCTCTGTTCCACGATCAAGATGAAGAGAGGTTCGTTCATAAAAGACCAAGTAAAGACGACTGGAAATATCAGTTTTAAGATGCATGGATGGGACAATCTGGCGTATATCTTGGAATGGTTCAAAAATTTCCCCTTGCCCGATGGAACCTTCTCCATCAATAATAAGAGACTGAACTTGAAAAGCTCCCTCGGCTTTATTCCAACTCTCGAGTGTAAGAAAAACAATAAAAAGACTCAAAAGAGCATAAAAGAGATGTCGTAATAATCCTGATCGAAAAGGCGTCCATGCATAGGTTTCAACCATATTTGCTTCATAGTGTTAATCTATATATTATACCATCGAAAGACAGAGAAAACAATCAACCTTACGTTGAGATAAAAACAAAATTTCGTTACAATACCAATACAAAAATTTTTCAACCTCTATGCCTAAAAAATCACAACAATTCATTATAGCTTGTATAGTACTCTTTAGTTTCACAAGCCCAGGAAACACTTTTGCCATACTCCAAAATCAAACATCATCAGATGAAGCATCACAAGCACTCGAATTTCTTAGAGAAAAAAAGGCGGATTCGGTATCAAAACAAAGTTTTAATGAAGAAGATCGAATAACACAGAGCGATCTTATCAACTGGTTATTGCGCTCAGTTGATTTCGAGCCAAACGACACAGAAAAAAAAGCCAAAAGTAAATGCAGAGATGTCAAAGATATAAACCTCATCCCCTATTTCAATAAAGCTATTGAAGTTGGGTTACTGCATTTAAATGCCACAAAACCAGATTGTAAACCAGAAAAAACAATTTCAAGGATTGAAGCTCTCAAGTCAACTTTTTTTCTCTACGGCATACCAACACCAAAATTAAACAATGAAAAACTTTCATACAAAGACGTTGATATCGATGCATGGTTTTATCCCATTCTTATAAAAAATGAAGAATTGAAACTGATCGGAGCTCAGGAAGATGATTATTTCCGGCCCTATGCCAAAACAACAAATATCGAAACAGCTTTATTGCTTTTTCGGGTCTTTAACTACGTTTACAAACAAAACACGGATGAAACTTTAACCGAAACACCAAGCGAAAATGTACTTTCCGAAATTCCTAAAAGCGAAATTTTTATCGATGTATGGAATAAAATTCTCAACGATTACTATTACAAAAAACAAGATGGTTTCAGTGAAAACGACTTAATCTATAATGCTATTCAAGGCCTGATAAAAACGACTTCTGACCCGTTTACTGAATTTTATCCACCAACGACAAAGGAAAATATCACAGAATCACTCAATGAAGGAGCTTTTGAGGGAATTGGAGCACAGCTTACAATAGAAAATAACAAAATTATCATTATCAGCGTCATAAAAGATGGACCTGCTGAAAAAGAAGGTTTGAAAGTAAAAGATGAAGTTTTAGAGGTGGATAATAAAAGTATCAAAGATATGGCACTCGAAGATATTGTAGCCCTCATTAAGGGAAGCAAAGGCACCAAAGTAACTCTGACCATCTATCGAGACTCCGAAAAAAAGCAATTCGATCTCGAAATCACACGGGACGTTATCACTTTAACCTTTGTTGAACCTGAATTACTTTCTAAAGATATCGGAATGATTTCTATTGCGGTTTTTGGTGAAAATACCGCCGCTGACTTCGTAAGTGCGGTAGAAAATCTGAAAACATTAAAGATAAAAGGTCTCATTATTGACTTAAGAAATAACCCTGGAGGATATTTAGATAGCGTGCTTCAAATACTCGAACATTTCTTAACCAAAAACAAAGCCCTTGTAGGCGTAAAATTTTCAAATGGAACCGTGCAAATGTACGTTTCAGAAGGAGAAGGAGAACTCTCGTCAATGCCCATTATGGTGCTGGTAAATGAGGGTTCCGCCTCAGCTTCAGAAATTATGGCCTCAACACTCAAAGAACATCGAGCGGCAACCATTATAGGAACAACAACATTTGGAAAAGGTACGGTACAAGAACTTGAGGCGTACGATGACGGATCAAGTTTCAAGGTCACAGTAGCCGAATGGCTGACTCCAAATCTAAAAAGTATCAATCATGTTGGAGTAAAACCCGATATAACGGTAGAAATTTCAAGTGAAGATATTCAAAATTCTCGCGATCCTCAACTCGACCGCGCCATGGAAGAAATTGAGAAGGAGCTTAAGTAAAGGAGCTTATTGCTTGAGTAAATGCGATCATTGAAGGATAATTGCAGAAGGAGCGAAAATTTTTAAAGAAAACAATAGAGGTTCTTTGGATTTCGCAGTGCGATGAGTCGCTCGTTAAAAAATGCAAAATTACGGTTTTGCATTTTTAGAGCGAAGAATCGGACTGCGAACCAAAGGTTCTCGTGTTTTCGTAAAAATCTTCGCTCCTTCTGCAATTCCTCCAAAAATTTACTCGCTCCCTTTACTCCGCCTCAAAATTCTCCACCTTGCTTCTTTGCCGAAGAAGCTCTTCAGGATTTGTCGTAACAAGTTTATCTTCATTATACGATGCAATGACTTGAATCGCGACATGTCTCTGTCCCGCAAAGAAAAGCCCCTGACCAATACCACTATTTAAAAGCAAATACGTTTCTCCCTCCGTAAGATTAAATATTTTTGATAGAGGTTCAATAGCCGAAGGAGATTGTTTCAAAAGAAGCTGCAAAGAAGAATTGGTAATAATCGGTTTTCCATGGTCGCTTCGCAAAAAATCTTCCACATCCTGCGTAATCGTGGTAATACCAAGATAATATTTTCGAGCTCGTTTCACCAAACCATACAAAAATTGAGCAGAATCTTGATGTTGCATCATGGTCCATGCCTCATCAATGATAAGAATACGTTTTTTTAAAGAGCTCCGAATACGATTCCAGATATAGTGAAGGATAATATACATAGCAATAGGCCTTAAGATATCTTCAAGATCACGAATACAAAAAACCATAAGGCCCGTTTGAAGATCGATATTCGTCGGTTTATTGAAGACCCCTGCAAACGTTCCACGAGTATATTTTTGAAGACGCTGAGCGAGATTTTGCGCTCCTTCCATACCAGAAAGAACATCATAAAAATCTTCCATTGTTGGAACTTCATACACAGAAGGATCAGGAGATTCCATAGTAATTCCTTTTAACCCATAGGTATCAATAAGTGCTTTATCGAGAAGCGCTTCTTCGGCTGTAGTCATATCACCAAGCATAAGTTTCATAAGTCCATTAATGATAATAATATTTGATCGAAGAAGATCCCCTGGCTTTGATTCATCATCTTTAAGTGGAGGAGGAAGATCAAAAGGATTGATGCGGCGATCAGAATTTAAAGAAACTCGAAGGTAGGTTCCTCCAACAACTTCCGTTAAAGCCTGATATTCATTTTCTGGATCGATAATAATAACATCCGTGCCAAACATGAGTGATCGAAGAACCTCCAATTTCACGGCATACGACTTCCCTGCCCCAGATTTCGCCAAAACCACAGAATTCGCATTTTCCAGAGAAAAACGATCAAAAATAATAAGACTGTCATTGTGACGATTGAGACCATACAAAACGCCTTCATTGGAAGTAAGATCAGCAGAACTAAAAGGAAAAGTCGAAGAAAGCGGGCCGGTGTTCATATTACGAATAACATCAAGTTCATCCAAACAAATAGGCAAAGTGGAATGAAATCCGTGTTCCGACTGCAAATAAGCACGTTTGGTAAGAACAAGTTTTCCTCCAAGCAAACCTTCAAGTTGTTTCGCTATTTTTTGGAGCTGTTTTTCGTCTTCATGATAAATCGTGAAATACAAAGCAAACTGGAAAAATCGTTCTTCACCACGTTGAAGTTTGGTGCGAAGCTCTTCAGCATCCTGATAAGCGGTTTCAAGTCCTGGATCGCGCACCTGACCTTTATCTTGCATCATGTGCATGGAAGCGCCCATTTGGGCAACTTTTTTTCGCAAAATACGCATAATCCGAGCCGATTCCATCGGATAAATAAACTGAGCAATATCCATGGAAACATCGAAATTAATAACAGGAGAAAGCCAATTCGCGTCAATATAGCGAGGATAAGCAAAAACATAAAAACTCATGGCATAAATAGAATCAATGCGCAAACGATCTGAAGCAATATCCATAGACGAAGGAGCGATCAAATCACGAATAGAAGCCAAACCTTCCTGAAAGCGTTTTTCCGCCTCAAGAAGTTCTTGCCGATCTTTGGAAGAAAGTTTCTCGCTGCCATTAAAATCAGGTTTTTCAGTAATTTCAATATCATCGAGCTTTGGTTTATTCGATTGCAATGGATCTTCTCCATTTTTAGGATGAAGATGAGAATGCCCCAACTGCCAGCGTTTGCGAAAAGGGCCAAGAACCCGATCGATCCAAGTAACATGTTTATTTTCCAATTCTTGAGCGCGATTTTCAGCTTCCTCAATGGCACGCTGTTTTTTTTCAAATAATTCATCAATCTGAGCATTGTCGTGGGCCTCAGCCATCTCAGTTTGCACGGTAGCCGATTCATTTTGATTGCCTTCAGTTTCAGAGTTAGGCGCTGTTTGAGACAAAGATTTTTTCAAAACCTCTGCATTGTGCACATCGCTAGTATTTTCCTCATTTTTTATTTTTGTTTTTGACATTTTTGATCTTAAATATTTCTTATTATTATACCAAATTATCATATTTTCTTCAAGGAAGATAAGCTCTCACTCATTTTCTCGTGATTTTTTCGAATCTTTATGGTATCTTCTCGGTTGATGAGATTCAAAAAAGAGATCATTCTAAGTGAGCAAGAAGAGTATATTATAAATAAATTATAAATTTTGTCAATAAAACTTTCCCCCTATGCCAAAAAAGAAAAATAAAGACGATATCATCCCTGAATCACAAAACCCTGAAGAAGAAAGTCAAGAAAAAGATGACACGCAAAGTCTCAACTTAAACTATCGGATAGGAGAAGTCACTCCAAAAGACATTTCGCAAGAGATGGAAGAGTGTTACCTCGATTACGCTATGAGTGTGATTGTATCGAGAGCTCTTCCCGATGTACGTGACGGGCTAAAACCGGTTCACCGACGCATTCTTCATACCATGAACGAGATGGGACTTAGGTCAAGTGCGAGATTGCGAAAATCCGCAGCCGTCGTCGGTGAAGTACTCGGAAAGTACCATCCTCATGGAGATGCCGCGGTATATGATTCCATGGTACGTATGGCCCAAGATTTTGCACTGCGTTATCTGCTCGTACAAGGTCAAGGAAATTTTGGTTCAATTGATGGAGACTCTGCGGCAGCCATGCGTTACACGGAAGCAAAAATGACCAAACTCTCCGAAGAAATGCTCTCTGATATTGATAAAGAAACCGTAGAATGGCAAGAAAACTATGATGGAACGCGTAAAGAACCAAAAGTTCTGCCAACAAAGATTCCCCAATTACTCTTAAACGGATCAATGGGTATCGCAGTTGGAATGGCAACAAATATTCCTCCACATAATCTCGGAGAACTCGTCGATGGGCTTATACATTTAATCGATAATCCCGAAAGCACCATTGAAGAACTCATGGAATTCGTCAAAGGACCTGACTTCCCCACAGGAGCCACTATCTACAATATTGAAGCCATAAAAAGCATGTATGTGAATGGTCGAGGAGGAGTCATAATTCGCGCCAAAGGAGAAATTATCGAAAGAAAAAATGGTCGAATCCAAATCATCTTCACGGAAATCCCCTACCAAATCAACAAATCTTCTTTAATAACAAAAATAGCCGAACTTGTCCGCGATAAAAAAATCATTGGAGTGCAAGATCTTCGTGATGAATCCAACAGAGAAGGCATTCGAATAGTTGTAGATCTCAAAAAAGACGCGTTTCCCAAAAAAGTGATGAATCAACTCTACAAATTCACCTCACTCCAGACAACCTACAACATGAATCTTATCGCCCTTGTGGATGGCATACAACCTCGACTTTTAAACCTAAAACAGGTTCTCGAATATTTTATCATTCATCGTCAGGAAGTCATCACTCGTCGGACACAATACGAGCTTAAAATAACAAAAGAAAGAGCTCATATTCTCGAAGGCTTAAAGAAGGCTTTAGACCATATCGACGAAATAATTGAAACGATCAGAAAATCAGGAACGAAAGATGAGGCGCACGAAAATTTAATGAAAAAATTCAAACTTTCTGACAAACAATCTTCCGCCATTCTTGAAATGAAATTACAAACGCTCGCTGGACTCGAACAACAAAAAATCATTGATGAATATAAAGAAAAACTCGCTCTCATCGATCATCTCGAAGATCTTTTGAAAAGTCCGAAAAAAATTCTTGGAATCATTAAAGAAGAACTTGCTGAAATGAAAACAAAATACGCCGACGAAAGAAAAACAATCATAATCCCACAAGCTCTCGGTGAAATCGGTTCAAAAGATTATATTCCAAACGAACCGATGATCATCATGCTCAGCAAAGAAAACTATATCAAACGCGTAAGCCCTTCGAGCTTCCGATCACAACGACGTGGCGGAATTGGAGTAGTTGGAGCGACAACAAAAGAAGAAGACGAAATCAAAATAATCGCCAATGTAAAAAATCACGACGAACTTCTATTCTTCACAAATTTTGGAAGAGTATTTAGACTTCCCGCCTACGAAATACCTCAATCATCTCGCACCGCAAAAGGACAAGCCATAGTAAATCTTTTACAACTCGGAAAAGATGAACGAATAACAGCTATGCTCTCGGCGCGAGACGGAAAATTTTCAAGCGAATACCTTGTAATGGCAACAACAAAGGGCACCGTAAAAAAAACGCACGTAAACCAATTTGAAAATGTGAGAAAAAGTGGGCTTATCGCGATAAAATTACGAGACGATGATTCTCTGGAGTGGGTAAAAGAAGTAAACCCCGGAGATGAGATCATGATGGTAACAAAACTTGGCAAATGTATTCGATTCGACGAAGCCGATGTAAGAGATATGGGAAGAGCTTCAATGGGCGTACGAGGGATCAAAGTCAAATCAAACGATAGAGTAAAAGAAATGGATGTTCTAAAAAATCCTGAAAATGCGAAACTTCTCATCATTACCGAAAACGGACTCGGAAAACATTCACTTGTCACCAACTATCGCTTCCAGTCTCGAGGAGGAACTGGCGTAAAAACAGCGAAAATTACAACAAAAACAGGTCCCGTCATGAGCGCCAAGATTATAACCGAAGATCAAAAAGGCGATCTTATTATCATGTCAAAAAAAGGACATGTTATTCGCATGGCCTTAAACAGCATTCCAACTCAAGGACGAAATACTCAGGGAGTCTACATGATGCGCGTCAAAGGTGATGACAAAGTGGCCTCCGTATCAATTATGCGAACAGAAGAAGGTTTAGAGGAGATACAAAAAGAAGAATCAAAAAAAGAACAGGCTGTGATGCTGTAAAGACATGATGAGTTTTTTTGACTACCATGACAGCCAACAAACTTGCTCAAAAAAATTAAACCCACTATAATAACTTTAAATAAAAAAAATTTTAATATAATTAAGTTAAGGGATGAAAATATTTTTTCGAATCGCTCTTAGCACTATTTTCATAGTAAATATACCGACCTTTTTAACATTCGCACAAAGCGTAAATGACCTTTCAATATCGCAAAACGATATCTTTTTTTCCCAAACGAACGTCATCGAAGGCCAAACAATTCTTCTATACGCAACCGTAACAAATACGGCAAATAAAGATCTTTTGGGAACAGTAAGATTTTATGACGGCAAGACAAGTAATCAAATAGATTCCGATCAGCCAATATCGGTTTTAAGTCAAAAAACTGATGATGTTTTCGTGACATGGACACCGACAAATGGCAGTCACACGATCATTGTAGTGCTTGATCCATGGGATTCAAGTATTGATGACCAAAATAACAACAGTGCGCAGGTCACTATAAATGTCGACCGTGATACTGACCGCGATGGCATAGGCAATCAAAACGACAGTGACGATGACAACGATGGATACCCTGACAGCGAAGATTTTGCGCCATTAGACAAAAACGAGTCGGTAGATACGGACAAAGATGGTACGGGAGATAATAGCGATCTCGACGACGACAATGACAATATACCCGATAGTCAGGATGAAGTCCCTCTCGATCCAACGGAAACAACCGACTCTGATAAAGACGGTATCGGTGATAAAGCTGATACCGATGATGATAATGATGGATTATCTGATGAAAAAGAAACAAGTTTGGGAACAAATCCCATTCTCGCAGACACGGACTCAGATAGCATAAATGATGACAGAGATGCTCTTCCACTCGATCCAACGGAATCAAGTGATTTCGATAAAGATGGCATAGGAGACAATAAAGATCCAGATGATGATAATGACAATTTAAACGACGCTTCAGATCCTTTGGACAATAATCATGGTCCTGTTTTAGTGCTTTCAAAAGTACCCAAAAAAGTAAAAATAAATGAAGAATTCTCCATATCGGCCTTAGATTCCTACGACCCTGATGGAAAAATTGCAAAAATCGAATGGATTATCGATAAAAAAGAAGTAAAAAAAGGAGGAATTTTAAAACATGTTTTTTTAGAAAATGGCATACACACGTTAAAAATAAAAGCGATCGACGATAAAGGCGAAATCCGGGAAAAAAGCTATGAATTAAAAGTACGAAAAATCGATACCGCTATGCTTATTGTAAGCCTCTTGATAGCTTTGAGTCTTGCATTTGGATATGTTTTCCATTATACTCGCCGCCGTAAATCTCAAATCTCCTCTCATCCTAAGACTAAAAAATCGTCAAAATGAAAAAAACAGGCCATCCAACTTGGTATAAAGATGCCGTAACCATCTGTGTCTGCGGAAATATCATTCATGCAGGTTCCACCAAACCAGAACTTCACACAGAACTCTGTTCAGCTTGTCATCCGTTTTATACAGGAAAACAGAAACTTGTTGATACGGCAGGACGAGTCGATAAATTTATGGCAAAAATGGCTAAGGCGCAGACCCTAAAAGAAGAAAAAAAGACTCGAAAAAAGAAAGAAATCGCGCCCAAAGACGAGGCGGAAGGAGAGCTAAAAGACGATAAAGAAGTGAAAGAAACAAAAAAGATCGTAAAAAAAACAGTCAAAAAAACCGCTACGGCTAAAAGAAAGAAGGTTTAAGGGAACAAAAATTCCTATTGACAAACATTCTATATATAGTACAGTTTTGCGTTGCTCAAAACACTCAAAGCAAGTGATGTTTTTTTTATGAACATTGATCCTCGTCGTGGCTCCTCCAAAAAAGCTTGATCTGTTTTGATAAAGAGCAGATATGCTTTGAATCGAACAAAAAAGTCTCATATGACTTCTGGAATAGAACAAGATCAATGCTTATGAGATTCACCTAAATCTAAAGTTGACAAAAATAATCTTTATTTGATAAAATTCAAATCCCTAGAACAAAAAACTGGGGTTTAAGCCAACTATTTCCCTATAACCTATAATTTATGTCAAAAATTGAAGATAACGGCATCCCTGCATTAGATTCAACTTTGCATGGAGAACCAGCTTTAAGGGAAATGACAGGGGGAGGAGTTGAGTCTCAGAGAGAACCGGCATTAAACGAAACAAAACCAAGAAGTCATGGTAATGCTCCTCCTCGAAAGCCTATACCTATAAGAAGTTTCCGAAGCGCTATTCCTCTAGCACTTGGTTTAGCGGGATTACCTTTTGTTGCTCGTGCAGATACGGCAGAAAATACTGAATCAATGGGAAGACCTCATCAATCAGGACCTTTAGAACCTGAACAAAATACTGCCGAACAACAGGAACTTTCGGAAGAATTAGAAGCTATTTTTCAGGAGCTTTCGCGAGATCCAACAATTCAAGAAGGAATCAACGCTCTGAAAGGTTTTTTACAAGGAGATAGCACTCCAGATCAACAAGCTCTTGTTCGTGCTATAGGAACTTTGGATAAAAGTCTAGAAAATCACGCATTAAAAAACCGTTTCGATGAACTCGTCCGTGAGCAAGTAAGAAAAAATGATTTTTCTTCTCTTGATAAATTCTTAAAAGAATTAGGCCTAACTCTGTCTTCACAAAACATGTGGTATTTATATTTTTATATAACCTCACTCGCCATGGGATTTGGAGTAGCATTTGACGTAATGGCTGCAAATCTCGGACGTTTTAGAAAATCAGAAAGTCTTACAGGAAATTTTGGATGGGCAAGTGAATTAGGAGCAAGTCATATCATACTGCCTGTTGCATCAGGAGCTATGACCGCTCTTGCCATTAATAGTTCCTCAGTATTCGGAAGCCAAATTGCTGATGGAGTAGAAAGAGGAGTAGCAGGTCTTTCGGCCTATTTGATAGCTCGCATTTTACGCGAAGAAATTTTTGAAGGAGAAGATGAGGAAGGAGAAAAAGCGGGAGCTATGGGTTCTACCAGAAAAACCGTAAGGGCTTTAGTTGCTGTCAATCTCGCAAATATGTGGGCAGTCTCAGCAGATAGTGCTTCAAGTGGCGGAGCGAAATATTTAGAAGCTCTGTTAAAACGCTGGACACAAGGTGAAATCCTCGAAAGCATCATAATTGGAGGATCCGTAGTATTTATCTGTTCTCTTGCTTCCGGAATGGGAGCTTTACAGGTAAAGAGAGCGTACAAAGAAGCGATAGCAAAAGGTTCTGACTTTTCAACAGAAGCAATAGAAAGGCTTCAAAAAATATGTTTGGCAGGAGAGACAGGAATTCTAGGATATTTTGCTCTTAATGCGGCAGTAAATGGCATGGCAAGAGCGGATCTCGGACGGGGATGGGTGGCAGTCTTAAGTGCGCTGGGAACAGCCGCGGTACTCGGAGGAAAAGACCTCTATGATGGAAGACAAGCTGAAACGAAAAAAGATAGTGAAAAAATATTGTAAGACGCTGAATAAAAATTTTAAAAACTTCGAGAAAATAGTGAAAATTCCTCCAGAATGCTATACTTCAAGTCACGATGGTTTTAAGTATTCTCGAAGAAAAATTCAAAACCCATAAAACGGCGATCGCTGAGTGGTTAAAAGAAAAAAAGTCGCAAGTAAAAGGTCCTTTTTATAGCTCAATAGATTTACGAAACGCCGGTTTTAAAATCGCTGCCATCGATGCCAATCTTTTTCCGGCAGGATTTAACAATCTCTGCCCAAGTTACACGCATCATGCGTCTTTACTTGCGAAAAATTATCTCGAAAAATTCTATCCTCAAACAAAATCGATCCTTTTAATCCCTGAGAGTCATACGCGAAATCTTTATTATCTTTCCAATCTCAAACGACTTGAAATAATCTTAAAAAGTGCGGGCTTTCATGTTTGCATCGGAACAATCCACCCTGAATTCAAAGACGAAGAAACCGTTTTGGAAACCGCAGGAAATGATCCTATCGTCCTAAAAAAAATTCATCACAGCGGCAACATATTAAAAGCTTGCGAGGAAATCCCCGATATCATTCTTTTGAATAACGATCTTTCAAAAAGCATACCAAACATCCTCAAAAACATCGATCAACCAATAATCCCCAATCCCCTCCTTGGTTGGGCTTATCGAAAAAAAATCACCCACTTTAACTACTACAGACAACTTATTGAAGAATTTTCTACCCTCATTGATATCGATCCATGGATATTTTTACCGATCACCGAAGAAATGGATGAAGTTCACATTTCACATAAAAATGATAACGAAAAAATAGCGCTAAAAGCGGAGGAATTACTCAAAAAAATCCAAAAAAAATACGACGAATACAAAATCAATGAACACCCTTACGTTTTCATCAAAAACTCAAGCGGCACCTATGGAATCGCAGTAGAAAAATTTGAATCTGCAGAAGAAATCAAAAATATGAATCGAAAACAAAAAAATAAACTTTCCGTTGGTAAAGGCAGTGTAAAAATCCATTCTTATCTTATTCAGGAAGGGATACCAACCATCGATCGATTTCGCTCTTACATTGCCGAACCGGTCATCTACCTCATGGGCAATGAAGTGATTGGAGGATTTTTCCGCCTCAACGATGAAAAAGACGATAGGTCCAATCTCAATTCATCTGGTATGAAATTTTCGAAACTTTGTTTTCACGAAATCATGGGCTATCACAACAAATATGATCAAAAATGTGATCTTGAATGTCTCACGAAAATCTATTGTATCATAGCGACCATTGCAAGCATTGCTTCAGGTTACGAAGAAAAAAATATCGTAAAAAACTAAGAACATGCTAAAAAAAATGGTTTCGTCACCTGCCTGCTGGGCAAGTAGGCGAAATTTACACAAATATTTCACGGTTTTTATAACCACGCTGAAAGATTTTAAAGAATATCGAAGCCAATTTTACCTCACATACATTGGTTGGTTTACTCGACTTGTGATCATTGTTTTTCTCTGGAAAGCCATATTTGAGGGAAAAAGCCACATCGGCCATTACGATTTTAAAGATGCACTCACCTACTTTATGCTCACACAAATCGGAATGAGTTTTATTTTTTCGCATGTTGGATTTCATTACGCGAGAGACATTGTAAGTGGAGATCTTTCAAATTATCTCCATCGTCCTATTTCATACCCCTTATATAAACTCGTTTTCGAACTTGGAAGAAATATAGCCAGAACTTTCATCGGAATCATATCGTATGGGATCATGATAATCATTTTTGCAAAATATTTTTCTTTTCACTTTTCTTGGACGATTCTTCCTCTCGCACTCTTAAGTTTTATACTTGGTTTTTTAATCAATCATTGTATGACGGCGCTCGTTGGAATACTTTCATTTTGGTTCACTGATACGACACGCTTGATTTACATCTATTTCTCAATCGTAACTATTTTTGCGGGATTAACCGTGCCACTCGATCTTTTTCCAGAAAAAATGTATACCATTCTCAAATTCACTCCACTGCCTTACAGTTTCTTTATTCCAGTAAAAATCTTACAAAACACCTATCAAGGACAAGAACTTCTCGAAAATGTTTTAGCACAAATATTTTTCACGGTCATTCTTATCGGAATCACTATCGCTTCCTACCGTCTCGGCCTTAAAAAGTATGAAGCCGTAGGGAAATAATTAAAAAAATATGCAAAAATCGATCAAAATTTTTATTCAACTCATAAAACTCAATTTTAGAAGTTTGCTTATATACAGAGCAAACTTCTTCATCAGTCTTGTAGCAACGATTTTTTGGACCGGCGCTTATATCATTTTTATCGAAGTACTCTTTCTTCACATCGATCAATTAAAAGGATTTGATAAAGGCACCATACTGCTTTTAATGACTTATTTTTATTTGTTTTCAACCATGACGAGCATCATGTATCGAGAAAATTTTGAAGATTTTGACGGACGCATGCGACGAGGAGAAATTGATTTTGCTCTCATAAAACCAGTATCAGTCGAAGTGCAATTATTTTTTAGAACAATCCGGCTCGATCATGTCGCATCATTGATAGTAACATTTTTCATGTTCCTTTATGCCTTCAAAACAATGGAAACACCGATCAATATACTCAATTTTCTCCTCGGACTACTCTACACAAGCGTATCACTCATTTTCTTTTATTATTTTTTGTTATTCATCATTACGCTCAGTTTTTGGCTACAACAGGCAGAAACACTTCATACCATCGTATGGAATCTCTTGCAAGTTGCCCGCTATCCGAGACAAATATACACCAACATCGGAAAAATAATCTTCGTTTTTCTTTTTCCACTCGCTCTTATAACATCACTGCCGACAGAAATTACCATAGCTTTTAAATCAGGGGAAATGCCTCTTTATTTCATGGGTGTCACGATTATTTTTGCTATAATAGCAAGGAAATTCTTTTATTATGGTCTGAAAAAATATTCATCAGCCGGTTAACGAGGGGGCACTAAAAATCTCATTAATCGCTCGAAAAATCACCATGTCAACAGCCATTCAAGTCAAAAATCTCTACAAAACCTACGAATATTCAAAGTCGCAGCCGGGTTTTTTCAATAATATAAAAAGTCTCTTCCATCGAAAAAAATTTTTTATCGAAGCGGTCAAAAATATCTCTTTTGAAATTAAAGAAGGAGAATTTGTAGGATTCATCGGCCCAAATGGGGCAGGGAAAACAACAACACTCAAAATGCTTTCAGGCATCCTCTATCCGACAAGCGGAGAAATGCAAATCCTAAACCACAAACCCTATAAACGAGAAAAAATATTCCAAAAACAATTCGCTCTGATAATGGGACAAAAAAATCAGCTCTGGTGGGATCTTCCACCGATTGACAGTTTTTACCTTTTCAAAGAAATTTATGAAATAGAAGATAAAAAATTCAAAAAAAACCTCGATGAATTAACCGAACTTCTGGACATTAAAAAAATTTTAAACATACAAGTTCGGAAACTCTCGCTCGGACAACGGATGAAATGCGAACTTACAGGAGCATTACTCCACTCACCGCGCCTCCTCTTTCTTGATGAGCCAACGATAGGACTCGACGTCATCTCTCAAAAAGCTATCCGTGATTTCCTTTCCATTTATAATCGAGAAAAAAAAGCCACCATTATCTTAACTTCACATTATCTCGAAGATATCCGAAGGCTTTGTAAACGGGTAATCATCATCGATCTTGGAAAAATTATCTATGATGGAAGCTATAAAAATCTCAGAGAAAAATACGCAGACACAAAACTCTTAGAAATAGTAACCACTCAAAAAATAGAACGAGGGAAAATAGAAAAGTACGGAGAAATTATCGCTCTTGAAGAAAATCGTAGCCGTATCTCAGTATCTCGAAAAAATATCACAAAAGTAACATCCGAAATTTTGGATACATTGCCTATCGAAGACCTTTCAATCCACGAAAAAAGCATGGAAGAAATCGTTCGCGAAATCTTTGAACGAAAATAACATGACAAAAACATTCACATTTACGATTAAAAAAAATTGTCAAGAAACATGGGCGAGAATAGGAAACTTCGTGACTCCACATGGACTCATTCATACGCCCGTTTTTATGCCATGCGGAACAAAGGGAGCAGTAAAATCAGTCAGTCCCGATGAACTTAAAACCATTGGGACAGAAATCATTCTGGCCAACACGTATCATCTTATGATTCGACCAGGAGAGGACCTTATAGCAAAAATGGGAGGATTGCATAAATGGATGAAATGGGATAAAGCAATTCTTACTGATTCCGGTGGATTTCAAATATTTTCCTTAAATCATTTAAGACACATTCAAGACGAAGGAGTGGAATTTCAATCACATCTCGATGGATCAAAACATTTTGTCACTCCAGAAAAATGTATTGAAATCCAGTACAAACTCGGCGCTGATATTATCATGGCATTTGATGAATGCTCGCCGAAAAATTGCAGCAAACAGTACGCGATAAAAGCAATGGAACGCACACATAAGTGGGCCGTTCGATCCTTAGAAAAATTCAAAAAACTCCAAAAAAAGAAACCATCCAACCAAACACTTTTTCCAATAATTCAAGGAGGAATGTTCGACGATTTAAGAAAAGAGTCAGCTGTTTTTATGAGCCAATTAAATACGAAAGGAATTGCGATCGGAGGCTTAAGCGTGGGAGAAAAAAAAGAAAAAATGTATCATATTCTTGAAGTGATAGAGCCATATTTGCCGAAAGAAAAGCCGCGATATTTGATGGGGGTAGGCTCTCCTGACGATATCATTGAAGCTGTTGCGCGAGGAATCGACATGTTTGATTGCGTATTGCCCACACGATATGCGAGACATGGTGCGTTTTTTTCATTATATCAACGCGAAAATATTAAAAATACGCACTTCAAAACCGACAAAAAACCTCTTATTGAGGACTGCGAATGTTATGCCTGCCAAAATTTTTCCAAAAGCTATATTCGTCATCTCTACATAGAAAACGAAATTTTTGCCCATCGCCTTTTAACCATTCACAATCTTCATTTTCTTAAAAATTTCATGAAGGAAATCCAAACACAAATCAAAAATGGCACATTTCAATCTTTCCGAAATAATTTTAAAACCCATTATAAACCAATGAAAGGGAGGTGCTGAAAAACATAACGTTGTAACGAAATTTTACCATTTCGAGCGAAAAATGTGAAAGAAGATGCGAGATTTGCGTTCCGAAGCGAAGAGAGGTTGAATTCCATGAAACCTCTCGAAGCGAAGGATGAAAAGCGTTGAAAAATCTTTGATTTTTCAACGCTTTTCAAGCAAATCCCTACTAAGCGACGAAGGCTATTCATCCGAAGATACGTCGAGAAGCTTTGAACATTTTGCA